>NZ_DBTD01000009.1:727255-727597 GCF_002306875.1 Spongiibacter sp. UBA1325
TTATTGGGCGAGCTTTGCGAAGATGCCTCGAATCCGCAGCGGTGCTTGACCGATGGGCAAGATGCTTTGTGTGGTGCATTTGACCCTAATAGTGAAACGCCATTTTGCGGCGGTGGTGATCCGGGCACTCCGCCGGAGCTGCCGGTTGATCCCGCCGACTTACTGGGCGAACTCTGTGACGACACGTCCAATCCCCAACAGTGCTTAACCGATGGCCAGGATGCTTTGTGTGGTGCCTTTGACCCGAATAGTGAGACGCCATTCTGCGGCGGTGGCGACCCAGGTACTCCCCCAGAACTGCCGGTCGATCCCACTGACTTATTGGGCGAGCTTTGCGAAGAT
>NZ_DBTD01000001.1:0-331 GCF_002306875.1 Spongiibacter sp. UBA1325
AGCCGTCGTCGCGCTGGCCGGTAATGTGCAGAAATAGATTGATTTTGGCCGGGCAAGGCAGGCTGAGAGTGTTCATTGTGCGCATTCCTGTTTGCCATTGCGCCATGATTTAACGATCAGTTTTAGCCGGGTATCGCCGCGTTGCGCTTCAATCAATTGGGGCAGGGCGTCGGTGCTGTCGTGTTGATAGCGGGCAAATTGAATCTGCCAGTCAAATTGCTCCAGCGAGCTGAGTTGGCCGGTTGCCGAAAGTTGCGCCGCCAGCGGCGCGTTGGGGGCGGCGCGCCCACGCAGCCAGTGGCGCAAAGCAGAAACGGGAACGGGCCAGCCG
>NZ_DBTD01000001.1:630-115155 GCF_002306875.1 Spongiibacter sp. UBA1325
AGAAACGGGAACGGGCCAGCCGATATCGGCGGCAAGCGCTTCGGCGCTGGCGGCTCGGCGAACGTCGCCTTTATAAGTGAGCTGGGCGCCTGAGGGGTCGCTGATGATTTCGGCGCCGCCGACACCTAGCGGGCCGGTCAGGCGTATTTTGGCGTAATGGTCGCCGCATTGTAGCCAGGTGATTTGGCTGCTCTCTTGCTGGCTGCCTTGCCACAGGCCGATTCGGCCTTGCATATGCCAGTGCTGCTCTCCGGGGGTGGCCGGGGGCAGGTTGCTACAGGCTGTGAGCACGGCCGCAGCGACAATACTGGTCAGGCGGATGTGTCTATTCATCGAGGAGTTTCAGTCGCTGTAAAGTGTCGTAGATAATGGGGCTGTTCGGTGTGTCTTGCAGGCCTTTCTGCCAAGCCGCGCGGGCGGCATCCTCTCTGCCGAGTAACCAGTAGGCTTCACCGAGGTGGGCGGCAATTTCGTGATCCTGACTTTGGGCAAAGGCGCGCTCAAGGTAGCTGAGCGCAGCCTCGGTCTTACCTTTAAGGAGCAACACCCAGCCGTAGCTATCCAATATGGCGGGGTCGTCGGGCGATAGCTTAAGCGCGCGTTCGATTAAGCGCTGGGCCTCATCCAGTCGTGCGCTGCGGTTGGCCAGCGTGTAGCCCAGCGCATTGAGGGCCGCGCTGTTGTTTGGGTCGCGGTCGATAATGTAGCGCAGGTCCTTTTCCACGGCGGGTAGGTTGCCCAAGCGCTCAGAAAATAGTGACCGCGCATAGCGCAATTCGGTGCTGTCCGGCAGTGTTTGTAAGCCCTGAGTCAGCAGTGAAAAGCCACGCTCGTCTAAATCGGCCTTGCGCAGAATTTCGGCTTCCAGCAAATAAATGAATTCAGCGTGTTCCGGTAGTGATTCGCGCCAGTCGGCTAGGCGCGACAGGGCCTGCTCGCGGCCCTCTGTCGATAGGCTGATACTGGCTACCCGCCGGCTGGCCTCATTGAATTCGGGTAAGCGGGTCGCCTGCTGGTAGTGTTGCAGGGCGTCGCTCCAGTCGCGCTCTTCTTCGGCGAGGCGGCCAAGTACATAGTGCGCCCGACTGCGTTGCTGCGGATTGGCGCTCAGGCTTTCCAGTTGTTGCTCGGCTTCTTCAGTATTGCTGAGCTCGCGGTTTATCAGCATCAACTCCAGCAAGATATCGTGATCCTGTGGGTATTGCCGGGCCAGTACTTCATAGTGCGCCTTGGCTTGATAGACATCGACTTTAACCAGCTTGCGGCACAGGTCATGGCGCAGGCGCTTGTGTCTCGGGTTTTGGTCTACGGCGTATTTGAGTCGTTCTATCGCTTCGTCGTCGCGCCCGAGCTGGCTCAGGGTGCGCGTTTCAATGAGCAGGGCGTGGGGATTGGTCGGCTCTTCATCCAATGCCAGGCGCACAAGTTCTAATGCGTCTTCCTCGCGCTGGCGGTATTGCAGCATAAGCGCCAGGGCAATACGCAGGCTGTTGTCGCTGGGGTGTTGGCTTTGGACAGTTTGCAGGGCCTCGAAAAAGGCATTTTTTTCAGCATCGGGGCGGCCAAGTGCCGTGGCAGCCATTGCTGCGAAGTTGGTTTCATCGCCGAGTTCGAGCACGCGGATCATATGGGGGAGGCCGCTGAGCGGGTCGCCCAGGCGGGATAGCGCGCCGGCCAGTATATAGTGGGCCTCGCTGGCGTCGGCGTCGCGTTTTAGCCAGCGCTGCGCGTAAACCGCGGCGACGTTGTGTTGCTCCATATAGTCGGCGAGCCGCGCCGTGCTGGCAATCAGCTCAAGGTCGCCGGTGCGATCTGCCTGTCGGCGATAGTTGCCCAGGGCGGTATTGAGGTCGTGGTTGCGCAGCGACAATTCGGCGAGCAGCAGGTCGTAAACGCTGTCTTCTGGCAGGGCTCTGAGGGGCGCGCTCTTGTTTTCGGCGGCGACGGCTTTCTCCGGCTTGTGGTCTGCCGGTGTCAGGGCGCAGCCAGAGGCCAAGAGGAATAGGCCAATGAGGGTGTAGTGTAAGCGTTGTGACATTGTTGTCCTGTTGCGATGGCGCCGCGTTGTCGTCGCGGTGTAATGGCTGGAATAATCCTACCTTATTTCTATCGCCAGTTGGGCGACGCGTGCCTTCTATGACCGCTGCGAGCAGGAATGATCACCGGCTGGCAGAGAAATCGCGGCTTGTTTTGGTAATAAAATCCACATTTGAACGCCAACTTGATAGAATCCGCGTCAGTTTTGCGCTCCTGACTCGGCTTCCCAACTGAATGAAATTGCTCCTTGTTGGCATCAATCATAATTCCGCCCCGCTTTCGGTAAGAGAGCGCGTGGCGTTCGTGCCTGAGCAAATTCACTTGGCACTGCAGGACGCCCTGGCCTGTGGCTTGGGTGAGGAGCTTGCCATTCTGTCTACCTGCAATCGCACTGAAATATACGCGTTGGGCGGTCAAGGCGATGCGGTTGACGACGCAAAGATGCTCGACTGGCTGTCGCGTTTTCACCATGTCGAGCGCAGCCATTTGGATGACTGCTGCTATATCAGTCGCGATAGCCAGGCGCTTCAACACATGATGGAAGTCGCCGCCGGCCTGGATTCTATGGTCCTGGGTGAACCGCAAATCCTGGGGCAGATGAAGTCAGCCTATGCGCTGGCAGCCGAGGCGGGTACCGCAGCCTCGGGCATGCATCAGCTGTTTTCACAGGTGTTTAGCGTTGCCAAGCAGGTGCGCACCGACACTGCCATTGGCGAGAACCCGGTGTCGGTAGCCTATGCCGCTGTGTCACTCACTCAGCATGTTTTCAGTAAATTATCCAAGTGTACGGCTTTGCTGATTGGCGCAGGCGAGACGATCGAGCTGGTGGCTCGTCACCTGCGGGAAAAGGGGGTGAAGCGCATCATCATTGCCAACCGCACCCTGGAGCGCGCGCGACAGCTGGGCGAGGAGTTCCAGGCAGAGGCGGTAATGCTGTCTGACATTCCAGCGTACTTGCGCGATGCTGATATTCTCGTGGCATCCACTGCCAGCCAGTTGCCGATTCTTGGTAAAGGCGCCGTTGAGGTGGCTCTGAAGAAGCGCAAACACCGGCCAATGGTGATGGTGGATATTGCGGTTCCCCGGGATATTGAGCCCCAGGTTGCCGAACTTGATGATGTGTATTTGTATACCGTCGACGACCTTCGTGAGATCGTTGACGAAAATAAGCGCGCGCGCGAGTCTGAGGCGCGCAAGGCGGATCAGTTAATTGTTGCGGCCATTGAAGAGTGGCAGGCACGTCTGCGGTCGCGCGGTGCCGTCGCTACCGTCAAAGACTTCCGCGCCAAGGCTGAGGGGCTGCGCGATGCCGAGCTGGAACGCGCGCGTCGGCAGTTGGCCAAGGGTGAGGATGCTGCCGTGGTGCTTGAACAACTGGCGCGGGGGCTGACAAATAAACTGATTCACAGCCCCACCACGCAGATAAAAGAAGCCGGCGCCAAGGGGCGTAACGATCTGGTCGACTGGGCCCGCGAGCTGCTCCAGCTGCGCGACCAGGACCGTGAAAACTAGCGCGGTACCCTCCGCGACTTTTGCATCACCACGTTTACTTTTCTATATGTAGCCAAGCGAGATTTTATGAAGGCGTCTATTCGCAGCAAACTGGAAAACCTGCTTGATCGGTACGAGGAGATCGGCGCGCTGCTTAGCGATGCCGATATTATCGCCGACCAAAACCGGTTTCGTGGCCTCTCGCAGGAATATGCAGAAATTGAGCCGGTAGTGGCCAGCTACGCGCGGTATCGCCAAGTGTGTGATGACTTGGACGAAGCGCGATTGATGCTAGAGGAAGACGATGCCGACATGCGGGCGATGGCCGAGGAAGAAATTGCCGACGGCGAGCAGCAGCTTGAAACGCTGGAGACGGAGCTGCAGACCCTGCTGTTGCCGCGCGATCCCAATGACTCCCACAACGTGTTTTTAGAGATTCGCGCCGGTACCGGCGGTGACGAGGCGGCGATTTTTGCCGGCGATTTGTTCCGAATGTATTCGCGATTCGCCGAGTCCAAGGGCTGGAAGATTGAGGTGCTCAATGAGCGTCCCGGCGAGCATGGCGGCTACAAGGAAATTATTAGCCGTGTTGCGGGGCAGGATGTCTATGGCCATTTAAAGTTTGAGTCCGGGGCTCACCGGGTTCAACGCGTGCCAGAAACTGAGTCACAGGGCCGTATTCATACCTCGGCCTGTACCGTTGCCGTGATGCCTGAGCCGGAAGCGGCCGAAGAAGTAGAGATCAATAAAGGCGATTTGCGCATCGATACCTTCCGCGCCAGTGGTGCGGGTGGTCAGCACGTCAACAAGACCGATTCCGCCGTGCGTATTACGCATATCCCCAGCGGCATTGTGGTTGAGTGCCAGGATGAGCGCTCCCAGCATAAAAACCGGGCGCGGGCGATGTCGCTGTTGGCGGCCCGTATCAACGATGTGCGCAACAGTGAGCACCAACAAGCGCAGGCGGATCAGCGGCGTAATCTCGTCGGCAGCGGTGATCGCTCGGAGCGTATCCGCACTTACAATTTCCCGCAGGGAAGGGTGACCGACCACCGCATTAACTTAACGCTGTATAAGCTTGATGAATTTATGCAGGGCGACGTCGATCAAATCGTCGGTCCTCTGCGCCAAGAGCATCAGGCAGACTTGCTCGCGGCAATGGCTGAGTAAGGCAATGGTGGCGCCGGGTGCAATGAGTATCGCCGATGCGTTGGCGTGCCAGCACCAGCTTGAGTCAGTGAGTGATACGGCGGGGCTCGATGTCTCGCTGCTCCTTTGCCATGTGCTCGACCGGCCCCGCAGTTACCTCTATACCTGGCCCGAGCGGCTATTAGAGCCAGCGCAGCAGGCGCAGTTTTGCGCGCTTCTTGAGCGCCGCCGCACGGGGGAGCCGGTAGCGCATATCCTGGGGTATCGGGAATTTTGGTCTCAGCCTTTGCAGGTCAATGCGCATACATTGATTCCGCGCCCGGATACGGAGTGTTTGGTCGAGCTGGCGCTGAGTCTTTGCCAGAATAATGAGGCGGGTCGCCTGCTCGACCTTGGAACCGGTACGGGGGCATTGGCCTTGGCGCTGGCCAGTGAGTGGCCTCGCTGGCAGTGTTGGGCGCTGGATCGCTCCCCCGAGGCGGCGGCGCTCGCTGAACAAAACCGCCATGCACTGGGGTTGGATAATGTTCGTGTCGCGGTGTCGGATTGGTTTACGGCATTGGACGCGAGCGAGCCGTTTCATCTGATTATTAGCAACCCCCCATATATCGATGCTCAAGATCCTCACCTGGACCAGGGCGATGTGCGATTTGAACCCGCCTCCGCGCTGGTATCGCCCGAGAGTGGCTTGGCTGATCTGCGACACATTGTTGGCTCGTCGATGCCCTATCTGGCTGACAATGGCTATTTGCTGGTGGAGCACGGTTATCAGCAAGCATCAGCGGTGCGGACATTGTTTGTTTCGGCGGGCTTTGTCAGTGTGGAAACGCACCGCGATTACGGCGGCAACGAGCGTATGACCGTGGGGCAAAAGGTGGTGCAGGCCAAGTTATGAAAGAGTTAAGCGATCAGCAATTATTGCGCTATAGCCGGCATATCTTATTGCCAGAAATCGATGTGGCGGGGCAGCAAACACTGCTCTCCAGTCGCGTACTGGTTGTCGGCGTGGGTGGTCTGGGCTCTCCTGTGGCGATGTACCTGGCCGCTGCAGGTGTGGGCGAGCTGAACCTTGCCGATGGCGATACCGTTGAGCTCAGTAATTTGCAGCGTCAGATTGCGCATACCACTGCTGATATCGGTCGTCATAAAGTGGCCTCGGCGGCGCAGCGCGTTGCCGAGCTGAACCCGGATGTCTCGGTGCACGAATATGCGCAGCGACTCGAGGGTGAAGCGCTCGACGTGGCGGTGAGTTCTGTCGATATTGTTGTGGATGCCTGCGACAATTTGGCGACACGGTTTGCGGTGAACCAGGCCTGCTATCGCGCCGGTGTGCCGCTTGTTTCCGGCGCGGCCATTCGCGCTGAAGGGCAGCTTAGCGTTTATGATTTTCGTCAGGCCGATAGCCCCTGCTATCGCTGCCTGTATCACGAAGGCGGCGATGATTTGCGCTGCGCCGACAGTGGCGTGTTGTCTCCCCTGGTCGGTATGGTGGGCAGCATGCAGGCGATTGAAACAATTAAGTGCCTGCTTGCCTTGCCGGGCACACTTTGCGGCCGCTTGATGATTATCGACGCACTTACCATGGATATTCGCCAGTTGCGGCTTGGGCGTGACCCCGGCTGCCCGGTTTGCAGCGCTGGTCGATAATGGCATAGTGCGTCCATAAACCGGCACGACAACATTAATAACAAAGAGGGATTGCCGATGGTGCACGTATTGCGAGCCTATTATTTTTTTCACGACGGCGTGGTGGCGCTGCTCAAGCGCTTGGCGTTTATCTCACCGCTGATGATGCGTTTGTATCTGGCGCCGGTGATGATCGCTGCCGGGCTCAGCAAGGTCTATCATTTGGATGCAACGGCGCAGTGGTTTGAGCACAGCCTGGGGTTGCCTGAGCCAATGCTGATGGCGCAACTGGCGGCATATACCGAGCTGATTGGCGGCTTTTGCCTGCTTTTTGGTTTTGCTTTGCGCTGGGCGTGTATTCCGCTGTTAATTACCATGGCCGTGGCTGCGGTCACTGTGCATTGGCCAAATGGCTGGTTTGCGATCGCGCCCAGTGACCCTTTGAATAGCGCCGCCAAGCCGCTAGCCGATATTGGGCTACCAGCCGCGCGGGAGAGTTTGGAAAACAGTGTAGAGGTGGGGCGCCGACTCGAGCGTGCTAGCGCCATTCTCCAGGAGCATGGCAACTACCCCTGGCTTACCGCGAAGGGAAATTTTGTCGTCCTGAACAATGGTATCGAATTTGCCGCGACCTACTTCATTATGCTGCTGGCGCTATTGTTCAGCGGCGCTGGGCGCTGGCTGAGTCTGGATTTTTATCTTGACCGGCAGTGTCGGGCGGCGATTGCTCGCTATCACCTGCAGCGAGCGTCGCAAAATTTGCAACCCGAACCCGAACCCGAACCCGAACCCGAACCCGAACCGAGCGTCTCGACAAAAAATCCATCCCCGGTCGCTGAGGAGTCAATGCCCGACCCGAAGCCCCAGGCCTCCGATGCTGACGTGGGTGACCAAGCAGTTCAGGACGCCAGCTCAGACGACCCCAAGCCCTCGCGCTAAGCTGACTTTATTAACCTTAGTGCGGGTGTTTGGTGCTAGAATGGTCGAATATTGCACAGAGTCACAGTAAAAGAAGAGATCATTTTGTTAAGAAAGTTATTTTCATCCTCGCCCGCACCCCAGACTGCAGAAACCGACAAGCAGGAAAAAGCGGGTTCAGAAAGCAAGCCCGGCAATAAAGCGACCGGGCGCTCGCAGCATAAGCCACGGCAAAAACGCCCTAAAAAGCCCCAGCCAGAATGGCGTATTGAGCAGTTTGCCGTACCCGAAGCAGAGGGCAAAACGCGCTTTCATGACCTGGGGCTGGATGTTCGCCTCATGCACGGTATTGCCGATGCCGGATTTCAGTACTGCTCCCCAATCCAAGCCGCTTCGCTGCCACACACGTTGCGCGGCAACGATGTTATCGGTAAGGCGCAAACCGGAACCGGTAAAACCGCGGCGTTTTTGATCACTATTTTTAACGATCTGCTCAACAACCCCGTGGAAGAAGAGCGTTTTGCCGGTGAGCCCCGCGCGCTGGTTATTGCCCCTACCCGCGAATTGGTTGTGCAAATTGGTGAAGATGCCCGCCAGCTGGGTGCCCATTGCGGTTTGAATGTGGTGACGCTGATCGGCGGCATGGACTACCAAAAGCAGCTTGAGCGGCTCAATAGTGATCTCGTCGATATCGTGGTCGCAACGCCGGGCCGGCTGTTGGACTTCTCGGGTCGTCGCGATTTGTATCTGGATCAGGTGGAAGTGCTGGTTATTGATGAAGCCGACCGCATGCTGGATATGGGCTTTATCCCCCAGGTGAAGCGCATTGTGCGTCTGACCCCGAAAAAGACCCACCGACAAACCCTGCTGTTCAGCGCCACATTTACTGAGGATATTATTCGCCTCACTGAGCAGTGGACGGAAGATCCGGTAAAAATTGAAATAGAGCCGGAGTCGGTGGCGACGGATACCGTCGACCAAAAAGTGTATCTCGTTGAGTCACACGACAAGTTCAAATTGCTGCTGAATATTGTTAGGCAAGATGACGTGAACAGCGTCATTATCTTTGCGAATAGGCGTGATGAAACACGTCGCTTACACGAGCGACTGCGCAAAGCGGGGATTCGCTGCGGTATTCTTTCCGGTGAAATCCCTCAGAACAAGCGCTCCAGAACACTGCAACAATTCAAAGACGGTGAGATTAACTGCCTAGTGGCCACCGATGTTGCGGGGCGGGGTATTCACGTGAAGGGTATTAGCCACGTGGTGAATTACACCCTGCCTGAAGAGCCCGACGATTATGTGCACCGTATCGGTCGCACTGGTCGCGCAGGCGCGACGGGAACGTCGATCAGCTTTGCCTGTGAAGACGACGCCTTCCTGCTGCCCGATATCGAAGCAGAGCTTGCCATGAAACTGCCCTGTGAGCAGCCGCCAGCAGAGCTGCTGAAATAAGCGCGCTAGGCGCGCTTATTTCCCCCTTCCTTCAGCCTTTCCACCCACATCAGCGTGCCCCCGCATACCGCGGCGGGCATAATGATTAAGTTTACGATGGGGATCATTGTGCCCAGCATAACCAACGCGCCGAAGCTAAAGCTGGTGCCGCGTTGGCTGGCTACCCGACGACGGGCTTCTGAAAAGCTGAGCCGGTGGTTGTCCATTGGATAGTCGCAATATTCAATGGCCATCATCCAGGCATTCATTGCGAACCAAAGCAGCGGGGCCAGGGGCGAAATAATAAAACTGGCTATTAGGGTGAGGATGGCGAAGCCCGCATAGTAGAGAAGTTTGCGGCATTCACGACCGATACTGCGCGGAAAGCTCGCTAGCGCTTGGGCAATGGTTTCGCGGCCTGCCACCTCTTCCCCGCAGAGGTGTTCTTCGAGTTTTTCAGCCAATAGCCCGTTAAAAGGGGCGGCAATAAGATTGGCGATGGTGCTGAAAAAATACATCACAATGGCCAGCAGAAGAATCACGGCGAGGGGCCACAGCAACCACTCCAAAAAGCCCAGCCAGTCGGGTAGCCAGCCAATTAACTGGCCGATCCACTGAGAGAAGCGGGACATGGTTAAATAGCTAAGTGCAGCGAAAATCGCGACGTTGATGAGCAGCGGCAGTAATACAAACAGGCGAATGCCGGGCAGGCGCAACAGCTGAAAACCGCGATGGAGATACTGTGGGCCGCTGAGTAATGCAGGGGGCATAGTGCAAATCCTTGCAATGAAAAAGGCTATGGTAAGCCCGATATCCGAGCTTGCAAAGCATTGCGCCGAGTCGGCACAGTTGCTTATTGCGCTGGGCGCAGACTCCCCGTTAAATGACAGGGAAGAATAATCAACGGCTGTCAGGAGGAAATTATGAAAGTTTGGGTAATGGTGCTGCTGATGGCACTGCTTGGCGCGGCGCACGCGGGTCAGCCGATCAAGGTAAAAATGCTGGCCAGTTTGTCACCGGGCGATGAAATTGTGGTGAGTAGCACCGCGAATACCTACCAAAAAGGTGATGCGCTGAGTTTAGTCGATGTGATTCCCGGGCCGGAGGTGGTCCACGCGCGCGTTGTTGAGCGTATCGGAACCAGTAAACTCAAAGTGCGTGTTGTGGCGGAGGAAAGCTAATGCGTAAAACAATAGCGATCCTGGCCTTGGCGGTTGCGTGCGGCGCGAATGGCCGCGCCGA
Organism: Spongiibacter sp. UBA1325; assembly: GCF_002306875.1. Taxonomy (NCBI): domain Bacteria; kingdom Pseudomonadati; phylum Pseudomonadota; class Gammaproteobacteria; order Cellvibrionales; family Spongiibacteraceae; genus Spongiibacter; species Spongiibacter sp. UBA1325. The sequence continues at coordinate 10,528 of NZ_DBTD01000001.1, forward strand.
CGAGCTCAGTGATGCGGCCATGGCAATGTGTGAAAAAGCTCGCCAGTGCGCGCGTCAGAGCATGGCCGGTGTGGAGCTTAGTGCAGATATGCGCGCGTTGGTCGATCAGCAGTTGATGCAGATGTGCGATAGCATGAAAGAGCCATTTACTGACGCGGCGGCGCGCAGTCACCCTCTGCACGGCCCCGCCGTCGCTTGCTTGCGCTCTATGGCCAAGCAGAGTTGTGAGGCCTTAGATGGCGGCGAAGAAACGGCGGCATGTAAACGCTATGAGGCGTTGCAGGCAGACTATTAGCCAGCATCACCCTGGGCGTGTTTGATTGCCCCGCAGGCAGCGCATATGCAGCGGCGCTCACCGGGTAGTGCTGCCGCACGTTGCAGTGCACCTGGGTCAAGTGTTGCCGACATGCACCAGCACTGCTGGGGCGCTTCCCCCTTTGCAATGGCGCATTGATTTTCTCCCTCGCACAGAGGGCATGCCCCGGCGTTTGCGGTATCGGTAGTCATCCCGGGATAATACCTCAGTTCGCCGCGAAGAGGCATGAGGGTGAGGTTGAATAATGAGCGACGACGACAAGCTATTTGCTGAAGAAATGGCGGGGGTAAAACCCCTGCAAAAGCCGGCGCGGGTGGCGCTCAAAAAAGCGGCCGTCGATGCCCCGTCGTTTGCTGCCCGCCGAGAGGCGGCGCAAGCCAAGCCGGGCGTGAAGAATTTTTTGGCCGACAACGATGTGCCACTGCTAGACCCCTATTATATGGTGGACTTCCGGCGCGAGGGTGTGCAGCACGGTGTCTATCGCAAGCTCAAGCAGGCCCGCTATGAGGCGGAAGCACGCCTGGATTTACATAAAATGTCGGTGGCGCGTGCGCGCCAGCAGGTCTTTGAGTTCATTCGCGATGCGATGTCGATGGATTTGCGCAGTTTAATTATCGTGCATGGCCGGGGAAATCACAGCGGTGTCGCTCTGTTGAAGTCACACGTTGCCCATTGGTTGCCGCAAATCGACGATGTACAGGCTTTTTGTAGTGCACAGCCACAGCATGGCGGAGCAGGGGCGGTTTATGTGTTGCTGCGTAAAAGCGAGAGGAAAAAACAGGAAAACCGCGACCGGCTAACGCGCGGTCGCAGTGTTTGATGGCGCTGCGCGGCCGTTACAGGCTGGCGCCGTGCTTCTCCAGCGCCGCAATGTAGTCATCGCTGTTGCGGTGTTCTTTGGCATAGCTTAGTACGCTACGCTGCGCGCTATCTACCGCGTTGATATTGCCGCCGGCTTCCAAAAACATACCGATGAATAATTCAAAGTCGTCGGCGCGCATGCTCTGGTAGGCTTTGAGTAGGCGGTGAAAGTCTGCATCCACGCCAGCTTTGGCTTCAACGTTGAGAAACTCGCGCACGCGGTCCTCAGTCCATACTTCATCTAATACTTTTTCTTTGTCTTTCTTCATTGTTTATCCCGTTGTGCCTTGCGGCGGTGTTAATCGCTAAGTTTTTTGCTCAAAAGTTGATTGACCATTCCCGGGTTCGCTTGCCCCTTGGAGGCCTTCATTATTTGCCCGACAAAGAAGCCGATAAGCTTTTTGCGCTTGCCGTCGTCGGCGGCGCGGTATTGCTCGACTTGAGCGGGGTTAGCGGCAATAACCTCATCTACCATTGCCTCTAGTGCGCCGGTATCAGACACCTGCTTCAAACCCTTGGCTTCTATTACCTCGTCGGCGCTCTGGCCGTCGCCGTTCCACAGCGCCTCGAATACTTGCTTGGCGATTTTGCCAGAGATGCTGTTGTCGCGTATGCGCACTATCAGGCCGCCGAGCTGCTCTGCGCTGACCGGGCTGTCTTTTAGTGCTTTGCCTTCGCGATTCAGGGCAGCGGACAGTTCACCGTTGACCCAGTTGGCGGCGAGTTTTGCGTCGCCTGCGACCTTGCTGCATGCTTCGAAGAAGTCGGCAATGCTTCGCTCGGCGGTTAGCAGGCTGGCGTCGTAGGTCGACAGACCGTACTCCGTTTCAAAACGCTGGCGTTTGGCGTCTGGCAGCTCCGGCATTTGTTTTTGCAGGCTATCTATTAAGGATTGCTCGATATGAACCGGCAGCAGGTCGGGGCAGGGGAAGTAGCGGTAGTCGTTGGCTTCTTCCTTGCTGCGCATGGAGCGTGTTTCGTTTTTGTCGCTGTCGTAGAGGCGGGTTTCCTGCACGACTTTGCCACCGTCCTCAATCAAGTCGATTTGGCGCTGCGCTTCTACTTTGATGGCGCGCTCGACAAAGCGGAAGGAGTTGATGTTCTTGATCTCTGCGCGGGTGCCATATTCTTCCTCGCCTTTTAGGCGCACTGAAACATTGGCGTCGCAGCGCATTGAGCCCTGCGACATATCGCCGTCAGAGATACCCAGATAAGTAACGATGGAGTGAATCTTGCGCAGGTAAGCAACCGCTTCCTCGGCGCTGCGTAGGTCGGGCTCAGAGACGATTTCTATCAGCGGTGTGCCGGCGCGGTTGAGATCGATGCCAGACATGCCGTGGAAGTCTTCGTGCAGAGATTTTCCTGCATCCTCTTCGAGGTGGGCGTGGTGAACACGGATATTGCGTGTGCTGCCATCTTCCAGGCGAATTTCCACCACCCCGTGGCCGACAATCGGCTTGTCCATCTGGCTGGTTTGATAGCCTTTGGGCAGGTCGGGATAAAAGTAGTTTTTGCGCTCAAATACCGAATCGCGGCAAATATCGGCATCGATGGCTAAACCGAACAAAATCGCGTCGTTAACGGCCTGTTCATTGAGAACGGGCAGGGTGCCGGGCAGGGCCAGATCGACCGCGCAGGCTTGGCTGTTGGGTGCCGCGCCAAAGGCAGTGCTGGCACCGGAAAAAATCTTTGATTTGGTGGTGAGCTGGACGTGAACCTCCAGCCCGATAACAACTTCCCATTGCATCCGGGCTTCTCCTTACGCGCAGTCTGGGGCGGTACGCAGGTGCCAGTCACTGCGCTGTTGATACTGGTGAGCGGCGGCCAGCAGGCGGCCCTCGTCGAAGTCTCGGCCGATCAGCTGCATGCCGGCAGGCAACTCGCCAGCAAAGCCCACGGGCATGGAGAGGGCAGGTAGCCCCGCCAGATTGACGGCAATGGTGTAAATGTCTTCCAGGTACATCGTCACGGGGTCGCTTACTTTTTCACCGATGCCAAAGGCAGGGTTCGGTGTTGTCGGGCCGGCGATAATGTCTACCTGCTTAAAGGCGTCGGTGAAATCCTGCTTAATCAGGCGGCGAATCTGCTGTGCCTTGCGATAGTAGGCATCGTAAAAGCCCGCCGACAGGGCGTAGGTGCCCACCAATATGCGCCGTTTTACTTCCTCGCCAAAGCCCTCTTCGCGGCTGCGGGTGTAGAGGTCGTCGAGGTCTGTGGGGTTTTCGCAGCGGTAGCCGTAGCGCACACCGTCAAAGCGTGACAAGTTAGTTGACGCTTCGGCCGGTGCAATGACGTAGTAGCACGGTACCGCCAGCTCGGTGTGGGGCAGGCTGATTTCAACCGTCTCCGCCCCCATTTTGCGGTACTCTTCCAGTGCGGCATGCACCGCGTCGCCAATTGCGGGGTCGAGACCAGCGCTGAAATACTCTTTGGGCAGGCCGATCTTCAGGCCGCGCAAATCCTGATCCAAAGCGCCGGCGTAGTCGTCCACGTGAACATCCATGCTGGTGCTGTCGCGCTCGTCAAAGCCCGCCATACTTTGCAGTAACAGGGCGCAATCCTCGGCGCTGCGTGCCATCGGGCCCGCTTGGTCGAGACTGGAGGCGAAGGCGATCATGCCGTAACGCGACACTCGTCCGTAGGTGGGTTTCAGGCCGGTAAGGCCGCACAGCGCCGCTGGCTGGCGGATGGAACCGCCGGTGTCGGTGCCCGTGGCCGCAGGAGCAAGGCCCGCCGCGATGGCTGCGGCACTGCCGCCCGAGGAGCCGCCGGGGACGCGATCGGTGTTCCAGGGGTTGCGCACAGTGCCGTAATAGCTGGTTTCGTTTGACGAGCCCATGGCGAACTCATCCAGGTTTGTTTTGCCGAGCATAACGGCACCGGCGCTGGCCATGTTGTTTACCACGGTGGCGCTGTAGGGCGCGATGAAATTGTCGAGCATTTTCGACGCGCAGCTGGTGCGCACGCCCTCGGTGCAGAATATGTCCTTGTGGGCGATGGGCAATCCACACAAGGCTCCGGCGTTGCCGCGTTGCCTGGCGTTGTCGGCAGCGCGCGCCTGTTCGAGGGCCTGTTCGCGGGTGACGGTAATAAAGCTGTTGATTTGGCCGTCGCGGTCGGCAATGGCGTCGAGGTATTGTTGGGTGATTTCTTCGCTGGAAAAGTCGCCGGCGGCGAGGCCACGAAGAAGATCGGCAACGGTATGACTGGGCATGGTGTCGAGTACTCTTAAATTAGGGGCTGCGGCTAGGGGCTAGTCAATAACCTTGGGAACAAGGTAGAGGCCGTCTTCGGTGGCGGGAGCGATGCGCTGAAAGTCATCCCGTTGGTCAACTTCGGTGACCACGTCTGCGCGCAGGCGCTGTGTTGCATCGTGGGGGTTGGCCATCGGATCTACGGCGTCAGTGTCGACGGCCTGCATGGTGTCGATCATGCCGAGAATGTCGCTGATTCGCTGGCGCAGCTCTTCGCTGCTTTCTTCGCTAATGCGAATTCGAGCCAGCCTTGCCAGTTTGGCGATATCGCCCTGTTCTAAACTCATGGTTCACCCTGTTGGCTTCGTGGCGCGTGTTGCGCTGATAACGCGCGCTTCGCAAGCCGAGAGCGGATGCGGAGTGCGGTTGGGAAAAGCCCGTAAACTTATCATACTTGCGCCTTGCCCTGAATCCCCGGCGTTGATAGAGTGGCAAAGTTTTTAATCTAGGGGTCAGTGCTGCCTTTTGCGCCGCGTTTTCGGCCCTGCCAGCCCGATTCTCGGTCTTCGCAGAATCGTATAAGGTGATAATCGCAAATGTTAAAACGTATCCGCGGGATGTTTTCCAATGATCTGTCGATCGATTTGGGAACGGCCAATACTCTCATCTATGTTCGCGGCCAGGGTATCGTGCTTGACGAGCCTTCAGTTGTGGCGATCCGTGTGCACAATGGCCAGAAAACGGTCGAGGCTGTCGGGATTGAAGCCAAGCGCATGCTGGGTAGAACACCGGGGAATATCACCGCTATTCGCCCTCTGAAAGACGGTGTTATCGCCGACTTTCAGGTGACGGAAAAGATGCTGCAGCACTTTATTAAACTGGTCCATCAAAACAGCTTTATTCGCCCCAGCCCCCGCGTATTGGTAAGTATTCCCTGTAAGAGTACGCAGGTAGAGCGCCGGGCGATTCGCGAATCGGTACTCAGTGCGGGTGCCCGCGAGGTGCGGTTGATTGAGGAGCCAATGGCCGCCGCGATTGGTGCCGGTTTGCGAGTTGAAGAAGCGTCAGGCTCGATGGTGGTTGATATTGGTGGTGGTACCACTGAAATTGCGATTATCTCTCTGAATGGCGTTGTGTATTCCGACTCGGTGCGTGTTGGTGGTGACCGCTTCGACGAAGCCATTGTCACGCATGTGCGACGCACCTACGGTAGCCTGATCGGCGAAGCGACCGCCGAGCGCATTAAGCAAGAAATTGGTTGTGCCTACCCCGGCAGCGAACTGCGGGAAATTGACGTGCGCGGCCGCAACCTGGCCGAGGGGATTCCCCGTCGCTTCACCCTGAATAGCGATGAAATTCTCGAAGCGTTGCAAGAGCCTCTTCAGGTAATTACCCAGGGCGTGAAGCGCGCTTTGGAGCAATCTCCGCCAGAACTGGCTGCCGATATCGCGGAAACCGGCATCGTACTGACGGGCGGTGGCGCCTTGCTGACGGGTATCGATCAGCTGATTGCCGATGAAAGTGCGTTGCCGGTAATTATCGCTGAGGACCCATTGTCGTGTGTTGCGCGTGGCGGTGGTAAGGCACTGGAAATGGTTGATCGTCACCACCTGGATATATTGTCTGCTGAATAAGCATGCTCTTGTGGCGTTGCGCCACAGGCGTGCTCGTGTAACCGTGCGTTCAGCAGAGGGAGGACGCGGCAATTAAACCGGTATTCTCCAAGCCGCCCTCATCGGGCGGTCGACTTGTCTTTTTGGGCGGCCTCGCGCTTGCCCTGATCCTTCTGGGTGCCCGCCTGGAGTCTATGGCCCCCCTTCGCACCCAGCTTTCTGTTGTTGCCGCGCCGTTTTACTGGCTGGCCGACGTGCCCTCTCGCTTGAGTGCTCAGTTTAGCGGCGTGTTTAGTAGCCGCAGCGACCTGCTTGAAGAAAACCGTGCCCTGCGTGCCGAATCGCTGATTCTTAACGCCAAACTGCAGAAATATATCGAGCTCAGTACGGAAAACGTCCGCTTGCGCGAGCTGATGAACTCGGCAGAGCGCGTCAAAGATACGGTGGTCGTTGCCGAAGTTGTTGGTGTGGCCTCTGACCCTAATCGGCATATGCTGGTGGTGGATAAGGGTAGCCGCGACAATGCCTTTGTCGGTCAGCCGGTGATCGATGCCAAGGGCCTGCTGGGGCAGATTGTCGACGTGGGCGTCTACCACAGTCGGGTGTTACTGATTACCGACAGCGCCCACGCTATTCCCGTGCGAATCAGCCGCAATGGTCTGCGCGCTGTGGCCGAGGGTAGTGGTCGTATCGACGAGCTAAGTGTTGCCCATGTTGCCGCGACAACAGATATCCAGGTGGGGGACTTGCTGGTGAGCTCGGGCCTCGGTGACCGCTTCCCCTCAGGCTACCCTGTGGGCGAAGTCACCAGAGTTGCCATCGACCCGGGTAAACCCTTTGCTGAAATTAATGCCCGCCCCTTGGCAGAGCTCGACCGCAGTCGCAATGTGTTGCTGGTATTTAGCGACAAAATTGCGGTGGAGTAAGCCATGGACTCTCACGCTCAGGGGCTGATTTTTGTCGCGGTGAGTTTGCTGGTGGCACTGGTACTTACCATTGCGCCGCTCTCGGCTGGCCTGGCTTGGCTGCGGCCGGACTGGTTGATGCTGGTGTTGATATACTGGCTGCTCGCAATGCCCGAAAACGTTGGAATTGCCCTGTGCTGGTTGGGCGGCATAATCCAGGATATTCTGCTTGGCACGGTGTTGGGGCAGAATGCGTTTTCGCTGGCCGTCGTCGCCTATATCATTCAAATATCCTACCAACAGCTGCGGATGTTCAGTTTGCGAAAGCAGGCGGCGCTGATTGCCCTGCTGGAGTTGTTCCGCATTCTTGTCGATCAGTGGGCGCAAAATTTAAACGGCGTTTCTCAGACGCATTGGTTGGTTTTTCTGCCGGTATTCTCCACCGCCTTACTTTGGTTTTTCCTGCGCCCGATGATGTCGTGGTTGCAGCGTGTGTTTGTGGCCTACTGATATGACCTTGATCCTTGCTTCTGCGTCACCGCGGCGCGCTGACCTGCTGGGGCAGTTGGGGTTGTCGGCAAAGATTTGCCCTGCCGACATCGATGAGAGCGTTCGCCTCGGAGAGCGCCCCGATGACTACGTGTTGCGAATGGCGCAAGAAAAGGCCGACGTGATTGCGCAGCGATACCCCTCGGCAGTGGTATTGGCTGCCGATACTGCCATTGACCTCGACGGACGTATTCTCGGCAAACCTGGCAACCGCGCGGAGGCCGCGAAGATGTTGCGCGCCTTATGTGATCGCGGTCACCGAGTGCTCAGCGCAATAGCGGTGTCGCAAGGTGGTGTGCAGCACGCTGAGTTAGTGGCAACAGAGGTATTTTTTGGCCCCTTGAGCAATCGCGATATCAATGATTATCTCGCCAGCGGAGAGGCCGATGACAAAGCGGGCAGCTATGCTATACAGGGGCGTGCCGCACAGTTTGTTCAGCGTATCAATGGCAGTTACAGTGGGGTGGTAGGGCTACCGCTATACGAGACCCGTAAAGCGCTGCGCGAGGTGGGTATAGAACCCCCGACAGCATTGGCAGAGTGAAACCATGAGCGAAGAAATACTGATTAACGTAACGCCGGTTGAAACGCGGGTTGCGGTCGTTGAAAACGGGGTGTTGCAGGAAGTCTATATCGAACGTACCCGCTCTAAAGGCATTGTTGGAAATATCTACCAAGGCAAGGTCGTAAGAGTGCTACCCGGCATGCAGGCGGCGTTTGTTGAAGTGGGCCTGGAGCGAACCAGTTTTATTCACGCCTCAGATATTGTCGCCCTTGAGCAAGAGGGCGGTGAGCACGCGGATATTCGCAGCAAAATCCGCGAGGGTCAGCAGCTCACCGTTCAAGTCACTAAGGATCCTATGGGAACCAAAGGGGCGCGTTTGAGTACCCGCTTGTCGGTGTCGTCGCGGTACTTGGTTTATATGCCAGGGGCGTCCCACCTCGGTGTGTCTCACCGCATTGACGATGAAGACGAGCGGCAGCGCCTGCGAGATTTGATGGAGAACATCCTGCGGGACGGTGATGACGATGAGCCTTTAGTACTGACGGATGGCTACATTCTGCGCACCGCTGCCGAAGGGGCGGGCGAGGATGAACTGCGCGCGGATGTCGCGTTTTTGCGTCGGCTATGGCTGGCGGTAGAGCGTCGTATGAAGCGTGATACGGCACCCTCAGTAATCTATGAAGACCTGCCGCTGTTTATGCGGACAATGCGTGATTTGGTGCATCCCGGGTTGGAAAAAATCCGCATCGATTCCCGGGAGAGTTTCCAGCGTGTCGATGAGTTTGCCAAAGACTATTTGCCAGAGATTCGCTCTAAGCTGGAGTACTACCCCGGTGAACGGCCGATTTTCGACCTGTACAGCGTTGAAGACGAGATTCAGCGCGCCCTTGGCCGCAAGGTTGAATTGAAGTCCGGGGGTTACCTGATTATCGACCAGACCGAGGCGATGACCACCATCGACATTAATACCGGGGCATTTGTCGGTCATCGCAACCTGGAAGAAACCATATTTAAAACGAACCTCGAAGCGGCGGCAGCGCTGGCTCGCCAGCTTCGCCTGCGCAATTTGGGCGGCATTATTATTATCGACTTTATCGATATGAAAGATGCTGAGCACCGTCGGCAGGTATTGCGCGCGCTAGAACGGGCGATGGAGAAGGATTACGCAAAGACCAGTATTACCGGGGTCTCTGAGCTGGGCCTGGTTGAGATGACGCGCAAGCGTACTCGCGAGAGCCTGGAACACGTGCTGTGTGAAACCTGCCATTACTGTCATGGCCGCGGTTCATTGAAGTCGCCGGAGACGGTGTGTTACGAGGTGTTCCGAGAAATACTGCGCGAAGCCCGAGCCTACGAAAGCAACAGCCTATTAGTGCTGGCCTCGCAGGAGGTGGTCGACCGCTTATTAGATGAGGAGTCGGCCAGCGTTGCCGATTTAGAAGAATTTATCGGTGCCAGTATTCGCTTTCAGGTTGAGGCGATGTACACCCAGGAACAGTTCGATGTCGTTCTGCTGTAAATCCGCTGTTTTAGCGCGAGTGGCTTGATCGCGATGCTACAGGGATTGTTGCGACGAGCCTACGCTCTGGTCTGGAGCTTAGCACTGCTGCTACTCGTGCTACTGGCGCTCTACGCCAGTTTGGGGCGTCAATACATCGGCTTGGTGTCGCGCTACCAAGCGGAAATTTTTAACGAACTTGAGGCGGCGCTTGGTATTGAACTTCAGGCGGAGGCGCTGACGGGAAGTTGGTCGGGGCTGTCGCCGGTCTTGCGCGTGGAAAGCCTGGATATTGGCGGCGGTGCCATCAAGCTGGACCGAGCCAAAGTGGTGCTCGATCCAATTGGCAGTTTGCTCGGTGTTGGTCCACGGCTTAAGCAACTGCGTGTGGGTCACATTGAGCTCGACTTACTTCAAGATGAGGCCGGGCGCTGGTCGATCCCCGGCATGTCCGGTGGCGGTGGCGGGACAAATCTAGACACCCTACTCGATGTTGTACTCGCGGTGCGTCGGGCGAGTATGCAAAGCCTGGATGTTAGCTTAACGTTTGCTGATGGCAGCAAAACCTCGGTGCGCAGTCGCGACTTCAGTTGGTCGAGCGATGGGCATTTTCGGCGTAGCTATGCCAGCCTGAGTGCGGATCAAACCGGCGAGATCCGCCTAATTGCCGAAGCCTATGGTGACCCGCGCGATCGCGATTTCCGGGCGTCGGCATTTGTATCGCTTGATGACAGTCGCTTCTCAGCCCTCGCCCCCCTGTTTCGCAATCAGCAGATTATTCACAACCCGGTGGACGGCCGTCTTTGGCTGACTTGGCAAGCGGGGCGCCGCATGGTGGCAAAGGGGGCGATTCGGGCAGATACCCTGGCGGCGGGTGCTCTGTGGGGGTCGACAGAACAATTTCACGATGTCTCAATGGAGTTTGTCGGCCATCACCGCGGTGACTTCTGGCAGATAGGCTTTAGCGATTTCTCGGCCAAGTGGCGCGACCAACAGTTGGATTTGGCGGGCCTGTCGCTCACCCATCAGGACGCCGTGTCGTGGACATTTTCTCTGCCCGCGCTGGATTTGGCTGCAAGTACGGCGCTGCTGAGCGACAGCGGTGTGCTGAAACGTGACTTGCAGGACACCCTCGATACCTTGCAACCATCGGGGCGGCTTAACAACCTCCATTTGAATATTAAGCGCGGCGAAGCATCCAGCTTCTCGCTGCGAAGTGAGCTTTCCAATGTCGCGCTAGCGCCCTGGCAAGGGGCACCGGGTGCAGAGGGGGTAAATGGCTACCTGGAGCTTGATGAAAATACCGGAACCGCGGTGATCGATACCGACGCGCTTAGCCTCGCGTTTCCCAATTTATATCCCCAGGCCTTCACGCTCGACAATATGAGGGGCGAGGTACATTGGCAGTTGAACAATGACCGGCTGGTACTGCGAAGCTCGCCGCTGCAGGCGCGAGATGGAGACGCACCGCTAACAGCCATGCTGCGCTTAGATCTGCCGCTGTCAGAAGAGGCCCCGGAGCCACCGCTAATGACCCTGGCAATAGCGGCGCAGCAATTACCGCTGGCGTCGGCGAAGGCCTATGTTCCCGAGGTGCTGGATGCCGGCTTGCGGCGCTGGTTGGATCAAAGTATTCGCGCGGGTCGGGCAGCCACGGCTGAATTTATATACCGGGGGTCGCTACGCAGTGGCGACCACGATGGGCGCACGGTGCAGTTGAAGCTTGATACGCGGGCGTTGGCGTTGGCCTTTCACGATGAGTGGCCCGAGGTTGCCGCTGAGCAGGCGCAGGTCTACCTCGATGGCGGGCAGGTGTGGGCCACGGCGTATGCGGGAAATTTCGTGGGCATGCAGCTGCCACGGGTTGATGTGCGCCTGGATGATCATGATGGCCCGGTACTAACGGTGAATACCGCAGCTAGTGTGCAAGCGACGGCTGTTCAGGACCTGTTTAAGCGCAGCCCCCTCGGGGCAATGACGGGGGGAGTGTTAAATGACTGGCGCATGGAAGGTGTGGTGGATAGCAGCTTCGCGCTGACAATGCCGTTAGTCGGTGAGCCGCGTGCAGAGGTGGCGGTGCAAGCGGATTTAGCACTGTCAGAGCTTACCTTGCCGGATGTTAATTTGTCCTTGAATAACGTCCGTGGCCCTCTTCAGTATCGCAGTGATAGCGGTTTGAATAGTTCCGGCTTGCGGGCGTCGGTGTTGGGGGAGCCTATTCAAGGACGCATAGAGCAGCGCGATGACGTCGTCCATGTGAAGGCGTCCGGGAAAATGGACATGGCCGCCGTACGCGCATGGTTACAGCAGCCTGCGCTCGGTTTTTTGCAGGGGCGCACAGATGTAAATGTGCATGTGCAAGCGGGTGGCAAACGCCCTGGGATTGAAATCGAGTCGGCGATGCGCGGAGTGGAAGTGCGATTGCCACAGCCGCTATACAAGGCCGCCGATGAGCCTCGGCCATTGAAAATTTATCAGTCCTTTACCGGTTCAGGGGCACCGCTCAGCGTCGAGCTTTCTGAGTTGTTTCGTTTGCAGTACCGCCAGCGTGATGGCGCTATTTCCGTGACACTGGGCGATGGCAACCGAGCGCCGTTGCGCGAGGGCGCGTTGAGCATTGGTGGGAGGCTGGCGTTTGCTGCCATGGATCAGTGGCAGCTGGCTCTCGACAATTATTTAGAATGGCAGTCTCTGCAACCTGTTGCCACGGCGGGAGGGGGAATCCCGGTGTTTGTCGATCGCTTGCAGGTCGATGAACTGGAAGTCCTTGGGCGAATCCTGCATTCCGCAAATATCAGTGCCCGGTCGGAAGGCGGGGATTGGACGCTGCGTGTCGACAGTGACGAGGTTGCAGGGAATATTGCCCTGCCATCGCAGCTGGGTGACCCCTATGTGTTGATGCTGGAGCGTCTCGCACTGCCAAGCCTTGCCAGCAGTGGCTCCGCGACCGAGCATTTGGGCGATATTGATCCGAGGTCGTTTCCGGCCTTGGATGTCGATATTGAATCACTCAGTATTGGCGATAAAAACTATGGCCGTGTCGGTTTTGACCTTCGCACAGACCTGTTTGGCGCGCATTTCTTAGCCCTGCGTGGGCAAGTGTTGGGCATCGACCTGGGCGACGCCAGCAGGCAAAACGCCTTGCATTGGTGGTATCAGGAAAATGGTCGCCGAGGCTCTCAGCTCAAGGGTAAATTTGCGGTTCGCGATATGGGGAAAGTGCTCAGCTCGCTCGGTTATGAGCGCTCTCTAGAGACGCGCTCCGGCGGCTTTGATATCAATGTGAGCTGGCCAGGCTCACCGGACCAATGGGCGATGAGCGCGAGTCAGGGAAGAGTGAAATTCGCCTTAAAGAATGGTCGGTTTTTAAAGACCTCAGATGCGGCCAGTGGCGCATTGCGCGTGTTGGGTATTTTTAATATGACCAATATTGTGCGCCGCTTAAAATTTGATTTTCGAGATGTCTTCCGCAAAGGCGTACATTTTGACGACATGCGCGGTGAACTGGGCTTTGGTCAGCAGCGATTGGTGCTAACCCAGCCACTGGAAGTCAGCGGGCCGTCGAGCCGTTTTCAGATGAGCGGTAATATTGACCTCGTGTCGGAGGCCTTAGATATGCGACTCGTTGCCACCTTGCCTGTTGGCAGTAACCTGCCCTGGGTCGCGGCGCTGGTTGGCGGCTTGCCGGCGGCTGCGGGAGCGTATGTGGTAACCAAAGTGTTCGAAGAGCAAGTCGATAGCTTCTCCAGTGCGGTGTATGACATTCGGGGCACTGTTCAACAGCCTGAACTCTCCTTCAAAAAGATTTTTGACGTCTCACCCACTGAGTTGAAGGGGCAAGAGATGCCATCGCAGGTTGCGCCGTGAGTCTTCGTGTCTCAGCGGTGCAAATGGTGTCCGGCGCAGCGGTGAGCGTCAACCTGAATGACGCGTTGGAGCATCTGGAGAAGGCCTCTCGTCAGGGAGTGCAGCTGGCGGTGCTGCCAGAAAATTTTGCCTGTTTTGACAGTGGTTCAGCGCTGGCCGAATTGGCTTGCCGGGAGCAGCACGCAGAGATACGGGGGCGGCTGGCCGAGCAGGCTAAACGTTTGGGGATGTGGATTGTCGCGGGAACGCTGCCACTGCCTGCGGCGGATGGTCGTTGTTATGCCGCCTCGCTGGTCTTCAATGACAGCGGTGAGTGTGTCGCCGATTATCGCAAGTTACATTTGTTTGATGCCGACGTTGGCGATGCACAGCAACGCTACCGGGAGTCGGAACGCTACGCTCCCGGCGAGCGGCCCTGCGTTATTGATACCCCCTGGGGGCGGCTTGGCGTAGCGGTCTGTTACGACCTGCGCTTTCCCGAGTTGTTTCGCCTGATGCTCGATGACGGGATGGAACTGTTGGCGTTACCGGCGGCGTTTACGCGGCGCACGGGGCTGGCGCATTGGTTGCCACTGCTGCGGGCGCGTGCAATTGAAAATCAGGTAGCGGTTATTGCAGCAAATCAGGGTGGTGTTCACAGCGCGCGCCGAGAGACATCTGGAGGTTCCTGCGTGATTGACAGCTGGGGGCGCGTACTCGCCGAACTCGGCTTTGGCGCCGGTATTGCGACAGCTGACATCGACATGGCGGCGCAGCGAGCGCTGCGTCAAGAAATGCCAGTGTCGCAACACCGGCGATTCTAGTTCTACGCCTGGCTTTCTTCTTCGTTGGCAATTTGCTGAAGTTCGCGCAGGTAGCGAAAGAGCTTGCGCGCTGCTGCGGGCGGCTTATTCGCCGTTTTTTCTTTGCCAGCTTGCATGAGTAACTGGCGAAGTCGCTGTCGATCGGCATTGGGGAAACGTTGTAGTGCGGCGTCGACGCCCTTCACGCCAGTGGCCAGCATATCGTCTCGCAAGTCCTCTAGCTCGTGAAAGCGTCGCGCCAATGCTTTTTGCCCCTGCTCCTGTTCAAGCAGGGCGGCTTCAATGCCGCTGGCATCAATGCGGCGCATCAGTTTGCCGATGTACTGCATTTGCCGGCGAAGCCCCTCGCGGCTCTTAATCCGCCGCGCCGTGGCGATGGCTTCCTCAAGGTCGGGATCGTCGATGGGAACCCGGGCCAAGTCGGCATTGCTTAAGCCCACGAGGCGACTGCCCAGTTTTTGCAGGGCTTCCATTTCGCGCTTCAGTGCGGTTTTACTCGGGCGTTCTTGATCGTCTATATCGGTCACAATAACGGTTGCTCTATCGGCTTGGCTTGAGTGGAACTCAAGCGTAAAAATACGTGGCTAATCCAAGGAAGGACATAAAGCCGACAACATCGGTAACCGTGGTTAACACAACGCCGCCAGCTAACGCGGGATCGATGTTTAGCGCCTTCATTACCAGCGGCAAAATGGCGCCGGCCAGTGATGCGGTGATCAGGTTAATTACCATGGCGGCGGCGATAATGGCGCCGATTAAGGGGTCGTTAAACCAGTAACTGGCGGCCAGCGCGACAATGAGTGCCCACAGCAGCCCGTTCATGAGTCCTACCAGAACCTCTCGATTGATCAGCCAGCGACTGTTATTGCGGCTGATATGGCCAAGGGCCATCCCGCGAATCACCACGGTTAAGGTTTGTGTGCCGGCGACACCGCCCATGCTCGCGACAATGGGCATAAGTACGGCCAGTGCGACGACTTTTTCAATGGTGCCTTCGAAAAGGTTGATAACACCGGAGGCAATAAAGGCCGTTAACAAATTGATGCCGAGCCAAATGGCGCGGCGCGGCGCGGTGGTCATTACCGATGCAAAGGTGTCTTCGTCTTCATCCAGACCGGCCATACTCATCAGTGAGTGGTCGGACTCTTCGCGGATAACATCGACGACGTCATCGATGGTGATTCGGCCAAGGAGCAATTGATTGTCGTCGACCACGGGGGCACTGACCCAGTCCCGCCGCTCGAAGAGGTTGGCAACATCGCGCGCAGGCATGGACGCCACAATGGGCTCAACCTCGGTGTCCATGATTTCACGAACGGTAACGCTGGGGTCCGAGACCAGCAGTTTCCGCAGCGACAGTGAGCCAATGAACTGGTCATTACGGTTAACGACCAGCAGGCTATCGGTCATTGCGGGAAGCTCTTCGTGCCGCCGCAGGTAACGCAGCGCGACATCTAGGGTGATGTTCGGCCTTACAGTGATGGTGTCGGTGTTCATCAGACCACCGGCACTGTCCTCGTCGTAGGACAGTATGTGCTCCACACGCACCCGGTCTTGATGGTCCATCGACTCCAGCACTTCGCGAATCACGCGGTCCGGAAGTTGCTGGAGTATATCGGCGATATCGTCGGTTTCGAGACCCTCGGTGATCGCGGCGACTTCCTCGGCATCCATGTGCCGCAGGAACTGACTCTGCACCTCGTCGCTCAGGTGCTGGAGAATGTCACCCTCATTTTCGGTATCGACAAGTTGCCACAGCACGCCCCGCACTTTTTGCGGTGTCGACTCAATAAGGTGGGCGGCATCGACGGGCGGCAGGCCATTGAGCATACGCCGAATTTGCAGAAACGCGCCGGAGCCCAGAGCTTCATTCAGTAGCTCTAGGCGGCTTTCAGCTTGGGGCTTTTCTGCGGTTTGGGCCATATAGCTCTCTGCGTTGCGTTCGGCTTTCTGCTGGATAGCAGTCACACAGTGTGGCGAGAATTATCCTTTAATCTTCGCTGGGCAACAATTGCAGACGGGCGAAATCGCGCTGAAATGCGCAGTATTTGATTTATTCGCCTTCGTCAAAGCGGCGTTCGATCAAGTCGACGAGAGCGTCGAGGGCTGCTTGTTCGTCTTCCCCTTCGCAGCGAATGTGCAGTGTCATGCCTTTGCTGGCCGCGAGCATCATTACCGACATGATGCTTTTTCCGTCGACCCATTGCTGCCCCGCCGACACCTGAATGCGAGAGGCAAATGCGGTGCTGGTGGTCACGAATTTGGACGCAGCACGGGCGTGAAGGCCGAGTTTATTGATGATAGGAATTTGGATTTCTTGCATCGCCTTGTCCAGCCCAGGTTAGTGCTGAAGTTCGCGGTGGCGAACTTGCAGGCCAGGACAGGTGTCGCGAAGCGCCTTAGCCAGCTTTTCGGCCATGTATACTGAGCGATGTTGTCCACCCGTGCAACCGATCGCGATGGTGAAGTAGCTGCGACCGGCAGATTCTATCTCAGGCAGCCAGCGCAGCAGGTAAGTGAGTATGTCGCTATACATCTGTTGGACTTGCGGCTGGGCATCGAGGAAGTGCTGAACGGCGTCGTCGCGGCCGCTGAGGCTGCGCAGCGCCTCGTCCCAGTGAGGGTTGGGGAGCATGCGCAGATCGTAGACCTGGTCGGCATCAATGGGTAGGCCGCGCTTAAAGCCGAAGGACTTTAGTTGTAATGCCATGCGGCTAGCGTCGACGCCGAGAACGCGGTCACGTATGGTGGCGCGCAATTGATGCACAGTCATGTCGCTGCTATCGATGGTCAGCGATGCCTCGGCGACGATGGGCTCCAACAGCGCAGACTCTTGCTTTATCGCGTCGCTAAGCGGCTGGGAGTCGGTGCTCAGTGGATGCCGTCGACGGGTCTCGCTAAAACGCTTAATGAGCTTGTCGTCGCTGGCATCCAAAAAAAGAATACGCAAGCTGGCCAGGCTTCGAACTTGTTTGCACAGTTCTTGGAAGCGGGCGAGCTCTGTTTGTGAGTTTCTCGCATCGATACAGACAGCAACCTGCTGATGAACTTTCAGTGTGCTTTGAGAGAGTTCGGCAACGAGTGCGGGCAGCAGTGACACCGGCAGGTTGTCGATGGCGTAAAAGCCTTCGTCTTCGAGCTGGTGCAGCGCCGTGCTTTTGCCCGAACCTGAGCGGCCGCTGAGAATGATAAGCTTCACGCCTAGCTGGCTACCGCACGTTCATAAAGACTGCTGTCGCTGTCTGCGCTGCGAAGCTGCTGGCGGAAAGCGTCATCGTTGAAGGCGTTGGCCAAGCTTGCCAACACTTTAATGTGTTCGTCGTGTGCTTCGGCAGGGACGATCAACGCAAACACTAAGTCCACGGGTTGGTCGTCTATCGCTTCGAAGTCGATAGGCTCGGCAAGTTTAAGCAGCATGCCGGTAATTTCGGTGCACTGCTGGCTGCGACAGTGGGGAATCGCAACCCCGTGCCCGATACCGGTGCTTCCGAGTCGCTCGCGGGCGAGCAGTTCGTTGAACAGTTCGTCGGCGTTGAATTGCGCATTATCCTCACTGACAAAAATAGAAATTTGTTCCAGTAGGCGTTTCTTGCTGCCCACAGACGTACCGCAGTGGGTACGTCCGGGGCTGAGTATTGAATCAAGGGTCATGTTTACGTTTCCGGAACATCCCCGGGCCTTTAGTGGCCCAGGTTTTTCTCCTTGTGTTTAATAAGCTGGCGATCGAGCTTGTCGGTGAGGCTGTCGATGGCCGCGTACATATCCTCTGATTCACAGGTGGCGAACAGATCGGCGCCGGCCACATGTACGGTGGCTTCAGCTTTTTGAACCAGCTTTTCTACTGACAAGGTAACGTCGGTATTGGTGATATTGTCGAAGTGCCGTTGCAGCTTGGCGAGTTTGTTGTTGACGTAATCGCGAAGTGCCGGGGTAACTTCAACATGGTGACCACTGACGGTTATTTGCATATCTTGCTCCTTCATCGCTGAGAACATCCGGCGCCTCCCGGCGCGTTGTTTGGGCCTTTTGGGGCCTTATTAGACCAGTCTTTTCCGTTCGTTAGAGGGCGGAATGACTAGTGATTCCCTGTACTTTGCAATGGTTCGCCGGGCAACTTTGATGCCTTGCTCGGCCAACAGTTGGGTGATTTTGCTGTCGCTTAGCGGTTTTTTGGGATTTTCTGCGGCAATTAATTTTTTGATTAGTGCACGAATCGCCGTGGAGGAGCATTCTCCTCCGGTATCGGTCGAGACGTGGCTGGAGAAAAAATATTTGAGTTCGTAGATGCCTCTCGGGGTATGCATATATTTTTGCGTGGTAACCCGTGAGATCGTCGATTCATGCATGCTCACCGCATCGGCGATGTCGTGGAGCACTAGCGGTTTCATCGCTTCGTCGCCGTACTCCAGGAACCCGCGCTGATACTCAACAATTTTGGTGGCGACTTTCATCAGTGTTTCGTTGCGGCTCTGCAGACTTTTAATGAACCAGCGCGCTTCCTGTAGGTTGTCGCGAATATAGTCTTTGTCGCTGCTGGTGCCGCTGTCTTTGGCGAGCGATGCGTAGTGGCTGTTAATTTGTATTTTCGGGGCAATGTCCGGGTTTAACTCAACCAGCCAGCGGCCTTCTTTTTTGCTGACGAATACGTCTGGTACCACATACTCTGTTTCGTCGTTGCCCACGCAGTCACCAGGAGTGGGGTTCAGCGTTTGAATGAGTGCCAGGGTGTCGCGCAGTTGGTCTTCTTTTAGCCGGCAGCGACGCATGATTTGGTTGTAATCACGGTTGCCGAGCTGCGGCATGTGCTGCTCGACAATCTGCAGCGCTTCAGCCAGGTATGGGGTGTCTGGGGAGAGCTGCCGAAGTTGAATTAACAAGCATTCTTGAAGGTCCTGGCCGCCAACACCGGGGGGGTCAAACTGCTGGATGAGGTGAAGGACTGCATTCACTTCTTCTATTTCGATATTGTCGTCGTCGAAGGCGTCCACCAGCTCTTCGGGGCTGACGGTGAGCCGCCCCTTTTCATCGATCGCGTCGATGATGGCATCGGCGACGATGCGGTCAAGTTCTGAGAGCCGGCTGAGGTTGAGTTGCCAGCGCAGGTGGTCCTGGAGCGACTCTGAGCTGCCGTGGCGATAGTCATTGTTGTAGTCGTCGTCGGCGCTACCGGCCGCGGAGGAGCTTGGTGCAGAGCTTTGGTAGACGTCTTCCCACTGGCTGTCTACCGGCAAATCTTCGGGGATGTCGCTGCGCTCGGCCCATTCACTGTCGGCGTCGTTGCTGGGCGCCTCCTCAGCAGAGGTCGTTTTGCTGTCAGCCTCATTGGCGTTACTTTCGCTCTGGCTGTTGCTGCTCTGGGGTTCCGGGCTGTCGCTGTCTTCCTCTACTTCCAGCAGGGGGTTGGAGTCCAGTGCCGACTGAATTTCCTGTTGAAGGTCGAGGGTGGAGAGCTGTAATAAACGAATCGCCTGTTGCAGCTGGGGCGTCATGGTCAGCTGCTGACCGACTTTTAGCTGGAGCGATTGTTTCATAGGCAATGACTTCTACTACAACCATACCTGAGGGATTAAATGCCGTTATGTAGTCATAAACGACGATGCTTCAGGGTCAGTGTAGTCCCGCAGCCGCACCGCTGCAATAGGCGTTTAAAGCAATTGCTGTGCCGATTTTTTGATCAAAGGGTAAATGTGTCGCCGAGGTAGATGTCCCGCACGATTTGGTTGTTGAGTACGGCCTCGGCATTGCCCTCAGCAACGATGCGACCTTCGCCAACTATGTAGGCTTTTTCGCAGATATCGAGGGTTTCTCGCACATTGTGGTCGGTAATCAGGACGCCGATGCCGCGCGCCTGCAGGTGGCGAATAATTTGCTGAATATCGTTCACCGATATGGGGTCTACCCCGGCAAAGGGCTCGTCGAGCAGAATAAAACTGGGCTCGGTGGCCAGTGCTCGCGCAATTTCTACTCTGCGCCGTTCCCCGCCCGAGAGCGCCATACCCGGCGATTGGCGAATATGGGCAATGTGAAATTCTTGTAGCAGTGCATCGAGCTTTTCTTTGCGTTGCTTGCGATTCAGGTCGCTGCGGGTCTCCAATATCGCCATGATGTTGTCAGCGACGCTCAGCTTCCGAAATATGGATGCTTCCTGAGGGAGGTAGCCGACGCCGTGTTTGGCCCGACCCTGGATGGAAAGTGGTGTCAGGTCTTTGTCGTCGAGCTGAATGCGGCCACGGTCGGCGTTGACGATGCCGACGATCATGTAAAAACAGGTTGTTTTCCCTGCCCCGTTGGGACCCAACAAGCCGACTATTTCACCGCTGTTAATACTCAGGGAGACGTCTTTGATTACCTCTCTGCCTTTGTAGGCTTTAGCGAGGTTGCTGGCTTTCAATACGGGCATGTTAGCGGGGAGTCTCCGGGGTGTCGGGGGTGGTGCTTGGCGCGGGGCTATCGGTATCACTCACGCCCTGCTGAGGCTGTAGGGTCATTTGTACCCTGCCATCGAGTTTGTGGCTGCCGCCATCGGCAATGACCATTTGCTTGCGCCCGCTGTATACAATGCGATCGCCACTGATCTTTGAGCCTTGATGTCGGATGGTGGCATCTTTTTGCAGCAGGATTTCCTCGGCATTTAGGCTGTATTCTATGAGTCGAGCACTGGCGACCACGACGCCTTCCCCGGCGCGGGGTTGTTGCTCAAAATGGGCGGGGCTGCCATGGGCAATAACCTTGGTTACTTTTCTGTCAGCCTCGACAATAATCAGCTTGTCTGCACGAATAATCAGGCTGCCCTGCGACATATTGACGTTGCCCGTGTAAATGCCGCGATTGTTTTCATAGGTGGCTTTGTCTGAGCTGAGGTTGATGGCCTGGCGGCGATCATCGGGCAAGCCATGCACGCTGCTGGCGAGGCAGAGCAGGGCGCTAATAGCGAAGGTGGGTAGATTATTGCGGTTCATAGTATCCTTTTACCTTCGCGAGCAGCTCGACTTTCTCGTTAACGAGGTCGGCCGTCATGCCCTCCGACTGGGTTTCGCCATTGGGTAGTTGCAGTCGCAGTGGCTGATCCGTCGCAACCAGGCTTTGCTCCAGGTCAATGCTGAGTTGCTCTGTGTGGATTTGCGCTTCGCGAATTAAGTCTTCAACAACAACACTGCCACGCAACTGCAGTTGTTGGCCATTTTGTGACAGTGTGCCGGTAATGGCTTGCGCCGTCCACGGCCGCTGCTCGCCGATATTGCCGATGTAAAAGGGCTGATTGAGCTGGATGCTGCCCGAGGAAATCATGCGTTCGGCACTGTCTGCGCGCCAGCGGTATGCCACATTGCCGTCTTGGCGATATTTCAAGCCTTCGATGCCCTGGAGGTGGGAGTCAACGTCGGGGATGGCTTCGAAGCTGTCAGTCAGGCTCAATTTCCCGCTCTCACTAAATTGCGTGAGGTAGATCACGGTGCCCGCGATAGCGGCCAGTACCGATAGGACCGATGCAGCATTGATATTGAATGACGGCGCAGCCATTTACAGGAACTGCTCAAGTGCGTCGTTGAGCTTGCCTTGAGACATCAAAATAAGCTCGGCGATCTCTCTCACAGCGCCGCTGCCCCCCGCGGCACGCGTTTGCCAGTCGGCATGGCGTGCTACGAAGTGGTGACCATTGGCGACGGTAATGCCCAGGCCCGCTGCTCGAATCGCGGCTAAGTCGGGTAAATCGTCACCCACGTAGGCGATTTGATCGTAGCTTAGTTTGAGGTCTTGGCGCAGTTCTTCGAGTGCCGTGCCTTTGTCTTCCCTGCCTTGGTAGATTAACTCGATGCTCAGTTCTCGCGCGCGTCGCAGCAGCAGTTCAGAGGTTCTGCCGGTGATAATTGCGGGGCGGATGCCGGCGTCGCGCAGCAGTTTAATACCAAGCCCGTCAAGGATGCTGAACGCTTTCATTTCCTCGCCGCTATTGCCAAAGTACAGGCTGCCGTTGGTCAGTACGCCGTCGACATCCATTGCCAGTAGGGTGACCGTTTTTGCTTTTTCGAGAATGGTTTGCATGGTGTTCCCTGTTTTAGGCGACGCCGGCTTTAAGCAGGTCGTGGGTGTGGATCACGCCTACTGGCTTTGCGTGATCGTCCAGAGCGACCAAGACGGTGATTTTATTATCTTCCATAATGCGCAGTGCTTCTGCGGCCAGTGTGCCGGGCCTGATGCTGCGGCAGTTGGCGGTCATCACGTCGTCTATTTTCGCCTGGTGAATGTCAATGCCGCGGTCGATCGCGCGCCGCAAGTCGCCGTCTGTGAAAATACCCGCCAGGCTGCCGTCTTCATTGAGTACCGTGGTCATACCCAGCGCCTTACTGCTCATTTCCAGCAGGGCATCGCTGAGCTTGGCGCCAGTATTGATGTGCGGTATGGCTTCCCCGGTGTGCATAATATTGTCAATCTTCAGCAGCAGGCGTCGACCCAGCGCGCCGCCGGGGTGAGAGAAGGCAAAATCATCGGCGGTGAAGCCGCGGGCCTCCAGTAACGCGATGGCGAGCGCATCGCCCATTACAAGTGTTACGGTCGTGCTGGATGTCGGGGCAAGATTCAGTGGGCAGGCCTCTTGTTCTACGCCGACGTCGAGATGGACATCCGCGCTGCTGGCGAGCTCCGAGTTGGGCTTTCCCGTCATGGCGATCACGGGTACGGCCAGCAGCTTAAGCAGCGGGATCAGGGTGACCAGTTCTGCAGTTGACCCCGAGTTTGACAGGGCTATCACCACGTCGCCGGCGGTAATCATCCCCATATCGCCGTGGCTGGCCTCCCCGGGGTGTACAAAAAATGCGGGGGTGCCTGTACTGGCCAGGGTCGCCGCCAGTTTGTTGCCGATGTGGCCCGATTTACCCATGCCGGTGACAACGACTCTGCCCTTGCAGTTTAGAAGAAGTTCGCAGGCGCGATTAAAGCTGTCGTCGATACGCTCGCCGAGCGCGTCGACGGCGTCTCCTTCCATGCGAATAACGCGTTTAGCAGTGTCGAGATAAGAAGATGCCATCGTTGGGAGGAAACCTCGTTATTGCAATAATGCCGTTAAGCGGCGGCTAATTTTCGCTATGATAATTTCCAATGTGAAAAATTAACAGGTTTACCTCGTCGTCGTGCGGGGAGCCAATTCCGTAAACTGCTGTCTTAGCAAGGGTGTAGAGCAGGCTATTCGCGGTAACGCGGGTCGTGGCTTAACTATCGGAGATAAAAAAATGTTCAAACAAATGCTTTTGGCGCTGGGTTTGGTGATATTTGCGGGCGCCGTGTCGGCGGCTGACGCACAGCGCGGGCCTCATGAAGTGGTGGCGGGTACCACGCAGGAATTGATGAAAGTGATTGAAGAGGCGCGCGAGTACGTTGCCGAAGATCCGCAACGCTTTAACGACGAAGTGCGTCGAATTATGGATGAGGTTGTGGATTTCCAGAGCTTTGCTCGCGGGGTAATGGGCAAATACGGTAGTCGTGCGTATTACCAGAGCTTGCGAACCAAAGAGGAGCGCGAGCAATTTCGCGACAATGTGATTCGCTTTACCAAGAACTTCAAAGACGGTTTGATCAACACCTACGCAAAGGGTCTGCTTGGTTTCAACGGCAACAAAATAGAAGTACTTCCGCTGCCTGCTGATGCGGATTTGTCCGGTAGCGTCGGCGTGCGCCAGCACATCTACGGCGAGCGCGCTGAGCCCTATGAAGTTGTTTATACCCTTCGCCGTGGGCGCGACGGTAACTGGATGCTGCGCAACGTGATCATAGAGGGGCTGAATTTGGGGTTGATCTACCAAAACCAGTTCACTACCGCGGTGGCGACCTATGATGGCGACATTGATAAAGTGATCGACAACTGGACGGTTGCTCCGAGAGAGGTGATGGAGCAGGCCGCCAAGTGAAGACCTGCGGCGGTCTTCTCGCCAAGACCGCCGCAATTGCGTACAATTCGTCGCCTAATTTTTGTATTTACGGAATACCTTAGGCATGCAAGCAGAACAGATCCTGGCGCGACTCCGCGAACACTTCGCAGATGGTGTTTTTGAAGTGAGTGGGGAAGGTAATCATTACGATGTGCAAGTGATCAGCGATGCCTTTGCCGGTCTTCGCCCGGTGAAGCGTCAGCAGCTGGTATATGCCGCCGTGAACGACTGGATTAAAGACGGTTCTCTCCACGCTATTAATATTAAGGCGCTGACCCCTGCCGAAGCCTGATGGGCAAATAGGTAGTTGGCGGCGCAGGAGCTCTCATGGATAAATTGTTAATCCGCGGCGGTGGTCCGCTCAGCGGAGAGATACGCGTTTCAGGTTCAAAAAATGCGGCCCTGCCGATACTGGCGGCGACTCTGCTATCCAGTGAGCCGGTAAGAGTCAGTAACCTGCCCCATCTTCACGATATTACTACCATGATCGCCCTGCTGCGTAGCATGGGTACTGAGCTGTTGGTTGACGAGAAACTCTGCGTTGAAATCAACGGTGCCACAACGAAGCAGACCACCGCGCCCTACGAATTGGTGAAAACCATGCGGGCGTCGATCCTAGTGCTTGGTCCGCTTTTGGCCCATTTTGGGCGCGCCAGAGTGTCTTTCCCCGGCGGCTGTGCGATCGGCAGCCGTCCTGTTGATCAGCATTTGCGTGGCCTGGAGGCCATGGGCGCGCAGATCGACGTCGATGAAGGCTACATTACCGCAACCTGTCCCAACGGGCGGTTGAAGGGCGCCCATATTTTGTTTGATATGGTCACCGTCGGCGGCACCGAGAATGTTCTTATGGCGGCGTGTTTGGCCGAGGGGCGAACAGTTCTGGAAAATGCGGCGCGAGAGCCAGAGATTATTGACTTGGCGAATTGCTTAATCGCGATGGGAGCCAAGATTTCCGGCCATGGTAGTGCAACCATCACCATTGATGGTGTAGAAAAGTTAGGTGGCTGCAGTTATTCGGTGATGCCAGACCGCATAGAGGCGGGAACCTACTTAGTTGCCGCTGCAGCAACGCGCGGCAATATTAAACTGCGGGATATCGATCCCAACACGCTAGATGCTGTGTTGGTTAAGCTTGAAGAAGCCGGCGCGAAAATTGAGCATGGCGAAGACTGGATTAGCCTGGATATGGAAGGCCGACGTCCCAAGGCCGTGAGTTTCAAGACGGTGCCATACCCGGGATTCCCCACAGATATGCAAGCGCAGTTCACGGCGATGAATGCGGTGGCTGAGGGCGTTGCCAAAGTGAGCGAAACCATCTTTGAAAACCGCTTGATTCAAACCCACGAAATGAATCGTATGGGTGCGAACATTAGCGTCGATGGCAATACCGCGTTGATTACCGGAACAGAACGCCTGAAAGGTGCGCCGGTAATGGCCAGCGACTTGCGCGCGTCGGCGAGTCTGGTGATTGCTGGTTTAGTGGCTGACGGTGAGACACTCGTGGACCGCATCTACCATATTGACCGCGGCTACGAGTGTATTGAAGAAAAGTTCTTGTCGCTCGGCGCCGACATTCGCCGGGTCAGCAGTTAAAAAATATTAGTCTGGCCATTGCCGCAAGTATTGGCGGTAAAGCCTAATTCGGGAGTTGTAAGCGTGGATCAGCCAATTACCATAGCGCTAACGAAGGGGCGTATTCTCAAAGAGACGCTGCCTCTTTTGGCGGAGGCGGGTATTGAACCGCTGGAGGATATTTCCAGTAGCAGAAAGTTGATCTTCTCGACAAATCATCCCCATATTCAATTGATCGTGATTCGAGGTACGGACGTACCCACATACGTAAAGCTGGGCTCGGCTGATATCGGCATTGCCGGTAAAGATATGCTGCTCGAGTTAGGGGCTGAGGACATGTATGAGCCTCTGGATCTGAACATCGCGCGGTGCAAGCTAATGACCGCTGGGCGGGTGGGCGAGCCGCTGCCTCAAGGGCGCGTGCGCGTTGCGACAAAGTTTGTAAACGTTGCGCGCCGCCACTTTGCCGAGCGCGGTATTCAAGTGGAATTGATCAAGCTTTACGGTGCCATGGAGCTGGCGCCGCTGATGGATCTTGCCGATCTAATCGTCGATATCGTTGATACTGGTAATACCTTGCGAGCGAACGGTATGGAGCCCCTGGAACTGATCTCCCCAGTGAGTTCGCGGTTAGTGGTGAACCGGGCGGCAATGAAGCGCAAGCACGCGGTCATTCAGGGCATTATCAACGATTTGGAAAAGGCAGTTAGCGCACGAGCCGCGGAGGCCTGAAAATGAGCAAGGCAGTGATCAACAGAATGAGCCGCAGCGCGCCGGACTTTGATGCCCGGCTCGATGCTTTGCTCGCCTGGGACTCTGTGTCGGATGCGGGCGTAGTGAGTACGGTCGCCGGTGTGCTGGGCGATATACGTGAGCACGGCGACTCGGCGCTGCTGGACTACACGCGCCGTTTCGATAACGTGGAAGCGGCGTCAGTTGCCGAGCTGGAGTTCAGCCAGCAACAGTTGCACGCGGCATTGCAGCGTATTGATGCACAGCAGCGGCAGGCTCTGGAGCGGGCGGCGGAGCGAATTCGTTTGTACCATGAGCATCAGCGTCAGGAGTCGTGGCAATATCAAGAGGCTGATGGAACGGTGCTTGGCCAGCAAGTGCGGCCTATGGATCGCGTGGGTTTGTATGTGCCGGGTGGCAAGGCAACCTATCCTTCGTCAGTATTAATGAATGCAATTCCAGCCAAAGTGGCTGGGGTGGCTGAGTTGGTTGCCGTGTCCCCCACGCCGGGTGGTCAGGTGAATGATATGGTCTTGGCCGCTGCTGCCATTGCCGGGGTGGATCGGTTGTTTGCGATAGGTGGCGCGCAGGCGATTGCGGCACTTGCCTATGGTACCGAAACCATTCCCAAGGTGGATAAGATCGTCGGGCCTGGCAATATCTATGTCGCCACGGCAAAGCGGCAAGTGTTTGGTAGCGTGGGCTTGGACATGATCGCGGGCCCCTCCGAGATACTGGTCGTTTGTGATGGCAAAACCGATCCTGACTGGATCGCCATGGATTTGTTCTCGCAGGCCGAACACGACGAAGACGCGCAATCATTATTGATATCGCCCAGCACGGAATATCTGGATCAAGTGGCGGCAAGCATCGACCGACTTTTACCGACAATGGAGCGCGAGGATATGATCCGGCGTTCGCTGAGTGAGCGCGGCGCGCTGATCGCTGTGGCGGATATGTCGGAAGCTATCGAGCTGGTGAACCGCATTGCGCCGGAGCACTTAGAGCTATCCGTTGACGAGCCCGAGCAATATTTACCGCAGATCCGTCATGCAGGAGCGATCTTTCTCGGCAGGCACACCCCGGAAGCCTTGGGGGATTACTGCGCAGGACCGAATCACGTGCTGCCGACGTCAGGCACTGCGCGTTTTTCATCGCCGCTTGGCGTGTATGACTTCCAAAAACGCTCCTCGGTGATTAACTGCTCTCCCGCCGGCGCTGCTGTGCTCGCTGAAACCGCGTCGGTGTTGGCGCGTGGTGAATCGCTGACGGCACACGCGCGAAGTGCCGAGTATCGACTCCGGGATGGGGGTGGCGATGAGTAGGTTTTGGAGCCCTCGCGTCAAAGAGCTCGAGCCATACGTGCCGGGCGAGCAGCCCAAGTTGAGCAAGTTGACGAAGCTCAATACCAACGAGAATCCCTTCCCACCGTCGCCTAAGGCTATCGAGGCAATGCAAGCGGCACTGGGTGATGATTTGCGGTTGTACCCGGACCCAAATGCGGACAGCTTGCGGGCGGCGATTGCTAATTATTATGGCGTTGAAGCCAATCAGGTGTTCGTGGGGAATGGCTCCGACGAGGTGCTGGCTCATATTTTTAATGGTCTATTCCAACACGGCCGCCCGCTGCTCTTTCCCGATATCAGCTATAGCTTTTACCCCGTGTATTGCCAGCTGTATAACATTCCTTTTGAGCGCATCCCGTTAACGGACGATTTTGCGATAGATGTCAGTGACTACACCGGCATCAATGGTGGCATTATTTTCCCTAACCCCAATGCCCCCACTGGACGCTTGCTGCCCTTGGATGAAATTCGTCGTTTGCTGGCGGTGAACAACGAAACCGTTGTGGTTGTTGATGAGGCGTATATCGACTTTGGTGGCGAGTCGGCGGTCGGCTTGGTGAATGAATATCCCAATTTGCTGGTAACGCAAACCTTCTCCAAGTCGCGCTCCTTGGCGGGCCTGCGAGTGGGTTTGGCGATTGGTTCAGCAGAGCTGATTGACGCTTTGGATAGGATAAAAAACAGCTTCAATTCCTATCCATTGGACCGTTTGGCATTAGCGGGGGCGGAAGCGGCGATTAACGATCGCGAGTACTTTGCGCAGTGCTGTGATGCGGTGATTGCCGAACGTGAGCGCTTGCGCGCTGAGCTCAGCCAGCGTGGGTTTGAGTCGCTGCCCTCTGCGGCGAATTTTTTGTTCACGCGCCACCGGACGCTGGCAGCCGCGGATATTGCCGCGGCCCTGCGAGAGGATGGGGTGATTGTGCGGCACTTCAAGCAGCCGCGTATCGATAATTATCTGCGTATTACCGTGGGCACTGCCGAGCAGCATGCTCAGTTGTTGGCGTCTTTCGACGCTCGCTTTCCCCGCTAGCCGCCCTGTTGCTCAGGGCGCATCGTAACTTTAGTGGTTACCGAGAATGGTTTGTTGCTGCGCAGCAGGCCTAGTCGAACGGTTTCGCCAGGGCGGGTGTCGGTGATGAGTCTCATCCCGGCGTGGCCGTCGCCAACTTTCTCGCCGTTGATCTCCGTTAAAATATCACCCAGCTGAAGGCCCGCGGTGGCCGCTGGACCATTCCTGGCCAGGCCTGTGATAACCACGCCATTGGTGCCTGTGCCCAGAGGCTGAACTTCAATCCCCAGCCAGCCGCGTACCGGCCGTCCGTAGCGGATGAGGTCGTTCATCGTGCGCAGCGCAAGGTCGGTGGGTATCGCAAGGCCAATACCTGTGGAGCCGCCACTCTGGGTATAAATCGCCGTGTTAATGCCCAGGAGCTTGCCGTCGCGGTCGATCAATGCACCGCCGGAGTTGCCGGGGTTGATCGCGGCGTCGGTTTGAATAAAGTTTTCGAACTGGCTCAAACCCAGTCCATAGCGTCCCGTTGCGCTGATGATCCCCTGGGTTACGGTTTGGCCAAAGCCGTAGGGGTTGCCGATGGCCAGCACAATATTGCCAACCCGCGCCTGCTCTGGCTGCCCGGCTTGGATCGCGGTTAGGTTTTCCAGGTCAATCTTGAGTACCGCCAGATCGGTGTCGGAATCACTGCCGATCACGCTGGCCAGCGCTTGGCGGCCGTCTTGCAGCATCACCAAAATTTCGTCGGCATCTTTAATAACGTGAAAGTTAGTGAGCAGATAGCCGCGCTTGTCGACGATAACCGCCGAGCCAAGGCTGCGCTCCAAGTGTTGCCGTGCCCTGCCGCTGCGGTTAAAGAAGTGCTTGAACAGGGGGTCGTTGGCAAGAGGGTGGCGCTGCTGTACCACTTTGGTGGTGTAGATGTTGACGACCGCAGGTGCTGCCTTCTCCACGGCTGCTGAAAAATCGCCAGGTGCTGCGCCGCCTGGCTGATAAGAGAGGATGAAGAGCCCGAGTAGCAATCCGCAGATACTCGGCCAGAAAAGCGTTTTCAGAAAGTGCAGTTTCACCGCAGCGCCTCAATTTTCAGCAGCATAATCGTTAGCCGGGAGCAGGCTGTGGTTCTGGCGTCCGGCGGGGCGTGATAGCCTATCACGAATGTGAACGATTCCGAATTAACAAGGGGGAAATGTGGCGACGAGTTTGCAGGAGACGAGTTTGCAAGAGTTGGTGGCGGAGGCGAACGCTATCATGGAACCTGAGGCATTTACGGACTACTGCCCGAACGGCCTGCAAGTAGAAGGGCGGGCTGAGGTGCGGCGTATCGTTAGTGGCGTGACGGCCAGTCAGGCGATGATTGATGCTGCTGTGGACGCAGGCGCTGATGTCCTGCTGGTTCACCACGGTTTTTTTTGGCGCGGAGAGGACCCCTGCGTGAAAGGTATGAAGCGCCGGCGCCTCCAGCGGCTGTTAGAGAGCGGCGTTAGCCTTGTTGCCTACCACCTGCCTTTGGATGCCCACCCGGTGCTGGGTAATAACGCTCAGTTGGCAAAAGAGCTGGGGTTTGTGGTGGAGTCGGGGTTGGATGGTTCGGCCAGGCCGGTCGGCAATGTGGGGCGTTTGAGTGAGCCGATGGCCGCGCGCGACTTTGCTGCCAAAGTGGCCAGCGTTTTGGGGAGAGAGCCACTGCTGGAGGAGGTGGGGGAGCACCCCATTCACCGAATTGCCTGGTGTACCGGCGCGGCGCAATCGTATATCGATCGTGCGGCAGAGTTGGGGGTAGATGCCTACCTGAGTGGCGAGGTATCGGAGCCGACCATTCACAGCGCAAGGGAGCAGGGGCTGCACTACATTGCGGCGGGCCACCACGCCACCGAGCGCTACGGCGTGCGCGCGCTTGGCGCCAAGCTAGCGGAGACGCTGGGAATCGAGCATCAGTTTATCGATGTTGATAACCCAGCGTAAGCGGGGTTAGGCGTGGGGCGCCACCGGCGGTTTAGGTTCCTGTTCGGATTCTGAGTCCTTGTCCAGGCCAAACTCTTCATGGAGGGCGCCCTTGCTGCCCGGTTGGCGCGGCGCATAGTCCAGTGGCTGCTGAGAAGGTTTGCCGGCAGCGGGGTTGCCCTCGAGTACGGGGCGGCCCTCGGGAAGGGTTTGCAGGGGACTGATGCCCGTGCTGTGCAGGTCGCGTGCGCCACTGGCGATGTGGTTGTGAACATTGCGGTAGCTTTCAGCAAGGTCGTTGAGTAGCTCTGCAGTGCGGTCAAAGTGGCCGCTGACTTCTTGCTGGTAGTCCTGTTGCTGCTTTTGCATGTCATTAAACTGCTTTTCCAAGGCAGCGCGACTCTGCTGTTCTGGCCTGATGCGGCTGAGCATAAAGTAGCCTGCGGCACTGCCTATCAGCAGGCAGATAATGGCTACGGCGATCAGGGTGCTCAATTCGTACACAGTGTTTCCTCCTTGCTCACGACATGTTGCCGTGTTTCGCCACAGTATAACTGGCTCGGATGATTGGGGCAGCCAGCTGAAGCGAAAAATTGCCAATTGGCATTGCGCTGGGTAAAGTTGCCGCCGTCAAAACTAGGGAGAGCAGTATGTCTTCACCTCTACAGCGCTATCAGAGAGATATTGAGTCGGGCGGGTTTTCCCATGACCAAGCTCAGGCGCATGCTGTTGCGTGTTTGCAGCGTTTGTACGAGGAGCTGATTGCTGCACCGCCGAAAATTCAGGGGCGCGGTTTGGCAGGAGTATTTGCCAGGTTTCGCAAAGCGCCGCCGGTTGCCTCCATTAAAGGGCTCTATTTTTGGGGTGGAGTGGGGCGCGGCAAAACGTATTTAATGGACACGTTTTACGACACTCTGCCGTTTGACGATAAGCTGCGTGCGCACTTTCATCGATTTATGCAGCGCGTTCATCGCGAGCTAAAGGACCTTGCCGGGGAGAAAAACCCCCTGGTTATGGTGGCAGACCGCATAGCGGATGAGGCGAGGGTCATCTGCTTTGACGAGTTTTTTGTCTCCGATATCACCGATGCCATGATTCTCGCAGGCTTGTTCGAACGCTTGTTTGAGCGCGGCGTGGTGCTGGTTGCCACCTCAAATATTGTTCCCGACCAATTGTACAAAGATGGCTTGCAACGGGCGCGCTTTCTGCCGGCTATCGCCTTGATTCAAGAAAATGTTGAGGTTGTGAATGTCGATGGTGGGGTGGACTACCGTCTGCGGGCCCTCGAGCAGGCAGAGTTGTACCACAGCCCCCTGGACGACCAGGCGGAGGCCAGCTTGCAGCGTAGCTTCACCAGTTTGGCGCCCGAGGCACCCGAGGCGAATGTTGCGCTGGATATAGAGGGGCGAAATATTGTCGCCAAGCAAGTGGCTGACGACGTGGCGTGGTTTGAATTCGATGAGCTGTGTGATGGCCCCAGAAGTCAGTACGACTATATCGAGCTGGCGAGAATCTTCCACGCCGTGGTGATTGGCAATGTGCCAATACTGGGCGCCGGAAGAGATGACCAGGCGCGACGTTTTATAAATTTGGTCGATGAGTTTTACGACCGCAATGTAAAACTGGTATTGTCTGCAGCCGCACCGTTGGCGTCGCTGTATGCTGGCGGACGATTAGATTTTGAATTTGAGCGTACCCAGAGCCGTTTGCTCGAAATGCAGTCCAAGGAATATCTGGCGCGAGAGCACCGCCCATAGTGGCGGCTTGCTCTCGCGGTGTTTGTTTAAGAAAGCTGTGTTTTTAGCTTGAAAATCATTTGGCGCTTATGTAGTATTCGCGCTCTTTGTTCGGTACGGTCCCCATAGGCGAGATTCATGAAAACCTTTAGTGCAAAACCCAACGATGTCACTCGCGACTGGTTCGTGGTTGACGCCGCCGACAAAACATTGGGTCGTCTGGCCAGTGAGATTGCGCATCGCTTGCGCGGTAAGCATAAGCCTGAGTACACGCCTCATGTCGATACCGGCGACTACATTGTTGTTGTCAACGCGGAGAAAGTTCGCGTAACTGGCAAGAAAACGACAGACAAGATTTACCATCATCACACTGGCTACCCCGGTGGTTTGAAGTCAATCAGCTTCGAAAAGCTGATCGATAAAGCCCCCGAGCGAGTTATTCAGGGTGCGGTTAAAGGCATGCTGCCTAAAAACCCCCTGGGTCGAGCTATGTTCAAGAAACTGAAAGTTTATGCTGGCGCTGAGCATCCTCACACTGCCCAACAGCCCATCGAACTGAATATTTAACGGAAGCGTACTATGTCAGCCACTCAATATTACGGCACTGGTCGCCGTAAAACTTCTTCAGCTCGCGTCTTTCTGAAGGCGGGAAGCGGTAAAATTTCGATCAATGATCGTGAGCTAGATCAATACTTTGGTCGTGAAGTTGCTCGTATGATCGTTCGTCAGCCTCTGGAGCTGGTCGATATGGTTGAGAAGTTTGATATCAAAGTAAACGTCAGCGGTGGCGGCAGCTTTGGTCAGGCCGGTGCGATTCGTCACGGTATTACACGTGCGCTGATGCAGTATGACGAAGCCTTGCGTGGTGACCTGCGTAAAGCCGGTTACGTGACTCGTGATGCTCGTGAAGTTGAGCGTAAGAAGGTTGGTCTGCGTAAAGCGCGTAGAAAGCCACAGTTCTCCAAGCGTTAACCACTGCGGCCGAATGGCCGGAAGGCGCTTTGGCGGCTATCGGAAAACGCCCAACAGAAAAACTGTGGGCGTTTTTTTTTGCCCGTTTGAGAGGCGGGATAATGCTGGCGAGCAGGGAATTGATTGTCAGTCCGGGCCAAGTTCATTAGTATTTGGCCCACTTGAAATTAGCTGTCGCTCCCTTATTGGGGCGGTTTAGTCTGATTATTCGTATGTTATGGGGGAAACGTCATGAGTAATGACGGCGTAAACACGGGGCGTCGGCGCTTTCTGACCGCAGCTACCTCGGTGGTCGGTGCCGCAGGCGTAGTTGGGGTGGCAACGCCATTCGTGGGCTCTTGGAATCCCAGTGCCAAAGCTAAAGCGGCAGGTGCACCGGTAAAGGCAGATATCAGTAAATTAGAGCCGGGCCAAATGGTCGTAGTAGAGTGGCGCGGTAAGCCAGTTTATGTACTGCGCCGCACAGAAAAGCAGATCGAAGAGCTTTCTACTATCGAAACACATTTGAAAGACCCCGCATCTGAAGGCGCGCAGCAGCCGGAGTACATTGAAGGCATTGCTCGCTCTATTCGTTCTGAGTATCTCGTTTTGATCGGCTTGTGCACCCACTTGGGTTGCGCGCCTAAGCACCGTCCAGAAGTCGGTGTTCCCGACTTGGGTGGCGATGCCTGGGTAGGCGGCTTCTTCTGCCCTTGCCACGGCTCACGCTTCGATCTGTCTGGTCGCGTCTACGCGGGCTCACCTGCGTCGCGTAACTTGGATATTCCGCCATATTCATACGAAGGTGACAATGTACTCGTCATCGGTGTCGATCAGGGGGCTGCGTAATGAAGATGTTAATTGGTCTGCGCGACTGGGTTGATGCCCGCCTACCAATTATGCGTGCATGGGATACCCATATGGGTAAGTACTATGCACCTAAGAACTTTAACTTCTGGTATTTCTTCGGTGTGTTGTCGTTGCTGGTGTTGGTAAACCAGCTGCTGACCGGTGTATGGCTGACAATGAGCTTCACGCCGAGTGCTGAGGAGGCGTTCCGCTCCGTTGAATACATCATGCGTGATGTCGAATACGGTTGGATCATACGCTATATGCACTCAACCGGAGCATCGGCGTTTTTCGTTGTTGTCTACTTGCACATGTTCCGTGCCCTGCTTTACGGCTCGTATAAGAAGCCCCGTGAGCTGATTTGGGTATTCGGTATGTTCATCTTCCTGGCGCTGATGGCAGAGGCCTTCGTTGGTTATGTATTGCCATGGGGTCAAATGTCATACTGGGGTGCGCAGGTAATTATCTCGCTGTTCGGCGCCATTCCGGTTGTCGGCGAAGATATTGTGCAGTGGATCCGCGGTGACTACCTGATTTCTGGTATTACCCTGAACCGCTTCTTTGCGCTGCACGTTGTTGCGCTGCCGATTATTCTTCTGGCCTTGGTTGTTCTGCACATCCTTGCGCTCCACGAAGTGGGCTCCAATAACCCTGACGGCGTTGAGATCAAGAAGAACAAGGACGAGAACGGCATCCCCCTGGATGGCGTGGCGTTCCACCCTTACTACACCGTGCACGATTTGACAGCGGTGGCGGTGTTCTTGTTTGTCTTCTGTAGCATCATCTTCTTCATGCCTGAAATGGGCGGTTATTTCATCGAGTTTGCGAACTTTGAAATCGCCAATGGTTTGAAGACGCCTGAGCACATTGCTCCAGTTTGGTACTTCACGCCGTTTTACTCGGTGCTGCGTGCCGTTCCCGATAAGCTGTGGGGCTTCGTTGCATTCGGCGCGTCTGTAGCGATTCTGTTCCTGTTGCCTTGGCTTGACCGCAGCCCAGTGAAGTCCATTCGCTATAAAGGGCGTATCAGTAAGATTGCTATCGTACTGTTTGCGGCAGCCTTCCTGATCTTGGGTGTGCTGGGTGTTAAGGCGCCGACCGAAGGCCGTACTTTGCTGGCTCGAATTTGCTCAGTGATTTACTTTGCCTTCTTCCTGCTAATGCCTTTCTGGACCAAGTGGGAAGCGACTAAAGCTGAGCCGACCCGGGTGACCGATGGCGGCATGGGCTTCTGGAAGAGCATGGGCGTTCTGCTGGTCGTTGCGCTGTTGACCATCGTTCCGCTGAAGGCGGTCGGTGCGGAGTCAGCGCATAACTGCGGCACTATGGATTGCGATGAAATTCAGACGGACGTTACCAACCTGCCGTCCTTGCAGCGTGGCGCCCAAACCTACATGAACTATTGTATGGGGTGCCACTCTTTGCAGTACGGGCGTTATCAGCGTACTGCCAACGACCTGAATATCCCCGAAGACTTGTTTGAGCAGTACCTTAAGTTCGATCAGTCGGCCAAAATCGGTGCATTGATGACCAATGCCATGGATGAGGCCGAAGCAAAGAAATGGTTTGGCGCTGCGCCACCGGATCTGACGCTGGTTGCGCGTGCGCGTAACCCCGACTGGCTTTACACCTACTTGCGCACTTTTCACGCTGACCCTTCACGTCCATACGGCGTAAATAACCGCGTGTTTAAAGATGTTGGTATGCCTCACGTTCTCGCTGAGCTGCAGGGTATGCCTGAGTGTGCGCCGGGCCCGGTGCAGGCGGCCAATGGTGGTATACTGCGCGACCCGTTAACGGGTGAAGATGTGCTTTTCGATGAAAACGGCAATGCCCTGAACCCATGTGGCAGTTTCACCTACGCTACCGAAGGGTCGTTGACTCCGGAAGAGTATGATGCCGTTATCTACGACCTGGTGAACTTCCTTGAGTACATGGGAGAACCTGTACAAGCGAAGCGTAAGCGCATCGGCGTTTATGTGCTGGCGTTTATTGCGCTGTTCTTCGTTTTTGCTTACCTGCTTAACCGCGAGTACTGGAAAGACGTGCACTGATGTAAACCTGCGAACAGCTGGGTTTTATGGACGGGCGGCTTCATTTTGAGGTCTGCCCGTTTCTTGTCATATAGATTGATAGTTTGAGGTGAGTTCAATGGGCGTTGTTGCCAAGCGTTCTACAATGACATTTTTTTCTGATGCAGCCAGCCACTATAGCCATCGTGTGCGGATTGTATTGGCAGAAAAGGGTGTAACCGTCGATATTGTTGACGTTGATCCAAGCAACCTTCCCGAGGAAGTCGCTGAGCTCAACCCCTATGGTAGTTTGCCGACCCTGGTGGATCGCGATTTGGCTTTGTATGAGTCAAAAGTGATGATGGAATACCTCGATGAGCGTTTTCCTCATCCGCCATTGCTGCCGGTATATCCAGTAGCGCGTGGTGAGAGCCGTCAGTACATTTATCGTATCGAGCGCGACTGGTGTCGTCTGGTTGATGAAATTCAGAACGGAAGCCAAAAAGCTCAGGATAAAGCGCGCAAAGAGCTGCGTGACAGCCTGCTGACGATCGCACCGATTTTCGCTGAAAAGCCATTCTTTATGAATGAAGAGTTCACATTGGTGGACTGCTGTTTAGCTCCGATTCTATGGCGATTGGAGCAGCTGGGCGTGGAAATTCCTCAGACTCGTCAGTCCAAGCCACTGCTGGAATACATGGTTCGCCTGTTTGAGCGCCCCTCATTCCAGGAGAGCTTGACCCAGAAAGAGCGGGAAATGCGCGGCGAAAACAGCGCGGCCTAATCACTATGGCAATGAACTCCAGCCGCCCTTACATGATCCGAGCGATCTATGAATGGGTCGTCGATAATGACTGCACTCCCTACATTCTGGTGAATGCCATGATGGAGGGGGTGGAAGTGCCCCAGCAGTTTGTGCAAGACGGTCAAATTGTTCTTAATATCTCTCCGTCTGCTGTTGTTGGTCTTGATGTCGGCAACGACGAGCTGGGTTTTCGGGGGCGGTTTGGCGGTGTTGCGCAGGATATCCGTGTGCCCGTTGCCGCTGTGCTCGGAATTTACGCCAGAGAAAATGGCCAGGGCATGCTGTTCGATGCCGACGAGCCGCCGACAACACCGCCGGATGGGGCGGGCTCCGACGCGACGTCGAGCACTAAGCCGCAGCCGGGGCGGCCAAGCCTGAAAGTAGTCAAGTAACAGCAGTAGCCCGAATCCTAGGGCTACTTACCTCCCTAGTAGTATTCAAATACCCTTACCACTTTTTGCACGCCTTTTGTTTCGCTGGTCACGCGCGCCGCGATATCTGATTCACTCTTTGATACTAAACCCATCAAATAGACGACACCCTTTTCTGTAACGACCTTGATGCGCGATGCATCCAGCTGTTCGTTAAGGGATAGGCGGCTTTTGACCTTGGTGCTCAGCCAGCTGTCATTGCTGCGTGTGAGCATGCTGCTGGCTTCGCCAATGCTGAGTTCGTTGTGCACCTTTCGCACTTTTTTGAGCTTGTCAGCAACGGCGGCGGCTTGCTGTTTTAGCTCGGCGTTAGCTACTTGTCCTGTGAGCAACACAATGCCGTTGTGACTGGTGACGTTAATGTGTGCGTCCTCGAGCTCCGGGCGGGTTTTGCGGATATTGACGGTGGCTTTGGTTTCAATAATTTGGTCGTCAATATAGCTGCCAAGGCTGCGACTACCGGGGTCTTCCTGTATCGGTGCGTCGTTAGTAGCAGTGAGTATCTGCGTGCAGGAAGCAAGACTCAGGGACAAAGCTAGCGCCTGCAAGGTGCGAAGGTAAGTATTCATATCAATAACTTCCAAATAGTTGGCTGTCGATGAGCTCGCATATTGCGTGAACAGCAACAAGCTGCATTTCTGTTAGGCGGGCGGCATTGTCCACGGGAAAGACCAGCTCAATATCATCGGCTTGCAGCAGCGCGCTAGCGTCACTGGCATCTGGGCCCGAGAGGCCGATTACGCGCATTTCGCGTTCGTGTGCAGCCTGAATGCAGCGCAGCGTATTCGCACTGCCGCCCTGATAGCAGATGAAGAGGCAGTCACCGCGATGACCTAATGCCCGGATCTGATTGGCAAATATATCGTTGTAACCTGACTGGGATGCGATTGCCGTGGCAGTCGCTGAATCCGTCGTTAGCGCCATCGCCGGAAGCGCTGGGCGCTCATGCTGAAAATGGTTAAGCAGGTTGGTAACAAGATGTTGGGCGATTAAGCCCTGAGTGCCCTCGCCACAACAGATAACTTTGTTCTCGCTGAGCATGGACTCGACGATACCGTCACTGGCTTTCGCAATACCTTCACCAAGTGCTTCCATGGTGTACATGCAGCTCTCTATGTGGCGGTGAAACAGGTCTACCACGTGTTCTGATTGATCCACAGTGCGGAATCCTTATAGCTGAAAGGCATTAGGTAGCCAGTGTAGTTGGAATTTGCCTTGCTGCTCCGATGCTTCAATGACATCGAAACGGCAGGGAAGTTCGCACTGGCTGTGAGTTGCTAGGTAGAGTGAGGCCGTTTGGATAATGCGCTGTTGCTTGTGTCGGTCGACCGATTCCGCACCTCCGCCGAAGCGACGGTTATTGCGCAAGCGGACCTCTACAAACACCAGTGTTTCTCCGTCCTTAGCAATAATGTCGATCTCTCCAAAGCGGCTACGAAAATTTTGCTGGACGATGATAAGGCCTTGTTTGCGCAGGAAGTCGCAGGCTGAACGCTCGGCGTTATCGCCTTTTTGCTTGCGGTTAAACAAGTTTATTCCTGGCTTGATGCATCGATGACCGCGACACCCCCGCGAATTTCCGCCAGTGTGAGTTCGCGCTCTATTTGGCCCAAGGCATTCAAGGTGAGTGTGCCTGTTTCGCCGAATACTTGCCCACTGCCCGTGCGTAATTGATTAATACGCATATGCAAACGGAAGCTGTCTACGCCCAGGGCATACATGCGCTGAAAGGCATCGCTGCGAGCAAAGTGCGCATTAATGGCTTGGCGTATGGCGGAGTCACTGTTGAACACCCAGGGGATATCGACAAAGTGAATACCGTTGATGTCCTGGTCCCGGGAGCGGTCAGTGTTGCCGCGGTAGATATGTGATGTCGCGTAGACGGGTAGGTCGCCCGCATAGTGGTAGGCCAAAAGCGGCTTCACGGCGCGGCCTTCGTTCGGGCGAGCCACCAAGAAAATCATGTCGGCATCGCTGCGGCGATAGGGTTCGAAGTAAGGCGTCATGCCAATAATTTGTTGCAGTCGACGTCGACGCTGTTCACTTTGGTCGATATGAAGCAGTTGTTTTATGCGCTTGGAATAGTCGTTGGATTTAGCGTTAAAGTTGGTGCTGTCGCTAATATAGCCGCCGGCTTGTTGCCAGCGCTGGGCGAAGGCCTGTGCCACCTTGCTGCCCCAGTTGCCCTCTGGGGTGATGATCATCGCTCGTTGTAGGCCTTTATTGCGCGCAATATCCGCAATCTGCTCCGCTTCATCTTGCGGGTTAAGGCCGAATTGATAGAGGCCGCTGGGGAATTGATCCCCTTCGATACGGTTGAGCGCCAGGGTGGGGATCGGCATCATTTTGGGGTGCTGACTAATCAGCTCGTCGAGTTTTTCCTTACGCAGAGGGCCGATAGCCAATTCGCAGCCGTCGCTAATGGCTTGATCGAGCAGCCGATTGATGTCGCCGCTACCACTATCGTAGAGAATAATTTCCGGGGTTCTGGCCTGGTTTTCCTGCGCCTGCATGTAGGCGGCGATAAAGCCGTCGCGTATGGCCTTGCCATAACTGGCAAAGCGCCCGGTGAATGGCAGGATGAGCGCGAGTTTCGTGGGCTGGTCAACAATTAGGCTGTCGAGCTGATCCAGGCCGCCGGGTAGTGGGTGGCGACCGGGGTGGTTGGGCCAGCGTGCCAGCCATGTATCGCGCTGGCGAATCTGCGCTTCAATATCGCCCTGATTGTCTTTGGCAACCGAGGCAAGCTCGAGCCAGCCAAGATAGTCGCGGTTGCTGGCGCTGTCGAGTTTGTCGAGCAGTACGGACGTTGGAATCTGCATCAGCGATTGCCAAATAGCATCGCGGTTCTGCTCCTGCTGACTGCGGGTGAGCAGCGGATCGATAAATATCCATTCCCGTACGGCGGCAAGGTGGTCGCCCTCAATGGCAAACAGCGACGCCCTAAGCTGGCTGAATTGCAGTTGGCGCCGAAGGGGGGCTTCCAGCATTGCCTGCTCAATTAATGGATCTGACAGCTGGATCAGCGCCTCGCTAAATTCCGCGTGCGCGCGGTGAATTCGCGCTCTGACAAGGGCCAGGCGAAGTGCTTGATTCGGGGTTAATTCCGGTGCGACCAAATCTCGTACGGTGTCGTCCGCGCGCCCCATCTCTCCGTCTCTAAGAAGCACTTCGGCCGCGCGCAGTTGAAGCTCTTGCGCGGCTTCTGGGTCCAGACTCATGGCTTGTTGCAGCCACAATTCAACATCTTCGGATTTCGCCGTGGCAGGGTTAAACTCGAGTGCTTGCCGGTTTATCGGGGTGCTGGGGCGCTGGCGAATCTCATCGTAGCTTGTCAGGGGTTCCTGCTGCGTAGCGGTTGGCGAACTCGGTGCGCTGGAACAGGCAGCGAGTGCTGCGCCAATGATCGCGAGCGCGAAAAATCTTGTCTTCATCATTATGCCGTTGTTAGTCTTCGCCAGCTGGTTCATTAGAGGATAGTCCTTTTGGAGTCGACTCCCACGCTTTTCGTCGTTGCCACACCTCTCGGGAATCTCGCCGATATGGTACCCCGAGGGCTGGAAGTCCTACAATCGGTAGATCGGATTGCGGCGGAGGATACGCGCCGCAGCGCCCCTTTATTGGCGCATTTCGGTATTACTACCCCTATGATCGCCTACCATGACCACAGCGGCAGCAAGGATACCGAGCGCTTGCTCGATATTCTGCGCAGCGGCGGTAGTATCGCGCTCATTTCTGATGCCGGTACGCCGCTGATCTCAGACCCCGGTTATCGCCTTGTCGATGCAGTGTTGGCGGAGGGGTTTCGGGTATCGCCCATTCCCGGAGCAAGCGCTCTGATAGCGGCTCTGTCGGTCGCAGGTTTGCCGTCAGACCGTTTTACATTTGAAGGGTTTATGCCCGCCAAAGAGCAGGCCCGCCGCAAGCAGCTGGACGCCCTCAAAGCAGAGCCTCGCACCATGATTTTTTATGAGGCTCCCCATCGGTTGCTGGATTGTGTGCGGGATATAGCGCGGTGCTTTGGCGGTGATCGTGTGGTGGTGTTGGCGAGGGAGCTCACTAAATTATATGAGACGGTGGCAAGGCTTCCCGCTGATGAATTGGCTGCGTGGGTGGCTGGCGATCGCAATCAGCAGCGGGGTGAGTGTGTGCTGTTGGTGGCTGGGTATCAGGCGAAGGAGGGCGACCTTAGTCCGGAGGTAGTGCGCTGCTTCGATATACTTCGCAGCGAACTGCCGATGAAGCAGGCCGCTTCGATAGCGGCGAAGCTTACCGGGGTTAAGAAAAACCGTCTTTATCAATACGGGTTAGAGCAACCCCTAAAAAAATAGCCGCTCGGGCTTGTGTCTTTTTAAAGTACTGGTTATTCTTACAGTTGAGTCGGCTGGGCGGCCGCTCTGCGCGCAAGCGCGGGGAGGAAAGTCCGGGCTCCATAGGGTAAAGCGCCAGGTAACGCCTGGGGGGCGAGAGCCTACGGAAAGTGCAGCAGAAAATATACCGCCTACGTAGCTTCGGCTGCCGGTAAGGTTGAAATGGTGCGGTAAGAGCGCACCGCGCGACTGGCAACAGTTCGTGGCATGGTAAACCCCGCTTGGAGCAAGGCCAAATAGGAATCCTACGCTGCGACCCGCAGTGGATTCGGGTAGGCTGCTTGAGGTTTGCGGTGACGCAGGCCCCAGATGAATGGTCGTCCACGACAGAACCCGGCTTATAGGCCGACTCATTTTTCTTCTTTTCTGTTTATTTCTCCGATAACGAGCCATCTACTTAAGGGTTTACTTTAAGTAGTGTTTTTATGTGCTTGTTTTTCATGCCTTAGTTTTCTTCGTTTTTGCAAGTTCCGCGATTTTGCCTGCCATTTCACAACATATTTGCGAAAAATCCCTGCGTTTTGCGGTGCGTCTTCCTTGACATAAATGCTGCACAGTTCATATAGTGTCGCGTAGTGGTGAAAAGTGGCATTTTGTGGGCTCAGGTGGTGTGAAAGTGGATTTTGAAGGGATAAAGGTGGGCTAGCGTGTTTATCGGCAGCTACGCAATCACAATGGATGCAAAGGGGCGCATGGCGATTCCAGCCAAGGTGCGCGATGCCCTTTCGTCCGTGTGTGAGGGGCGTTTGGTTGTCACTGCTCATACAGAAGAGCGCTGCCTGTTGGTCTACCCCGAGCCCCAATGGCTGGATTTACAGCCAAAAATTGAGGCCTTGCCCAATATCCATCGCAAGGCCAGACGTATGCAGCGCTTGTTGCTTGGTTATGCCACGCCGCTTGAGCTTGATGGCAATGGCCGCGTGTTATTGCCACAGACCCTGCGTGACTACGCAAATTTAGAAAAGAAATTGATGCTTATCGGGCAGGGGAAAAAATTAGAGCTTTGGAGTGAGTCGGGCTGGAACCAGGAGCTCGATACCGGCGATGACGATGAGTCGATGCCGGAAGAAATGCTGTCGCTGTCACTTTAAGGGGGCGCTTTGGAACAGCATCTGACGGTACTGCGCAACGAGGCGGTTTCGGCACTCATGGGGCCAAGTGATGGCTGCTATGTGGACGGAACGTTTGGGCGTGGCGGCCACAGCCGGTTAATCCTGGAAAGCTTGGGCGAAGCGGGGCTGCTAATGGGGATCGATAAAGATCCTCGTGCCTGTGAGTCTGGCGCTGCCTTAATGGCTGAAGATCAGCGTTTCCAGATGCGCAAAGGTTCATTTGCCGAGCTCGATGAATTGCTGGAGTGTGCCGGTTGGCGCGAGGGTATCGACGGCGTGCTGCTTGATCTTGGTGTCTCGTCGCCGCAGCTGGATGAAGCCGAACGCGGCTTTAGTTTTCTGCGCGATGGCGACCTTGATATGCGCATGGATACCGAGTCAGGCCAGAGTGCAGCGCAGTGGTTGGCTGAGGCGGAAGAGAGCGATATCGCGCGGGTGCTCAAAGTCTATGGCGAAGAGCGCTTTGCCAAGCGTATCGCGCGAGCGATTGTTGAGGCTAGAGCGGAACAGCCAATAACAAGAACGCTGCAGTTGGCAAAAATTGTGGCGGAGGCGAACCCCTCTTGGGAGAAGCACAAGCACCCAGCAACGCGAGCGTTTCAGGCGATACGCATATACATCAATAACGAATTGGGCGACCTAGAGCGCCTGCTAGAAAAAGTTGTTGAGCGCCTGCGGCCCGGCGGTCGGTTGGTTGTTATCAGTTTCCACTCGCTGGAGGACCGCATCGTAAAGCGTTTTATGCGTCGACAAGCCCAGGGCGAGTCGGTGCCGGCGTATTTGCCTGTTACCGATGATCAGGTTGGGCGGACGATGCGACTGGTCGGTAAAGCAGTGAAGCCGAGTGAGCAAGAGGTGACAGCGAACCCCAGAGCGCGCAGCGCGGTGATGCGAGTTGCTGAAAAACTGGGGGAGCGCTAGGTGGCGGCCGCTGGCAAGCCGAAAAAAAAACAGCGTGAGAATGCTGAGGTTGCGCCTTTTGGCGGGTTTTGGGTGCCGCTGCTGTTTGTTCTGGTTTTGGTGTCAGCGTTGGCGCTGATTCAAAGCTCGCATAAATCGCGCAAGTTATTTAGTGAGTTACAAGATTTGCGACGCGACGCTATGCAGTTAGATGAAGAGTGGGGGCGTCTGTTGTTGGAGCAGAGCACATGGGCGTCGCCCGATAGAGTGCAGGGTCTGGCTGAAGATAAATTAAAAATGAAAGCGCCTGATATGCGTGAGGTAAAAATGGTTAGGGGTTATGGCAAAGCAGGTTAAAGCACCGATATCGCCTTGGCGGTTTCGCGTTGTTGTGGCCGGCCTGCTGGTGCTGGCTGCCATGCTGCTTGCGCGCACCCTGACCTTGCAGGTGCTTGATGTTGATCGCGGCTATGAGTTCCTGCAGGGGCAGGGTAATGCCAGGACGATTCGCAGTGAAGTCATTCCCGCAC
Source organism: Spongiibacter sp. UBA1325 (assembly GCF_002306875.1). Lineage (NCBI taxonomy): Bacteria > Pseudomonadati > Pseudomonadota > Gammaproteobacteria > Cellvibrionales > Spongiibacteraceae > Spongiibacter > Spongiibacter sp. UBA1325. Next base: position 54,864 of record NZ_DBTD01000001.1, read on the forward strand.
ACCGTGGCATGATCTCGGACCGCAATGGCGAACCGCTGGCGGTTAGCACACCGGTAGCGTCAATTTGGGCAAACCCCAGAGAGCTGGGCAAACAGAAAGACGCCTGGCCGAAGCTGGCGCGTGCACTGTCGATGTCGGTTGCAGAATTGTCCAGAAAAATGGAGCGTTACAGCAATAGCCAGTTTATGTACCTGCGCCGCCATCTCGCACCGCAAGACGCGAAAGCTATCCTCGCATTAAAAGTGCCGGGGGTTTACCTGCAGCGCGAATACCGGCGGTTTTATCCCGCGGGTGAGGTCACGGCACATTTACTGGGTTTTACGAATATCGATGACCGAGGTCAGGAAGGCTTAGAGTTGGCCTATGACGAATGGCTCAACGGCGAGCCCGGCCGCAAGCGAGTATTAAAAGATCTGTATGGCAATATTATTAGGGAGATCGATGCCGGGAAGGAGGCGAGCCCCGGAAAGAGCCTCCAGCTCAGCATAGATTTACGCTTGCAGTACTTGGCCTACCGAGAATTAAAAGCAGCACTTAAACGAACCGGCGCTAAAGCCGGTTCGGTCGTTATTCTCGATAGTAAGAGCGGTGAAGTGTTAGCGATGGTGAATCAACCCTCGTACAACCCGAATAACCGCAGTCAGCTTAATCCGAGCGCGTTGCGCAATCGCGCTGTTATCGACATGTTTGAACCGGGTTCAACGGTGAAGCCGATGACATTGGTCGCTGCACTCGAGAGTGGCCGCTATCAGCCGGATACCGAAATAAACACCCACCCCGGTTATATCAAGGTGGGGCCTAAGCTACTTGAAGATCATCGCAACTACGGCGTGCTGACCGTAGCGGAAGTATTGAAAAAATCCAGCCAAGTTGGCACTACCAAAATTGCACTGTCGCTGGACGAGCAAGAAGTGTGGCGTGTTTTTCAGCGATTCGGCTTTGGCCGTGATACCGGCTCCGGGTTTCCCGGGGAGAGCAGCGGAGTACTGCCTAACCGTCCGAATTGGCGAGCGATCGAACGGGCGACGTTGTCCTTTGGTTATGGCATGACGGTTACCAACCTCCAGCTCGCTCAAGCTTATTCCGTATTTGCGAACCACGGTGTGTTTCAGCCGGTGAGTATGCTGAAGCGTCAGGAGCCCGCCGAGCACCGGCAGGTGATTGCTCCGAAAGTCGCCCGCCAGGTGGTTGATATGCTGGAGCTGGTTACGCAGCCTGGCGGCACAGCCACGCGAGCCCGCGTAGCGGCATACCGCGTTGGAGGAAAGACTGGAACATCGCACAAAGCCGTTGCTGGTGGCTATGCGGAAGACCGCTATTTTTCGCTGTTTGCCGGCGTGGCGCCGGCCAGTGACCCGCGCATTGTTGCAGTCGTGACGATTGATGAGCCGGAGGGTGATTATTTTGGCGGGCTAGTGGCCGCGCCGGTATTTTCCAGTGTCGTTGCCGACGCGCTGCGCTTGATGAATATTGCGCCGGATGATGTTGAGCCTGAAGCTGAAGGCGAAGACCGGGGGGATGCCGCCGCATGACCTCTGTAGCCCGCTATAGCAAGCCGAGTGAGCGCAGCCTGGGTGATTTACTGCCTGGTGTCAGTGCCGATGTGGCGGCAATTCCCGTGGCTGGCCTGTGCCTGGATAGCCGAAAAATTAAGCCGGGCAAGGTTTTTCTGGCATTAAAAGGTCATGCTCACGATGGTCGTGACCATATCAATGCGGCCGTCGCGGCAGGCGCCGTTGCGGTTATTGCCGATGCGCCGTGTGACACTTCGACATGGTCGTTGCCGGTGTTGCCCGTTGACCAGCTAGCTGAGCGCGTTAGTGAAATTGCCGGTAAGTATTTTGCTCACCCTTCACAGGCTATGCGCCTGATAGGCATAACGGGCACCAATGGCAAAACCAGCTGCAGTTGGATGTTGGCGCAACTGCTTGAGGCCATGGGTGAGCCCTGCGGGATCGTCGGTACCTTGGGCAATGGTCGTCTGGGCGACTTGAAACCAGCCGGAAATACCACGCCCGACGCGGTATCCATACAGGCGCTGCTAGCCAGTTGGTGTGAGGGCGGCGCGCGCTGGGCCTCTATGGAAGTGTCCTCTCACGGCTTGGCGCAACACCGCGTTGAAGCGCTGCATTTCGACGCGGCGATATTTACCAATTTAAGCCAAGATCATCTCGATTATCACGGCAGCATGGCGGCGTACGCTGCGGCGAAGGCCCGTTTGTTTAATTGGCCAAATCTGGGGCTGGCGGTCATCAATCGCGACGACGAATTTGGTCGGCAATTGATAGCCAGTGCAGCGGCGTCGCAGATAATTGATTACAGCCTGAGTGATGCCGCTGCGCAGATCTATGTTGAGCGGCTGGCAAGCGATATTTCCGGCAGCCGAGCCGTGCTGCACAGCCCCTGGGGGCGGATCGATATTGATACGCCGTTGTTGGGCGACTTCAATTTGGCCAACCTGGCAGCCGCATGTGGTGTGTTGCTCGCTCGGGGCATTGCTCCACAGCAGATTGCCAATGTATTGGAGGCTCTGCAGCCAGTGCCGGGCCGAATGCAGTGCTTGCGCAGTGAAGACGGGGTGCTGGTTGTGATCGACTACGCCCATACCGAAGATGCCTTGACGAAGGTGCTCGATAGCTTGCGTCCGGTATGCAGTGGCCAGCTGTTTTGCGTGTTTGGTTGCGGTGGCGAGCGAGACCGTGGCAAGCGCCCGTTGATGGGACGCGCAGCCGCCGCTGGGGCTGATCGTCTTTATGTTACTAGCGACAACCCTCGCAGCGAGGCGCCACAAGACATTATCGATGATATCTGCGCTGGTATTTCTGACCTTAGTGGCGTTGAGGCAGAGGTTGATCGCGAGCGTGCCATATTGGCGGCGATTACCGGTGCTCAGCCGGGTGATGTGGTGCTTATAGCCGGGAAAGGCCACGAGCAAAGCCAGGATATCGGTGGTCAACAGCTTCCTTTTAGCGACCTAGCGGTGGCCCATCGGGCTATCGGTCGTAGGGAGGCAATATGATTCAGCCAATGTCGCTGTCGACAATCGCTGCACTTTGTCAGGGACGCGTTTACGGCGAGGATGTAGCGGTGTCTTCGGTGGAGATCGATAGCCGCCGTAGCCGTGACCAAAGTCTTTTTGTCGCGTTGCCGGGTAAGCACGTTGATGGTCACAACTTCATTGACGCAGCGGCGGAAAATGGCGCGGCTGCAGCGCTTGTGAATACAGTGAGTGAACGCCTGCCCTGTGTTCAAGTTGAAGACAGCTATGCCGCTATTGGCGCTATGGCGCGGGAGAATCGCCGGCAATACCGCGGCGCGTTGGTCGCGTTGACTGGCAGCAGCGGCAAAACATCAACCAAAGAAATATTGGCGGCGCTGTTGAGCGTGCGTGGCAATGTGTTGGCAACGGCGGGCAATTACAACAATGAACTGGGTGTTCCCCTTACGTTGTTGCGACTGAGCGCTGAGCACGATTTTGCGGTGATTGAGATGGGTGCCGCCAAGGCTGGCGACATTCGCTACCTGTGCGACTTTGCTAGCCCTCGTGTCGCGATTTTGACCAACGCACAGCCGGCACATATTGAAGGCTTTGGCTCGCTGGATGGTGTGGCAAACACCAAGGGCGAAATATTTGAAGCCCTTCCGGCTGATGGCCTTGCGGTCATTAACGCCGACGATCAGTACTGCTCGCGCTGGCAAGAAAGGGCCGCGCATTGCCGACGGGTCACGTTTAGCGTCGAGTCTGCGTCGGCAGATATTTACGCCAGCGATATTCAGTTGCAGGCAGGGAGATCGCTATTCACCTTGCACTGCCCGGAGGGCAGCGTAGCGGTCGAGTTGCCCCTGCCGGGTCGCCATATGGTTGCCAATGCCCTGGCGGCGGCGGCGGCCGCATTAGCACTGGGCGTTGAACCTGGGCAATTGCCCCAGGGGTTCCGGCTGGTACGAAATGCCAAAGGCCGGCTGTCGCGGGAAACAATTGCAGGTGTCACGCTTATCGACGACAGCTACAACGCCAACCCTGGCTCCGTGCGAGCGGCGATTGATGTTCTGGCCAATGAGCAAGGGCAGCGGGCGCTGGTGCTTGGCACCATGGCTGAGCTGGGAGAGAACGCCGCCGACCAGCACCTGCGAATTGCCGAGTACGCCGCGAAAGCGGGTATCGAGCGTTTCATTGTCGTTGGCGAATATGCCAGTGCGATGGCGGCGCGCTTTGGCGAGGGCGCGCGCGCTTATGGCGATAATTCAGCGCTGCTATCGCAGCTGGCTGATGACACACAGGGCATTGATGCCGTGCTAATTAAAGGATCCCGCAGCGCCGCAATGGAGGCCGTGGTGCAGGTATTACAACAACAATTGTCCAAGGGGGACAGCTGACATGCTGTTACTGTTATCAGAATACCTGAGCCAGCATATTAGCGGATTTGCGGTTTTCCAATATCTTAGTTTTCGCGGCATTCTCGGAGTGTTAACTGCTTTGGCTATTTCGTTGTTAGTCGGGCCGGCGATGATCCGCAAGTTGAACTTCTATCAAATTGGTCAGGCCATTCGCGATGATGGCCCGAAGTCCCACCTGAGTAAATCCGGGACTCCGACCATGGGCGGCGCCTTAATTCTGGTCGCGATATTTACCAGTACCTTGCTGTGGGCCGACCTGCGCAACCCCTTCGTGTGGACCGTATTGATCGTCACCTTTATTTTCGGCGCGGTGGGCTGGGTTGATGACTACCGCAAGGTTATCGAGCGCAACCCCCGCGGACTGCCCGCGCGATGGAAATACTTCTGGCAAAGTGTTGCGGGCATCGGTGCGTCGGTTTTCTTGTATATCACCGCAGACAGCCCCGTCGACACTACGCTGTACTTCCCGTTCTTTAAAAATCTCAGCTGGCAAATGGGGCCGCTGTTTATGGTGCTGTGTTACTTCGTGATCGTTGGCGCCAGCAATGCGGTGAACCTGACTGATGGTCTAGATGGCTTGGCGATTCTGCCCACGGTATTGGTGGGCGCAGCGCTGGGCTTGATCGCCTACCTTACCGGGCACGTGAAGTTTGCCGAATACCTGCATATTCCTTACGTCGCGGGCGCAGGGGAGCTCATTGTGATATGCGGCGCCCTGGCTGGCGCCGGGCTCGGTTTCTTGTGGTTTAACACCTATCCCGCGCAAGTTTTTATGGGTGATGTGGGCGCCCTGGCTCTGGGGGCAACCCTGGGTTGTATTGCGGTGATTACCCGCCATGAGATCGTGTTTTTCATCATGGGCGGCATATTTGTATTGGAAACGGTGTCGGTCATTTTGCAGGTTGCATCGTTCAAACTGACGGGACGGCGCATTTTCCGTATGGCGCCTATCCATCATCACTTTGAATTAAAGGGGTGGCCTGAACCGCGGGTAATCGTACGTTTTTGGATCATTACTGTGATGCTGGTGCTGTTTGGCCTGGCAACATTGAAACTACGGTAATAAGAGAGTCAAGGTGAGCGTAATAGCGTCGGACAATAAACGCGTCATTGTGGGGATCGGAGCCACCGGGCTTTCTGTTGCCCGCTATTTGAGTGCGCGTGGCTTGCCCTTCACTGTTGCCGACAGTCGAGAGCAACCGGCAGGGCTCGATGCGTTTCGCCAGGCGTTCCCCGATGTTGAGCTGCAGCTTGGCCCCTTCTCCGAAGACCAGTTTATCGGCGCCAGCGAATTGCTGGTGAACCCGGGTATCCCGTTGAGCGAGCCGGCGATTGCAGCGGCCTCGGCGGCGGGCATTCGCGTCAGCGGTGACATTGATTTATTTCACCAAGCGGCGAGTGCGCCGATTGTGGCAATCACCGGATCGAATGGGAAAAGTACGGTCACCACGTTGGTGGGCTTAATGGCTGAGCGGGCCGGCATTCGCGTTGCGGTCGGCGGGAATCTGGGCACGCCTGCTCTGGAGTTGTTGGACGACGATGTCCAGCTGTATGTATTGGAGCTCTCGTCCTTCCAGCTAGAGCGCTGTGCAATGCTTGGTGCAGAGGTGGCGACAGTGCTGAATATCAGTGCTGATCATTTAGACCACCACGGCAGCATGCTCAACTATCACCAAGCGAAACACCGAATTTTTCAAGGCTGCAAAAAAGCCGTTGTCAATGCTGACCAGTCACTCACGCAGCCCCTGGTGCCCGACGATGTCGAAGTATGGAGCTTTTCGCTGGGCCACTCAGATTTTCGGCGCTTTGGCGTTTTGGAGCAGCCGGGCGGGCGCTACTTGGCGCTGGCGCGTGAGCCGCTAATGGCGGCAAGTGAATTGCGCATAGCGGGGCGCCATAACCTGAGCAATGCATTGGCGGCACTGTCCATAGGCGCCGCAGCAGGGATTGATACACCGGTAATGCTTGACGCCTTGCGAGAATTTTCGGGTCTGCCGCACCGCTGTGAGTTTGTGGCAGAGATCGATGGCGTGCGTTTTTACAATGACTCGAAAGGCACCAATGTCGGGGCATCGGTCTCGGCAATAGAAGGCTTAGCTGAGAGTGGAAAAATCGTATTGATTGCCGGTGGTTTGGCCAAGGGCGGGGAGTTTTCGCCGCTGGCTGAAGCCATGCGCAGAAGCGGCCGAGCGGCAGTGGTGATTGGCGAGGCGGCCGCCGCGATCGAAGCCTGTCTCGCAGAGCACGTACCTTGTCGACGCGAGCAGAGCATGGCTGCTGCTGTGCAAGGCGCGTTAACCTTTGCTCAAACTGGAGACGTTGTACTTCTCTCTCCGGCCTGTGCAAGTTTCGACATGTTCCGCAGCTACAGCGATCGCGGCGAACAGTTTAGTGCCGCTGTTCGGGAGCTTGCCCATGGTTAAGCCCCTAATGATTTGGCAGGAAGTTCAGCAAATAGATCGGCACTTGCAGCTGCTGTTATTGGCATTGCTGGCCGTGGGCTTTGTCGCGATGACCTCGGCATCGGTAGAGCATGCCGCTAGTCGCTATGGCGACACGTTCTTCTTCGCTAAGCGCTACGGCATGCATTTTACGTTGGCGCTGGCATTGAGTGCGGTGATGTATCTCACCCCCATCGATTTTTGGGAGAAAACCGGTTGGTTGTGGTTGCTGATTGGCTTCTTGTTGTTGGCGCTGGTGCTGGTGCCGGGCGTAGGGCGTGAAGTAAACGGCAGTCGCCGCTGGTTGGCGGTGGGGCCATTGACGCTACAGGCCTCGGAATTTGTGAAGCTCTTTGTCATCTTTTATTTGGCGGGCTATCTGGTTCGTCGCGGCGATGAAGTGAAGGAACGGTGGTCTGGGTTTATCAAGCCGATGGCCGTGCTATTTGCGCTGACGCTGTTACTGATGTTGGAGCCGGATTTTGGTGCCACGGTGGTAACTGCTGGCACTGCCTTTGTCATGATTTTCTTGGGCGGCGTGAAACTTGGTCAGTTTTTACTGGTCATTCTTGGCTGCGTTGCGGGCGCCGTTGCGCTGGTAATTTTTGAGCCCTATCGGATGAAACGTTTAACAGCATTTACCGATCCTTGGGCGGACCAATTCAATAGTGGCTATCAGCTCACTCAGTCACTGATTGCTTTCGGTCGTGGCGAGCTGACGGGCGTTGGTTTTGGCAACAGCGTACAGAAGCTGTTTTACCTTCCCGAGGCGCACACGGATTTTGTGTTCGCAATTTTTGCCGAGGAGTTCGGGTTTATCGGCACCTTGGTCATTCTGGGGCTCTTTGTTGGGTTGGTGGGACGTATCTTGGCGATTGGGCGGCATGCGGAGCTTACCAGTAGGCGTTTTCATGCGTTCGTTGCCTACGGTGTAGCGATGATGATCAGCGCCCAGGCATTTATCAATATGGGAGTGAATACCGGCTTGTTACCGACCAAGGGCCTGACCCTGCCCTTCTTTAGTTACGGTGGTAGCAGCTTGATGGTGTGTATGGCCATGGTGGCATTAGTTGCGCGAATAGAACGTGAATGCAGGGGGGAGCATGGCCGATAAACCCTGTGTACTTATTATGGCGGGCGGCACCGGCGGGCATGTTTTTCCGGCGTTATCGGTGGCCGGGGTATTGTCCGAGCGCGGTGTTGATGTGCATTGGCTGGGCACTGCTGCCGGTATTGAGGCGCGCCTGGTCCCCGCTGCGAATATTCCTTTGCATTGTTTAAATATGGCGGGCGTGCGCGGTAAGAACCCGGTTTTTCGCATTGCTGCCTTGTTTAAGGCGGGGACTGCGGTGCTGCAAAGCATGAGGCTGCTGCGAAAGATCAAGCCGTTTTGCGTTATTGGCTTGGGGGGCTACGCCTCTGGGCCTGGCGGATTGGCCGCAAAAATTCTGGGTATTCCGGTATTGATACACGAGCAAAACGCCGTCGCCGGCACCACTAACCGGGTGTTGGCGAGGCTCGCGCGGCGCTGCCTGACCGGTTACCCAATTGCACTTGGCGGTGCGAAAAGCTGCTATATCGGTAACCCCGTGCGTGCCGAAATTGCCAATATTGCTGCACCGGAGCAGCGTTTATCCGGCCGTGATCAAGGCTTACGGGTGCTTGTACTGGGAGGCAGCTTGGGCGCGAAGGCCATCAATGATTGCATGGTCAATATGTGGCCATTGCTGTCAGGGCTCACCGGGGTGCAACTGTGGCATCAGACTGGTCGCGCTCACGAGGGTGTGGTGCGGGAGGCCTACCAAGCCATTGGCGCCGAGGTGCGCGCTGACGCCTTTATTGATGATATGGCAGAAGCTTACAGCTGGGCTGATGTAGTGATATGCCGGGCGGGGGCGTTGACGGTAGCCGAGCTTGCCGCGGCAGGTTTGCCAGCCATTCTTATTCCCTTGCCGCATGCCATTGATGATCATCAGCGGGCCAATGCCCAGTGGTTTGTCGACGGTGGGGCAGGTGAAATCCTCGACCAAAAAGAGCTGACTCCCGAGGCCTTGGCGGCACGCTTAACTGACCTTGCGGCGCAGCCAGCCTTGCGTCTGAGCCAAGCTCAATCGGCGCGGGCCCTGGCCAAAACTGATGCTGCCGAGGTGGCTGCGGACTACTGTATGGAGTATGCCCATGGTCACTAAGCATCCTTTCATTGTTCCAGAGATGCGCCGCGTGAAGCGCATTCACTTCGTGGGTATTGGCGGCGCAGGAATGTGCGGTATCGCCGAGGTATTGCTGAATCTGGGTTACGTTGTTTCTGGCTCGGACTTGAAGGCATCGCCCAGTACGGCGCGGCTGCAGCGCCTTGGCGCCAGTATTGCTTTCGGTCATGAGGGTGAGCGCATTGCCGGTTGCGATGTTGTGGTTGTCTCGAGTGCGGTGAACAGCGACAACCCCGAAGTTATTGCCGCGCGCGAATTGCGTATTCCCGTTGTGCCGCGCGCGGAAATGTTGGCCGAGCTGATGCGTTATCGGCACGGCATTGCAGTTGCGGGTACCCATGGGAAAACGACGACAACCAGCTTGATTACCTCCATTTTCGCCGAAGCGGGCCTGGACCCGACATTTGTTATCGGTGGTTTGGTAAACAGTGCGGGCACCAATGCGGCGCTGGGCGAAAGCCGCTACCTGGTTGCCGAGGCCGATGAGAGTGATGCCTCGTTTTTGCATCTGCAGCCCATGGTGTCAGTGGTGACCAATATTGAAGCCGACCACATGGATACCTACGACGGCGATTTTGGCCGTTTGAAGAAAACCTTTATCGAGTTTTTGCACAACCTGCCGTTTTACGGTGTGGCTGTGGTCTGCGTCGACGACCCGGTGATTCGTGAGTTGCTCCCCGAGATTGGTCGCCAAACGCTGACCTATGGCTTTTCGGAGGATGCGGATTTTCGTATTCAAGACGTCAAGCAGGACGGACTGAAAAGCCATTTCACCGTTGCGCGGCGCAGTGGCGAGGCCTTATCGCTGTGTATTGGGCAGCCCGGTATTCACAATGTACTCAACGCCACAGCGGCGGTGGCGGTGGCGAGTGACGAGCGTTTGGCTGACGAGGCCATCTGTCGAGGCATTGCAAACTTTCAGGGTGTGGGGCGGCGCTTCCAGCGTTATGGCGAACAAGCACTCGCCGACGGCAGCTTTATGTTGGTCGATGATTACGGCCATCACCCCACCGAGGTTGCCGCCACTCTGGCCGCTGCGCGTCAGGCGTGGCCGGATCGGCGCCTAGTGATGCTGTATCAGCCTCACCGCTACACCCGCACTCGCGATCTTTACGAGGATTTCGTCAAGGTGCTGGGCAGCGCCGATGCGCTGGCGCTGTTGGATGTTTATGCCGCCGGTGAGAATCCGATCCCCGGTGCCGACAGTCGCAGCCTGTGCCGCAGTATTCGCTTGCAGGGGGCGCTTGAACCGCTGTTTATCGATGGACCGGAGCGCGTTTATGAACAGCTCAAGCCTCACTTGCGCCCCGGCGATGTGCTGTTGACGCAAGGTGCCGGCAATATCGGCGCCGTTGCGCAGCAACTGGCCAACCAGGATTGGACATAAGTAATGACGAAAGTAGTGCTCAACGACATTGTGCAGGCGACAGACGGCAGAGTCGCTGTGCTGCTGGGTGGCAACAGCGCGGAGCGTGAAGTCTCGCTGCGCAGTGGCGCGGCCGTTGCTGACGCGCTAGCCGCACAAGGTTTGGCGGTCACTAAGATTGATACCGCTGGCGATGGTTGGATGAGTGAGCTTGCGGCGTTCTCTCACTGTTTTTTGGCGCTACATGGCCCCGGTGGCGAGGATGGCACCGTTCAGGGCGCACTGGAGTGCCTGGGTGTGCGTTACACGGGCAGCGGCGTCATGGCCTCTGCGCTGGCAATGGACAAGTTGCGCTGCAAATTATTGTGGCTGGGCTGCGGGCTTAGCACGCCGAAGTTTGTGGAATTGGACGAGCGCAGCAATTGGTCGGCGATCGCCAACGAGTTGGGTGAGGCCATTGTAAAGCCCGCCTGTGAAGGCTCGAGTATTGGCATGTCGAAGGCGTGTAATGCCAGTGAATTAGAGCAGGCGTGGCTTGCCGCAAAACCCTATGGGCGGGTGTTCGCTGAGCAGTGGGTAAGCGGTGGTGAATATACCGTGGCGATACTCGATGGCGAGGCCTTGCCTGCGATTCGTTTGGAAACTGATGCGGCGTTTTACGACTTCAATGCCAAGTATTTGTCGGATAGCACCCGCTATCACTGCCCAGCGGGACTGAACGATCACGATGAGGCGGAGTTACGTGACCTCGCGTTAAAGGCCTTCGACGCGGTTGGCTGTCGAGGTTGGGGGCGCGTTGATGTAATGCGTGGTGCCGACGGCCGTTTTTACTTATTGGAAGTTAACACCGTACCGGGGATGACGGATCACAGTTTGGTGCCAATGGCCGCTAAACAAGCAGGCATGAATTTCGAGCAATTGGTACTGCGGGTGCTGCACAGCAGCCTCGCCGGTGAGGCAGACGCGAATGGCCGCTAAGCAAAACCGCTTTAAAAGCTCGCGCAAAGAGACAGAGCGCAGCAAGCGCGGCAATCGCCGTGAGTGGGGGCGAATAGCCAACCGGCTGCTGTTGTTAGTTGCTGTGCTTGGCTTTGTTTACGGGGTGGAGCGGCTGTCCGCCAAGTTGGATGCCATACCTGTGGAGCGGGTGGTGTTTGCCGGTGACTTGCAGCGTGTGGATCGCGATGTGCTGGTTGAACGGGTTACTGGTCAGTTAGCGGTGGGATATATCGGCTTGGACCTCGAGGCTATTCAGGCCGAACTTGAGCAGGAGCCATGGGTATATCGCGCAGTGGTGGAGCGGCTTTGGCCGCGGGAATTGAAGATCACCATTGTTGAAGAAACCCCGATAGCCGTGTGGGGACGGGGCGGTTTGCTTAACCATCGAGGGCGGATTTTCGTTCCTCAGGATGGCAGTGATTACGGTGCAGACTTGCCGCGCTTAGATGGCCCGAAGGGCAGTGCGATAGAAATAATGCGGCAGTACCGGTTGATGAGTCAGTTGCTGGGTGATGAACAGCTCACCTTACAACACTTGGAAATGGATGCGCGAGGCAGCTGGACCGCCCGCATCGACGAGAATGTGGAGCTGGTGTTGGGGCGCCAGGAGCCACTGGAAAAATTACGGCGATTTCTGTGGGTTTACCGCAAGTATTTAGCGGCAGATTTCGCCACCGTTGCGCGGGTTGATATGCGCTACATAAATGGTCTCGCGGTTGCGCGGACTCAACACAGTGATAAGGGATAACCATGCACAGTGCGTTAGGAAAAATAGTTAGCGGCAATGCACGCTCACACTATGCGCCGTGCAGAGCTTGGGGGAAGTGCAGCTATGTCTAGTTCAAATGCCGGAAGAATGGTTGTCGGTCTCGATATTGGCACGTCGAAAGTCGTGGCGATTGTCGGCGCCATTAACGACGAAGACAAACTGGAGATCGTTGGCATCGGCTCTCACCCATCGCGCGGCTTAAAGAAGGGCGTGGTGGTGAATATCGAGTCCACCGTGCAATCCATCCAGCGGGCCATCGAAGAGGCTGAGCTGATGGCGGGTTGCGAGATCCACAGTGTGTATGTCGGGATTGCTGGCAACCATATTCGCAGCCTGAATTCCCACGGCATTGTCGCCATCCGCGATCGCGAAGTATTCCAGCTGGATCTGGATCGCGTTATCGATGCCGCGCAGGCGGTAGCGATCCCGGCTGATCAAAAGGTGCTGCATATCCTGCCGCAGGAATTCGTCATCGATGAGCAGGAAGGCATCAAAGAACCGCTCGGGATGTCGGGGGTTCGGCTAGAGGCAAAGGTGCACTTAGTTACCTGTGCGGTGAATGCCATCCAAAATATTGAGAAGTGTATTCGTCGCTGTGGGCTGGAGGTTGAAGACGTCATTCTGGAGCAGCTGGCATCGAGCTATTCCGTGCTGACTGACGACGAAAAAGAGCTGGGCGTTTGCCTGGTCGACATTGGCGGTGGCACCAGTGATATCGCCATCTTCACCGACGGTGCCATTCGCCATACCGGCGTGATTCCCATAGCTGGCGACCAGGTGACCAATGACATTGCGATGGCGTTGCGCACACCGACCCAGTACGCCGAAGAGATCAAAATTAAATACGCCTGTGCCTTAACCCAGCTTGCCGGTGAGGGCGAGACGATCAAGGTTCCCAGCGTTGGCGAGCGGGCGCCGCGAGAGTTGTCGCGTCAGGCGCTGGCAGAAGTCGTCGAACCCCGCTACGACGAGTTGTTCACCTTGGTACAGGCGGAGCTGCGACGCAGCGGTTACGAGGATTTGTGCGCGGCCGGCATCGTGCTGACCGGTGGCACCTCCAAAATGGAAGGGGTTGTTGAGCTTGCCGAGGAAATTTTCCACATGCCGGTGCGCATTGGCTCACCGCAGGATGTTCGCGGTTTGAACGACATTGTGCGCAACCCGATCTATGCAACCAGCGTGGGCCTGCTGCACTACGGCATTAAGCACCAAACCGAAAGTGGTGGTCATGGCCGCGTACGCCAAGACGGTTTCGTATCGCGGCTCAAGAGCTGGTTTCAAAACAATTTTTAACGAATCTGCAGCGGCGCCGATGTTGCCGCAGATGATAACGAAGTAGTAACGGGTCGTGTTTGGCAGCACGGCCAATATTGTAAAAGGGAGAAAGACCATGTTTGAACTCGTAGATAACGTTCCTCAGAACGCTGTGATTAAGGTTGTTGGTGTCGGTGGTGGCGGCGGTAATGCCGTTAAGCACATGATCGCTAACTCGGTAGACGGCGTAGATTTCATCTGCGCGAATACCGATGCGCAGGCGCTAACCGATGTCATGTCTAAAACTGTGCTGCAGTTGGGCACAACGATTACCAAGGGCTTGGGTGCTGGCGCGAATCCAGAAGTGGGTCGTCAGGCCGCCATGGAAGACCGCGATCGCATCGCTGAAGCGCTGGAAGGTGCTGATATGGTGTTCATCACCGCGGGGATGGGCGGCGGCACCGGCACCGGTGGTGCGCCAGTGGTTGCTGAAGTGGCGAAAGAGCTGGGTATTCTTACCGTTGCAGTCGTGACTAAGCCCTTCCCGTTTGAAGGTAAAAAGCGCTTAACCGTTGCCGAAGCGGGAATGAAAGAACTGCGTCAGCATGTGGATTCGCTGATCACTATCCCCAATGAAAAGCTGCTGCCAGTGCTGGGTAAAAACACCAGTCTGCTCGACGCTTTTAAGGCTGCTAACGACGTATTACTCGGCGCCGTACAGGGTATTGCCGACCTGATTATCCGCCCGGGTATGATTAACGTCGACTTTGCTGACGTGCGCACAGTGATGTCAGAAATGGGTATGGCGATGATGGGTAGCGGTATCGCTCGCGGTGAAAATCGCGCCTGTGAAGCGGCTGAAGCGGCGATTCGCAGCCCACTCCTAGAAGACGTGAATTTGGAAGGGGCGCGGGGCATTTTGGTTAATATTACCGCAGGATTGGACCTCTCCCTAGGCGAGTTCAGCGATGTCGGGGATACTATCAAGGAATTCGCGTCCGAGGACGCAACCGTGGTGGTTGGTACGGTTATCGACCCAGAAATGAGCGAAGAGCTGCGGGTTACTGTGGTGGCGACAGGCTTGGACGGTGTGGCACAAGAAGTGCCCTTGAAAGCCGTTGAAAATAAACCTGTTGAGCGTGCGAGTGACTACCGCAAGTTGGACCGCCCAACCATTATGCGTAATCAACAAGCGGCGGCAGCGCGCGAAGCGGTTGCGGCGGCGCCTGTCGTAGAAGACAAGGATATGGAATACCTGGATATTCCAGCGTTCTTGCGCCGCCAGGCAGACTGATACGCAGCAGCGTTAGTCGCGCGGGCGCCGCCGACCTTGGGTCGGCGTAGCGTGCGATGGCGTCTTTGCGTCTTTAAAAGAGTATAGAAAATGATCAGACAACGAACATTGCGCAATACCATCCGGGCGACCGGGATAGGTTTGCATACTGGGGAAAAAGTCTTTTTGACCCTGAAGCCAGCGCCCGTTGATACGGGTGTGATCTTCCGGCGAACGGACCTGAACCCCGTTGTCGAGATTCATGCTCACGCAGAGAATGTCGGTGATACAACGCTTTCCACAACGCTGGTTAATGGTGATGTGCGCGTGTCGACCGTAGAGCACCTGCTGTCCGCGATGGCAGGGCTAGGTATCGACAACGCCTACGTGGAGCTGAGCTCCTCAGAAGTGCCCATTATGGATGGCAGTGCGGGTCCGTTCGTGTTTTTGATTCAGTCTGCGGGAATCGAAGAGCAGGACGCGCCCAAAAAGTTCATCCGTATTAAACGTCCAGTTACCGTGAAAGACGGCGATAAAGTCGCGAGTTTTCTCCCTTTTGACGGCTTTAAAGTTTCTTTCACGATCGACTTTGATCACCCTGTTTTCAGGGATCGGACAGGGCACGCTGAGTTGGATTTTTCCAGCACCTCTTTTGTTAAAGAGGTGAGCCGCGCTCGCACATTTGGGTTTATGCATGAAATCGAATACCTGCGCTCCAAGGGTCTAGCCCAGGGCGGCAGTGTCGATAATGCCATCGTGGTGGACGAGTACCGTATTTTGAACGAAGACGGCCTTCGCTATGAAGACGAATTCGTGAAACACAAAGTGCTCGATGCTATTGGTGACCTCTACCTCCTGGGTACCAGCCTTATCGGTGAGTTCAAGGCGTTTAAGTCTGGCCACGGCTTAAATAATGCCTCGCTTCGCAAACTCATCAAAGAGACTGACGCCTGGGAGTGGGTGACCTTTGAAGACCCCGCCGACGCCCCCATCACCTACGCCGCTGCGGCTGCAGTTAACGCGTAATTTCTGGCCATTTCCGGCGCGAGCAACGGCCGCCGGGAATGGCAATCTTTTCTCATCTATGCGATATTGCCACCCGGTAGCGCAGTGCTCGCACAGCTCCTGCTCGCGCCCACTTGCTGGGTGTCGGTCGCAGTGATCTTCACCGATACGCCCTTGAATTTTTGTCATCTGACCCTCATTGACGTAGTTTAGCGTGGCGCTGCCATTAGGGTTCACAGGCCCTAGCACGCAGGAACTCATATTCCCCGGGAAAGCAACGACTCATCATGATCACATCCGTAGTCAAAAAGGTATTTGGAAGCAAGAATGATCGCGAGCTGAAACGCATGCGAAAAGTTGTTGCACGTATATCCGCCATGGAAGAGGAGCTAACCGCTTTAGACGATGCCTCGCTCCAGGCCAAAACCGGTGAATTTCGCCAGCGATTGAGTGCCGGCGAGTCCTTGGATCAGCTCTTGCCGGAAGCGTTTGCGGTGGCCCGAGAGGCTGGCCGGCGGGTGCTCGGCATGCGCCACTTTGATGTGCAGTTGATCGGTGGTATCACCATGCACGAGGGCCGTATTGCTGAGATGCGCACGGGTGAGGGTAAAACGCTCGTGGCGACATTGCCGGTCTATCTTAACGCGCTTGCAGGCAAGGGCGTGTTCGTTGTTACCGTGAACGATTATCTCGCCCAGCGTGATGCCAACTGGATGCGGCCACTCTACGAATTTCTCGGCTTAAGTGTGGGTATCATTCGCTCTGGGCAGGGTGCGGAAGAGAAGCGCGCCGCTTATGAGTCGGATATCACCTACGGCACCAATAATGAATTTGGTTTTGACTATCTGCGCGACAATATGGCCTTCGCGATTGAGGACCGTTATCAGCGCGAATTGAATTTTGCCATTGTCGATGAGGTCGACTCGATCCTGATCGACGAGGCGAGAACGCCGCTGATAATTTCTGGGCCGGCGCAAGACAGCTCAGCCCTTTATAAACAGATAAACCGTTTTATTCCCCAGCTGCAGCCCGTGCCAGAGAGTGAAGGCGAGCCACAAGCGGGTGTTGAAGCGGCAGAAGGTCATTACACCGTTGACGAGAAAATGCGTCAGGTGGAGCTCAACGAGGCAGGTCACCAACTGGTTGAAGACCTGTTGATTCAGGCCGGCCTTTTGGAAGAGGGCGACAGCCTGTATTCGGCTAGCAATCTTAGCCTCCTGCACCATGTTAATTCGGCGCTGCGCGCCCACGTGCTGTTTAACAACAACGTGGAATACATCGTTCAAAATGACCAGGTTGTGCTGATCGATGAACATACTGGCCGGACAATGCCAGGGCGACGCCTGTCTGAGGGCTTGCACCAAGCGATCGAAGCAAAGGAAGGGGTCACTGTTCAAGCTGAGAGCCAAACGCTGGCGTCGACAACCTTCCAGAATTATTTCCGCTTGTTTAACAAGCTCGCCGGTATGACGGGCACGGCAGACACCGAAGCCTTCGAATTTAAGCAGATCTACGGTTTGGACGTGGTGGTCATTCCCACCAATAAGCCCAATGCGCGTCGCGATTTGAATGACCTTGTATACCTGAGCAAAGAAGAAAAGTACGACGCCATTGTTGAAGACGTTAAGGGCATTGTCGAAACGGGCGCCCCGGTTCTGGTGGGTACTGCCTCGATTGAAACGTCTGAAGAAATGTCCAAACGCTTCAAGCAAGCGGCAATCCCTCACAAGGTGCTGAACGCGAAGTATCACGAGCAAGAAGCGGAAATTATTGCTCAGGCGGGACGCCCCGGCGTGGTAACAATTGCCACCAACATGGCGGGTCGAGGCACCGATATTGTACTCGGCGGTAGCGTCGATGCAGAAATTGAACAGCTCGATTCGCCCTCTGATGCGGTGATCAGTGAGCTCCGTGAGGCCTGGAAGCTGCGCCATGAGCAGGTGATTCAAGCGGGTGGTTTACATATTATCGGCACAGAACGTCACGAGTCTCGCCGTATCGACAACCAGCTCCGCGGTCGTGCGGGGCGCCAGGGCGACCCGGGTCTATCGCGGTTTTACTTGTCTCTGGAAGACAACCTGATGCGTATTTTTGCCTCGGATCGGGTTCGCGGCATTATGCAGGCATTGGGCCTGGAGAAAGGCGAAGCCATTGAGCATCGCATGGTTTCAAACGCCATTGAGAAAGCGCAGCGCAAGGTAGAGGGACGCAACTTCGACATTCGTAAGCAATTGCTGGAATACGATGATGTTGCCAATGACCAGCGGCAAATTATCTACCAACAGCGCAATGAGCTGCTGGAGTCAGACGACATTAGCGAGATGCTATCGGCTGTTCGCAACGACGTGGTGCAAGATGTCGTCAGCGAGTATATCCCTATGCAGAGCATGGTCGAGCAGTGGGATGTTGCGGGCTTGGAGCGCCGTATCGAAGCGGACTTCGGTGTGAAGTTGCCGATTGCGCAGTGGCTGGATGAAGACAAAAAGCTGCAGGAAGAGGGCGTTCGTCAGCGTATTATCGACGCCGTCGACGCTGCCTATGCCAGCAAGTGCGCGCAAGTTGGGCCGGACATGCGCAAAATTGAGCGCCACATTATGCTGCAAGTGCTCGATACCCTGTGGAAAGAGCATCTGGCAACGATGGATCACCTTCGTCAGGGTATTCATCTGCGCGCTTTTGCTCAGAAGAACCCAAAGCAGGAATACAAGCGCGAGGCCTTCGAGTTATTCCAGCAAATGTTGGAGAGCTTAAAGCACGAGGTTGTGCGCTTCCTGTCGCATTTGCAGCTGCAGCAAGATGAGAGCGCTGAAGCACTTGAGCAGCAGCGCCGCGAAGAACAGGCAAAGCGCGCGATGGAATTCCAGCACGCGGAAAGCTCTGCGCTGGACGATGAGGGGCTGCAAGATGAGTCCAGCGACACGCCAAAAACCCCCGAGACCTTTGTTCGAGAGGGACGTAAGGTTGGGCGCAATGAGCCCTGTCCCTGTGGTTCAGGCAAAAAATACAAACAGTGCCACGGTAAGTTGGACTAACCCTTAGCCTTGTTGAAGGGCAGACAGTCAAAATAGGAAACAGTGATGGCAGTGGGTTCGGGGAAATTTGGGCATTTGCACACCGTGCCAGGTGTGCGTCTTGGTATTGCCAGTGCGGGTATCAAGAAAGTCGGCCGTAAAGATATTGTGGTTTTCGAATTGGCGCCAGGCAGCAGTGTTGCCGGCGTGTTCACGCAGAATGCATTTTGTGCTGCGCCGGTAACGGTGGCCAAGTCTCATATTGCTGGTGCCGAGAGCCGTTACCTTCTGGTGAATACCGGCAATGCAAATGCAGGCACCGGTGAGCAGGGCATGCGCGATGCTAAGCGCTGCTGTGAGGCCTTGGCTGAGCTGACGTCGGTATCCCCCGAGCAGGTGTTGCCATTCTCAACAGGTGTGATCGGCGAGTCTCTGCCGGTTGATAAAATACTGACGGCGTTGCCCGATGCCCTGTCTGACCTATCAGAGGATAACTGGGCGGCGGCGGCCAGCGGTATCATGACGACCGACACGCGTCCAAAGGCCTGTTCACGTCAATTAGAATGGCAGGGCAGCACGATTACGATAACCGGTATCTCCAAGGGTGCCGGCATGATCAAGCCGAATATGGCGACAATGCTTGGCTACGTAGCCTGCGATGCACGCATTGAACCGGGGCTGCTTCAGTCCATGGTCACGCGCTGTGCTAATGGCTCGTTTAACCGCATCACGGTTGATGGCGATACCTCGACAAATGACGCCTGCATGCTGATCGCCAGCGGCGAGTCGGGGCTGGAAGTGACTGAGCAAACGCCCGAATTACTGGCCGCCTTGCAAGCGCTGTTGGATGAGGTTTTTCTGGAACTGGCGCACGCCATTGTGCGCGACGGTGAAGGCGCTACCAAGTTTGTAGAAGTGGCGGTGAGTGGGGCGCGGACGTCTGACGAGGCGCTAAAAGTGGCCTACACAGTTGCCGAATCTCCTCTGGTGAAAACTGCCTTGTTTGCCAGCGACCCCAACTGGGGGCGTATCCTTGCGGCCATCGGGCGCGCAGGTGTCGAACGCCTGACGGTTGAAGATGTCAGGGTTCACCTTGACGAGGTCCTGATTGCCGAGCGCGGTGGCCGTGCGGCCTCATACACGGAAGAGGCTGGTGCTGCCGTGATGAAGAAAGACGAGATTGCTATCCGCATTGATCTCGGTCGCGGCAATGCGCGGGAGACGGTGTGGACCACCGATTTTTCTTATGACTACGTCAAGATTAACGCGGAGTACCGCAGCTAGTGGCGGTCGTGCACGTTGCGGTGGGCGTTATCTGCGATGACCAGCACAATATCCTGATTGCCAAACGCTCTGCAGACCGCCATCAAGGCGGCCTGTGGGAGTTTCCCGGAGGCAAGGTGGAAAGCGGCGAATCTCTGGTTGAAGCGTTAGAGCGGGAGCTGCAAGAAGAAATAGGGATTAGCCTTGTGCCTGAGCAATGCTCGCCGCTGCTCAAAATTGAGCACGACTACGGGGATAAACAAGTTTGTTTAGATGTGTGCTGGGTCAGAGGGTTTCGCGGCCAGCCTGAGGGCCGAGAGGGGCAGCCCCTAATGTGGGTTGCGCCGCAGAACTTAAGTCAGTACCGCTTTCCCGAAGCGAATCGCGCGATTATCGACGCCATAATGGCGAGCGCCCCTTAACAACGGGCACTAGCCAATCAGCGCGGCTTGTAGTCATCGTTTAAGTCGCCACTCAGAATATCTTCATAATCGGGTTGCCCCGGAATATGGTGTTCCTCGTTTGACCAAGCGACAAAGTCCTGATTTTTGCAGTTCTCGCTGCAAAATGGACGGTAGGGATTGCCGCTGTCCCATTTTAATTTTGCGCCACAGATTGGGCAGGGCACGATGGTGCTAAGTGTCGTGGGCTTGTTTGCTGTGCTCACTGCGCTTTTTTCTCCTCGGCATAGGCCAAGTACTGCTGGTGCAGTGTTTCCACTTTTACATCCAATTGTTCGATATCGCCACTATTATCAACCACATCATCGGCGGCATCCAACCGTTGTTGGCGACTGGCCTGGCTGGCCATAATCCGCTCTACTTGGGCCCGATCATTGTCATCACGCGTCATTGTGCGAGCAACCTGGACGGACTCCGGAACATCGATCACTAATAGGCGGTCACAAAGCGCCTTCTGCCCGCCCTCTACCAGTAATGGTGAAACGTAAATGACGTAAGCGCCTTTGGCTTGCTCAAGTTGGTTTAGCGTCTCGGTGGCAATTAGCGGGTGCAGGAGTGCCTCTAACCACTGCTTGTCTTCGGCATTGCTGAATATTCGTTTTCTCAACTCCGCGCGCCGGAGTTCCCCGTTTGCATCCACAATCGCATCACCAAAATGCTGCTGAATTGCCTTTAATGCGTCGCTTCCAGGTTCAACGACCTGGCGGGCTATCACGTCTGCGTCCACGACGGTAATGCCGCGCGTTGCAAAGCGGTCCGACACGGCGGTTTTACCGCTGCCAATGCCGCCACTGAGTCCTACAATGAAGTTGCTCACAATCGAAATTCCGTGTTTATCAAAGCGGTGGTAGCCCGGCGAACGTCAGATAGCCGTTCAATAAGGCAGGGCCCCAAAATAAGGCGATCCAGCCTGCCATCGCAAGGTAGGGGCCAAAGGGAATGGTGCCGGCATTGTCCCGACCTTTGATCGCCAGCAGCATGCCGCCGAGCACCGCGCCGACTACCGATGACAGCAAAATGATAACCGGTAGCATCTGCCAACCGAGCCAGGCACCGAGGGCAGCCAGTAGCTTAAAGTCGCCGTAACCCATCCCCTCTTTACCTGTTGCCAGCTTAAACAGCCAGTAAACCGACCACAGAGACAAGTAGCCAAAGATCGCGCCAAAAACGGCGTCCTGAAGTGGCACCGTCCCACTCAAGGCGTTGTACGCCAGGCCGAGCCAGAGCAATGGCAGGGTCAAGCTGTCTGGCAGGAGTTTGTGGTCGATATCTATCATGCTCATCACCAGCAGCAGCCAGCTGAAGACAATGACCGCTGCTGTGTGCCAGGACATGCCGAACTGAATGGCGGCAAAGACGGCGAGGATGGCCGTTGCGAGTTCTATCGCGGGATAACGCAAGCCGATTCCCGCTTTACAGTTGGCGCAGCGACCGCGTAAAAGTATGAAGCTGACAAGAGGGATATTCTGCCAGGCTCTCACGGGGGCGTGGCAATGGGGGCAGTGCGAATGGGGGTAAGACAGCGTAAAGTGTTCCTGCGAATCCGTCCCGTCCTGCTCCAGAATGAGCCTACACTCCTGCTTCCAGCGCGCCTCCATCATTTTGGGTAAACGGTAAATAACAACGTTAAAAAAACTGCCAAACAATAGGCTAAAGACGGCGAGCAGCGCCATGCTTAGCGCTGGGTTGGAGTGTAAATAGCTCAGGGTAGACATGAATAAAACCTAGCGTTGCGCCGCGCAATGTTGGCTAGCGGCGCTTGAAGTAGTGGACAAGCCCGAGATGGTTAAATCGCGGAACCCAGCATGAAGATTGGTAGGTACATTGCGATCATCAAACCGCCAACCAGCACGCCGAGAACCGACATAATGAAGGGCTCTAGCAGCGCCGTCAGAGAGTCTACCGCATTGTCCACGGCCTCTTCGTAATGATTGGCCACTTTATCGAGCATTTCGTCCAGCGAGCCAGACTCTTCACCTATCGAGACCATCTGCAGCAGCATGGTGGGGAAGAGATTAGTAAAGCGGATGGCAGAATACAGCGTCTGCCCCGTGGTCACGTCGTCGCGAATTTGAATAATGGCTTTGTTGTATACGGCATTGCCCGCGGCGCCGGCAACAGAGTTGAGGGCATCTACCAGCGGCACACCGGCGCCGAAAGTGGTGGCGAGGGTGCGAGAGAAGCGGGCAATGACCGAGTTGTAAATAATATCGCCGACAGCGGGTATTTTAAGAGAGACCTTGTCGACCCAGTCTGAAAAAGCCTGAGAGCGCCGGCGTGCCTGACCAAAGGCATAGACCGATACGCCAATAGCGGCGAACATAATATACCAATTGGCCTGCATCCACTCCGACATCCCTACCACAAGTTTGGTGAATGCTGGCAGATCAGAGCCGAAGCTTTCAAAGGTGGCGGCAAACTGGGGGACGACCTTGATAAGCAGGATCGCGGTGACCACGATGGCAACACAAATAACCGCAATGGGGTAGGTGAGGGCTTTTTTGATTTTGGCTTTCAGTGCCTCGGTTTTTTCCTTGTAGGTCGCTACACGGTCAAGCATGAGTTCAAGCGTACCGGATTGCTCGCCGGACTCGACCAGGCTACAAAACAGATCATCGAAGTACTTGGGGTGTTTGGCGCAGGCGGCGGCAAAGCTGCCGCCGGAGGCCACATCGTTCTTAATGGCATTGACCAGCTCGGTCATTGTCGGATTGCCCGCGCCCTCGGCGACAATGTCGAAGCTTTGCACCAGCGGCACCCCGGCTTTAAGCATGGTGGCCATTTGCCGGGTGAAAATGGCAATGTCTGCCGGTTTGATCGGCTTTTTGCTACTGAACAGTGGCTTGGGCTTACGCTTTACAACCTTGGGGGCAATGCCCTGCTTGCGCAATTGCGCCTTGGCAATCGCCGGAGAAATAGCAACCATCTCTCCACGGGTTTTTCGGCCTTGCTTATCGGTACCCTGCCAGACAAAAACGGCATCTTTATTCTGTGCGGCCATAATGCTTCTCGAATCTTGTTTTAATCTTTGGTCACGCGGTTAACTTCACTGAGGCTGGTGACGCCTTGTGCGCACTTCTTGAGTGCAGACTGGCGCAAATTATTAAAGCCTTCTCGTTGCGCTTGGTCGGCAATTTCCAATGAGTTGCCGTTCTCCATGATAATACGAGAGATATCTGGTGTTATGCGAACAACTTCGTATATCCCGACGCGACCTTTGAAACCGTTGTTGCAGCGCTCACAGCCAACTGGCTCCATAATCATAGCTGAGCTTAGCATTTCTTCCGTAAAACCTTCCTCTAACAGGGTTTCTTTAGGGATATCTGCAGGTTTTGCGCATTCCTTGCAGAGCCTGCGAGCCAGACGCTGGGCAATAATCAAGCTGACGGAGGTTGCCACATTGAAGGCGGGCACACCCATGTTCAGCAGGCGGGTTAAGGTTTCCGGGGCGCTATTGGTGTGCAGGGTAGATAAAACCAAGTGACCGGTCTGCGCGGCCTTAATGGCAATTTCGGCGGTTTCGAGGTCCCGTATCTCACCCACCATGATAATGTCGGGGTCCTGACGCAGGAAGGATCGCAGGGCCTCGGCAAAGCCCAGTCCGACCTTGGTATTCACGTGTACCTGGTTAATGCCTTCCAGGTTAATTTCTACCGGATCTTCTGCCGTGGAGATATTGAGCTCTGGGGTATTGAGAATGTTCAGGCCGGTATACAGCGATACCGTCTTACCTGAGCCTGTCGGCCCCGTCACCAAAATCATACCTTGAGGCTGGTTGAGGGCCGATAGGTACATCTCCTTTTGCTCGGGCTCATAACCCAGAGCGTCGATGCCCATTTGTGCGGAAGACGGGTCGAGAATCCGCAACACGACCTTTTCCCCCCACAGAGTGGGCAGCGTGTTTACACGAAAGTCGATAGCGCGCGTTTTGGATAGCTTCATTTTTATGCGGCCATCTTGGGGGATACGCCGCTCAGAGATATCCATTTGTGACATAACTTTCAGGCGCGCAGCCAGTCGAAAGCCCAACGATGCCGGCGGGCGGGCGACTTCCTGCAAAATACCGTCGGTGCGAAAGCGCACGCGGTAGGTCTTTTCGTAGGGTTCGAAGTGAATATCGGAAGCGCCGCCGCGAATTGCGTCTAGCAGGACTTTGTTCACGAATTTTACGACGGGCGCCTCGTCGGCACCGCTGCTATCGCCTTCAGCAGCAGCGTCCTCGTCTACCGCCTGAACGTCCAAGTTCTCCAGGTCGATATCATCCATCTCACCCAGGCTGTCGGTGAGAGACTCTTCCTGGGCGGCCATATAGCTATCGATGGCTGCGTTCAGCGCGGATTCCTCAACAACAATGGGCTCAGTGCTGAGGTTGGTATGAAATTTTACCTGATCCAAGGCGTGGAGATTGGTGGGGTCCGACATGCCTATATAGAGGCGCTTCCCCCGCTGCCACAAAGGCACAATGCGGTGGCTGCGTATCAACTTGCTGTCTACCAGTTTTTTCGGCGCCAAGTCGATATTGAAGGCCCGCAAATCCAAAAAGGGAATGCCAAACTCATCCGCTGCTGCCTCGGCCACGGCGATGCCATCCACCAGCTTGCTGGCCACCAAATGGCTGACAAAGCTCTTCTTTTCCTTGCTCGCGGCTTCTTGCGCCCTGCGAATGCCGGCCTCGTCGATTAAACCGTCGAAGACCAGTCGGCGAGCCAAACCGGTTAAGGGCGTGCTGGAAGAGTTCATAAGCCGTTCTTTTTCTTGGTATTGGATAGAGAAATATCGAAATGCATACAGTACTCTAGCACGCTCGCTCGGGTAGTTGGATAGGGAGTTCAACAGGAAAGTCTCCTCCCATCAAGTATCGACACACTTACCCCATCTGGTATTGGAGAACAATAATAATGGCGACCTTGCCCTCGCTAAAGGCTTTCGGCTTTGATCTAAAGCGTTCCGCAGACTTGCTGCAACTGACCCTGTTACTGTTGGTGTTCTCAGTCGCCCTGCTAACCGGCACTTGGGACCTGGGCAACTCCCGAATTGTGATGTACCACCAGCTGGTATTTATTGCCGCGTTTGCGTTGCTACAGGCTTGGCGGGTTGCTTGGTTGCCGCTCATTCGCGATAACCGTTGGATTTTGGTGCTTACCCTTGCCTGGGTAGTGTCGGTTTCGGTGTCTTTTTACACCTCGCCGCTGAATTTACAGTTTCTGACGGTGGCGCAGTTTCGCTATGCAGAAACGCTGGTACATATTTTTTTCTTCCTATCGTTATATGTTTCCAACCAATTAAGCCCTTTGCCGATCAAGAAGATACTGATCGCTATTGTATTCAGTAATGCGCTGGTTGTAGTGCATGCCTTTTTAACGTGGCACTTTAGTCCGGAGCTCAATATTCATACTCACAGGATGTGGTTTAGCAATTTCCCGATGGCAGGTCATGCTCGGCACGCAGGTTACAATATGCTTGTGGCTGTGTTGGCAGCAATCGGGCTCGTCATATCAAGCCGGCAGCGACGCGGCGCACTGCTGGCGACTATAGGCTTGATGGTGGTTGGTAGTTGCCTCGTTTGGTTGGGCGGGCGCGGTTCCATGCTTTCAGCAATTATAGGTGTGTTCGTTGCTGGGCTCGTGTTCCGGCCCAAAATGGCGCCATTTAAGAAGGCGGCGATTGCTGGGGCGATAGTGCTATCGGTATTTTTCGCCGAGCAGTCCTCGCAGTTTGGGTTTAACGGGCTGGGAAATTCCGTTGCGCGTTCAGTTGCTGCCGAGGACCTTAATCGCCTGTCTTCAAGCCGCTTGGCAATTTGGCAGGACTCACTAGAAAAGCTAGACGGGCATTGGCTAAAGGGGCTCGGCTCTCAAGCTTATCTACTGTTGCCAGACAAGGTCGCCCGTAAAACCTCCATGCCTCATAACGTTTTTGTTCAGTTCCTGCTTGAGTGGGGGGTAATTGGCACGCTGTTGTTTTCTGCACTATTCGCCACTTTGCTTTACAGCATTGCTTGTGTATCCGCTCAGTCGCAGGGGCAAAGCGAGCTTGGGTTGGTATTTTCTGCGTCGGCGATTGTTGTTGCACTGTCTGCACACGGCCTAACGGATGGCACCTTTTACCACGGTAAAGCGAGCTTTTATTTGGCGCTGGCGGCCGCGCTTTGCTTTGCGTTTACTGGGCGTCAAAATTTGGCAGTCACTGACAAATAGTGTCACTGCTCGTGCTGGCAGTTTGGTTAAAGCCCGCATTTTATCAAGCAAGGCACGTTGGCATGAAAACCGCATGACCAGTGTCAGGTTGATAATGGTCAATCGCAATAAATAAGTATCTGGAGAAGACTATGAAGCAAGTACAACAGGGTTTTACACTGATCGAATTGATGATCGTGGTGGCGATTATCGGTATTTTGGCGGCGGTAGCATTGCCTGCTTATCAAGATTACACAACTCGAGCTAAAGTCTCAGAGATCGTTCTAGCCGCGTCTGCATGTCGCACAACTATCACGGAGGTTTATCAGTCTGGCAATAATGCGCCGGGTGCTGACGGCTGGGGCTGTGAAAGTAGTTCACCATCTTCTCAGTACGTGAAGTCGATCGAAACCACTGCGAATGGCCGCATCGTTATCACTGGTCAGGGCATTAGCCAGCTCACCGCAGGCTCCGCAGATGTATTAACATTGAGCCCGACTACTGATGGCTCAACTGAGATGACTTGGGCTGCGAATCAGGGCGATGCAGTTTTCGAGTGGGTTTGTGGTGCCTCGGGCAAGGGCACGACAATTCCTTCTCAGTACCTGCCAGGTTCATGCCGCGGTTAATATTGCTTAAAGCGATTGGGAAAGGCGTCCAATAGGGCGCCTTTTTTATTTGGAGTTCTGCAACGTTGTCAGCCCTTGCACTTTTTATCCTTACCACACTTTCGTATTTTGGTTCTGTAAATCCAAACCCTTTAGGGCTAATTAGCGGCATCTTTATTTTATGCATTGCCGTTACTATGTTGTGGCTGGTGGGCGGAAAGTGCGGTTGGCTGAGACGTGCAGTATCCTACTCGGTGGTCGCATTATTTCTTTTGCTCACCGTTTCGAATTGGTGGTACTTCCAATATTTTCAGTCTTACTTCAATTATGAAGCGATTGCCTTAATTGGCGACGCGCCTGAGGCGCTGAAAAGTGTTTCGCAATTCGAATACACACGCGAAGCCGTCGTCCTGGCCGTCGTAAGCCTACTTCCTTTAGTGCTAGCGCAGCTATTTAGTTTGCCTCTTATACCGCGCTCGCCGCGCGTGCGGTATGTTGGCGCGGCAGTTTTTTTGGTCGCTGCGCTGGTGTCTGGTGGCATCTTTCACAGTTCAGTGGCGAACTATAAAAGCGTGGGGATGTTCAGTTTGTCGCCGGCTTACTTCCATCCCGTGCATGCTTTTTTCACGTCGATGTCGAGTCAGCAAGAGCATGTTGGCGCGGAGTTTGAGGCGCTTAATTTATTTCGGCAGGCGAATCGTGGTGCCCCCACACTTGTTGAGCGTAACAACAAAAATATCATTGTCATTACGCTTGAATCTGTTCGTGCTTCCCAGCTGGATTACTATGCAGCATTGGGTGGTAAGGAGGGTATAGCGGCGACTCCTGTATTCAACGCCTTTGCTGCCAACAATATTTCGGCAAAGAATTTTTACGCTAACACCAATTTCACCGTGAAAGGCGAGATGGCGATTTGGTGTGGTCTTTTGGATCACAACGCCAAACCGCCGCTGTCGACGATTAGTGAACAGCTAGCGAACAACTTACCTTGCCTGCCGTCAATGCTTCGCGAATTGGGGTATGACACGCGCTTTTATCATGGCTATCAATCGCGCTTTTATAACCGCCGTGCGTTTTTGCCTAAAGTGGGTTTTGAAAACAGCCTCTTCTTTGCTGATGTGAGTGAGGGGCGTTCGGTTGAAGAAATTGGCTGGGGTATTTCCGATGAGGCAATGTTGGGCCTGATGCTCGATGAGCTTCAGTCGCTAGCTTCGCCATTTTTTGCTCATATCACCACGCTCAGCAGTCACTACCCCTTTCATTGGCAGTGGCCGGAGGCATCCCAGTCCGCCCAGTTCGTGGAGAGCGGAGATAAGCTTTACGACAATTACCGAAGGGCCGTGGCCTACGAAGATTACGCTTTTGGCAAATTTTGGGAGGCTTTTAAGCGCTCCCCTCTGGCTGAAAATACCATTGTTGTCGTCACGGCTGACCACGGCGTGTGGACGTTTTCGCCGGAGGATGCGGCGCAGGGCGATAATGTTGTGCTGGATGAAAAATTTTTCCGTATGCCGCTGGCGATATACCATCCTGACGTGGACGAGCCTCAGGTCATTGAGCAGGTTTCCAGTCAAATTGATATTGCGCCGACGCTACTGGCAATGCTGGGTTTGCCCCATGACGAGTTTGTTGGAAAGAACATGCTTACCGAAGTGGAGCGGCCCTGGGCGCTGATGATGAAAAGTGGCCAGCTGGTGGTGCGCGTTGAGAATATGCTTTGCCGGATAAACGGGCGGGAATGTGCAGGCCTGCATCAAGAATGCATCGCCCACCAGTTTGGTGAGCTCTTTCTGAAGAAATTCACTGACATGCAGGCTTGTTATAATGTGGATGGCGACCTGCTTCAGGGTGGCACCTATTCAGAGGTGGCAGAGAGTGAGCCGTGGTTGCAGCACGGTTTCAATCTCATTAATTATCACAATAAGCGTGCCCTTGGTGCTATCGACTAAGGGTTTCTTATGTCAGCCGCATCGACAAATCCACCGCCCTGGCATGCTTAGTCAATGCGCCTATCGAGATGTAATCAACGCCGGTTTCGGCAATGCCTGCCAGTGTGGCTTTGCTAACATTCCCCGAGGCCTCTAGTTTGGCGCGGCCTGCGGTAAGGTCCACGCCTTTGCGCATATCGTCCAGGCTGAAATTATCCAGCATGATGGTGTCAGCGCGGGCGTCGAGGGCTTGTTCCAGCTCGTTCAATGACTCTACTTCAACTTCCACGGGTTTGCCTGGTGCCAGCTGGCGGGCAGCCGCGATAGCGTTGGCGATGCTGCCGGCAGCTGCAATGTGGTTCTCTTTAATAAGGAAAGCGTCGTAAAGGCCGATGCGATGGTTGTGGCAGCCGCCGCAGGTTACAGCGTATTTTTGCGCGGTGCGCAGGCCGGGAATGGTTTTGCGGGTGTCCAGAAGTTTGACCTGGGTATGCGCCACAATGTCGGCGTAGTCTCGGCAAGTAGTGGCGGTGCCAGAAAGCAGCTGCAGAAAATTGAGAGCACTGCGCTCACCGGTCAGCAGGCTTCTGGCTTTTCCTTGTAGCTCAAATAACACGCTATTTGGTTCAACGCGGTCCCCGTCTTTGACGTGCCAGGTAACTGTGACTGAGTTATCAATTTGTTGAAATACTTCGTCTACCCAGGCCTGCCCGCATATGACCGCTGCCTCTCGGCTGATAATTTTTGCAGCGGCGATTTCTGTGTCCGGGATTAACATGGCGGTGATGTCGCCGCTGCCGATATCCTCCTTCAGTGCTGCGCGTACAGCGGATTGAACGTCGTTTTCAGTGGCTGTCGGGAGGGGCATGGATAGGCCTCAATGGCAAATTTACTGATAAAAATTTATGGCGAATCCGCTAGCAACAACACAGTGGCCCCTAGTCTTCTAGGTAGTTTCCCGCGCTGGTCGCTGAGAAATGGCAGCTGCTATAAAACGTCTATGTGAGAGGTTGCGGATGCGCGACGCAGGCGGAGTTTACCAAGATGGGAGGTATAGGTGTAGTTGAGTGGGCAGATATGCATAATTCGCTACTGACGACTCAACGACACTTTGGTATAACTGTGTGACCTAGGAAGGGTTGAAGCAAGCAAGGACGGCTAAGGTCGTGTCCCGAGCGGTGGGTTTCCAACGCATTGCCGCTGCATATCGAGATACAACGTACCAATAGAATACAAGCAGTTCGACAGATGGCTGGCAGAAATCAAAATGACTGATAAACCCAACAATGTTGTGGATTTAACCACGCGCAGAGACCCGACGCACGGCGCCGCTGACGCCAGCTCGGCTACGTTGCCTGCCAGTATGGCGGCCCTGCGTGAGAAATGTCAGTTATTCTTGGCAGAGCGTCTTACCAGCTTATTGGACGATGTTGATGACACGCTCTTTGAGCTTGCGGATGAAGCGAGCAGTGCGAAAGAACAGCATCTGTATTTTGACTCGATGCGTGAAATTCGCGTTCATCGCCAAGTGATAGAGCAAAAATTTAGCACAAAACTTCGCGACAATTTTACGGATCAGCTGAACGCCGCCGTCAACGGCGCTGCAGATAGAGGGCGAGCTAAGCTAAAGCTGCTTGAATCAGATGCTCTGGAAGAATTGGTCGCTATTGAGGGCATGGCGAAGAAGGCCGAGCGCCAGCACTTGCAAGAATTGTGGCAGTTGAGTGTTGCCTGGCAACACAGTGTTGGTGGCGAAAGTATCAGCGCGGCGGAGTTGCCAATGGGGCCGGCAAAAATTGCCAAGGCCTTCAGTGAGGCATGCCGCGACCTGAATATCGATATCAAAGCCCGTTTAATACTGTTTAAGATGTTCGACAGCCAAATCATCTCCCGCTATGGCGAGCTGTTTGATTTGATGCTGCCGGTGTTGGAGACAAGCGGCGTCGCCTTGGAATCAGAGCGGCCTGAGCCTCGGCAGCGCGAAGATGAGTCCTCGGCGGCAGCGGAGTCTTCTGGGGCTGTGGATGAAGGAAATTCGCGGCCGGCCGCTGAATTAGTGAATCAATTGGTCGATGCCATGGATGAGGTCTTTCAACAGGCCTCTGCGAATGAGTCGGCGACCCTTTCCAAGCCGTCGTTTATGGTCGCCCTGCAAGATATGCAGGATGAGCAGTTTAGCCACCTGAAAACCCGGGGTGCGGCAAACGACAGTCACGCATTTCTGGAGATTTCGCAAAAGCTGGTTTCCCGGCTTCGCGAAGTGAGCCGGGTTTCGCAAAATGATGCGTCGGCGCTCTCCCTCGAGAGGGATCAGGATACGGTGCATTTCGTAGGTACCTTATTCCAGTACATGCTCGAAGGCGATGGGCTTTCCGATCCTCTCAAGCGCTTGTTGGCTCACTTGCAGATCCCGATTCTAAAAATGGCGATGCTGGATAAGAGCTTCTTTAGCCGAGAAGAGCACCCGGCCAGAAAGTTGCTCAGTGCGATCGTTGGCGCAGGCATTGGTTGGTCGCCTGTTTCCACGCCTGAAAAAGACCCGCTGTATAAAAAACTCGAAGAAGTCGTTATGCGCATTCTTGGCGACTTTGGTGTAGATACCCAGATTTTCGTCGATGTTTTGATGGAATTTGGCAAGTTTCAAGAAAAGGCCCAGCGTCGCGCTGAGCTGGTGGCTCAGCGCACAATCAACGCAGAGGATGGCCGGGCAACTGCCCAGGCAGCGCGCTCATATATCTCCGGCCTGCTGGAAGACAGGCTCCGCGAGGCGGATTACCCTCCGGTGGCCCGCAAAGTCTTGTTAGACGGCTGGAGCAAAGTACTGTTCCTAAGCTATGTGCAGTCTGGTCCCGAGAGCGCAAGTTTCAAAGATGAAGTGCAATTTGTTGAGCGTTTTTTGTGGAGCGTTGCCCCGAATAATGAAGCCGAGCACCGCAATGAGCTGATTACCGCGCTGCCGGTGCTGATTGAAACGCTTCGACTCGGTTTCAACCGGGTGTCGCTAAATGCGTTCGAAACCGGTAAGTGGTTTGAGCAGCTTGAGCGTTTACATCTAGCCAAATTAAGCCGAAATGAGGCACCGTCGGCACCGCGCGCGGCAGATGAAGAGCAAGCATTAGAAGATTTGGACGCCGCCTTGGCAGAGCTCGATGAGCCAGCGGTGGTATCAACGGAAAACGTTACTGCCGATGAGGCGGCTGAGCCTGCGTTAAGTTCAAATGAGTCGCCGGTTGACGATGCGGTAAGCACCGCCGCGGCGCTTGAGAGCTTGCGCGTTGGCAACTGGGTGGACCTGCGTCAAGACGACGGAAAAATGCTGCGTTGCCGCTTGGCGGCAGTGATTAACGGCATTGGTAAATACATCTTTGTCAATCGCGCTGGAATTAAAGTCGCTGAATACGACATGGATACCCTGCGATCAGCAGTGGTTGACGGCGATATCGTGCTGATCGAAGACGACAGAATGTTTGACCGGGCACTGGAGTCGGTGATTAGTAACCTGCGCGACATGCACGACAAGCCGCTAAGTTAAGGCATCTCTGAGTTATCACCGAATTAATCAGAGGCGCCTTAAGTACTGCGCGGCTGGGCTTGTCCGGCCTCACTAAATTTCTCATGGCCTGTTACACTTTCCCGCAGAAACGCGGGAGTGCAGATGTACACGATTGATAAAAATGGGTGGTTTGAACACGCCCGCAAAACCCCCTCCGAAAACTTCAATGCTCGCCCCGAAGGGGAGGAGATTGACCTTCTGCTCATCCACAATATCAGCCTGCCACCCGGGCAGTTTGGCACGGGCTGCGTGCCGCAGTTTTTTTGTAATACCTTGGACTGCAGTCAGGATCCGGCGCTGGCCGATATTCAGGAGTTGAAGGTCTCGGCGCACTTATTCATTGACCGAGAAGGCGAGTGCTTCCAGTTTGTCTCCCTGCTAGATCGCGCCTGGCATGCGGGGGTGTCGCAATTTTGTGGCCGGGACAACTGCAACGACTTTAGTATTGGCATTGAGCTGGAGGGTGAAGACCACCGCCCCTATACCGAGCGGCAGTACCATGAGCTGGCGGCAGTCACGCGCGCCTTGCGTCAGCGGTTTCCAAAAATTAATCTAGAGCGTATCGTTGGGCACTGTGATGTTGCGCCCGGAAGAAAAACCGATCCGGGGCCGGCCTTTAACTGGGACAAATTGCGCGCCTTGTTAGCTTAACGCCTTCCTGTAGCGGTAATGAGTGGAAATTAACTATGGAATTTTTCGCGATTTTGATCGCTTGGGGTGCGGTACAGTTCTGGGGTAGCGCGGAACTGTTCCAGCGCGATAGTTGGGTGGTGCAATACCGTCAGCTGCTGAAAGGATTTGCCAGTCCCGCTCTTCGTTTGGGGCTGTTTGTATTAGTGCCGGTGTTATTACTGGCGCTGCTGTTGTGGTTGATTGCTCCGCTCGTTTTTGGCTTACCGCTGTTCTTAATTAGCGTGGCGGTATTGCTATACAGCCTGGGAAGGGGAGACTTTCAAATACAGCTGCGCCTCTACCTAAACAGCTGGCAGCGCGGAGATTTAGAAGGGGCCTTCCTCTATGGTCAGCACTTTAGTGAGGAGCTCTGTGACAGCGGTGCGGACAATGCCCTGCAAATGCACAACGCCGTGCGCAAGGCCGTGTTCTATCAGGGGTTTGAGCGCTGGTTTGCGGTGGTGTTTTGGTTTTTTGCCTTGGGACCGGCAGCGGCATTGCTCTACCGTTTGGTGTTCATGACCGCGCAAGATGCCCTTGCCAGTCAGCAAGAGCGGGATTTAAGTAAAAACATACTCTACTACCTGGAGTGGTTGCCCGCTCGCCTGCTCGGCTTTGCCTTTGCACTGATTGGCGATTTCGAGGGGTGCTTTGGGAAATGGCGGGCTATGGTGCTGGGGGACCTGCCCAGCGACGCTTACCTGGATGAGCTGGGAAGCTGTTCTATGGCATCAGCGGTGAACGCTGAGCTCGATGGGGATCAATTCGTTCAGCAGGCAGCGCAAGAGTTGCAAAAAGTGCAGCAGTTACTTTCTCGCAGCCTACTGTGTTGGATTGCTGTGATGGCGTTAATGCAGTTGTTCTAAGTCTTGCTAAAACAATGAGTGTTAACAGGCCCTAGGCATGCGTATTGGCATTGATCTCGGCGGCACCAAAATTGAGGCCGTCGCCATGGACGACGGCGGCGACATTCTGTACCGGCAACGCACGCCGACTCCTCGCGATAATTACGCCGCCATTCTCCGCGCTATTGCCGATCTTGTTGAGCGCGTTGAAGCGGCGCTCGGCCAGACCGGCAGTATTGGTATTGGCACGCCGGGCGCCGCCTCGGCGGTTGATGGCCGGATGAAAAATTGCAATACCACCTGTTTGAACGGGCAAGCGCTACAGCGGGATTTAGAAGCGTTGATGCAGCGCCCGCTGCGCCTAGCCAACGATGCGAACTGTTTCGCCTTGTCTGAGGCGGTTGACGGCGCGGGGCAGAATGCGAGCAGTGTCTTTGGTGTCATTATTGGGACCGGCGTTGGCGGTGGCTTAGTGTTTTCTAAGCAGCTTCACGTGGGCGCAAATGCCATCGGGGGAGAGTGGGGGCATAACCTTATGCCAGGCGCTGACGAGGGGCGTCAGTGTTATTGCGGTCGCCGCGACTGCATAGAAACCTACCTCAGCGGCGCAGGTCTGATGCAGAGTTACCAGCGGAATCAGGGGTGTGCTGAGAACGTACAAGGCATTGTGGCTGACGCCGAAGCCGGTAGCGAGCGCGCCCGTGCGCAGCTTGACGATTACTGCGAAAAGCTGGCCAGAGCCCTGGCATCAGTCATCAATACGGTCGACCCAGAAGCGATTGTGTTAGGCGGTGGCCTTTCTAATATTCCACTACTCTATACCAAGGTGCCTGAATTATGGGGCAAGTGGGTATTCAGTGACCAATGCCGCACGCAATTATTGCCCGCGCGCTACGGTGATAGCAGCGGTGTGCGCGGTGCGGCCTGGCTGTGGTGAGTTAGCGTTTATCGGCGGGTTGCCAAAGTACTTCATTGTCGCCATTGCGGCGCGCAAGTAATCGCGCCATCACAAATAAAAAGTCAGAGAGGCGATTGAGGTACTGCCTGCTAGTGTCGTTGATGGCTGTCTCGCGGTGCAGGGCAACAAGGCTGCGCTCCGCGCGACGGCAAATGGCTCGGGCAAGATGGCAGGCAGCGGCCGGTTTATTGCCGCCGGGTAAGATAAAGTTCTTCAGTGGCGGCAGGTCGTCGTTGAGCGTGTCCAGGCTCTCTTCAAGTTCGCCGATGCGCTCTGCACTAACCAGGGTGTAGCCCGGTACAGCGAGTTCACCGCCAAGGTCGAAAAGGTCGTGCTGAATGCGTGCCAGTAGGCGAGCGTAGTCGTCTTGTTCGGGGAGTTCGGCAATCAGTACGCCCACTTGTGAATTGAGTTCATCTACTGTGCCTATCGCCTCCATTCTGGCGTGATCTTTGTCAATCCGCGAGCCGTCGCCCAAGCCCGTTGTCCCGTCGTCTCCGGTGCGGGTATAAATCTTGGATAAACGGTGTCCCATATTTCCCTCTGCTGACTGCTGTCTTGTAGAATGACGTGCCGGTGCGGAATTTCGCTGCCGGCGTAAGTATACGTGACTTACAGAAACTGGGCAGCCGAGTGCCCATAAAAACGATAATAGGAGTCAGGGTGCTGGAATTATATTTAGGTGGTGCGCGGTCTGGCAAAAGCCGCTTGGCGGAACAGCGCGCCTGCGACAGTGGCCGGGATTTGATCTACATCGCCACAGCAACCGCAGGGGATGCTGAAATGGCTGCACGTATTGCCCATCATCGGCAGCAGCGTGCAGGCTGCGGTTGGCACACCGTTGAGGCGCCTGAGCAGCTTTGCCAAGCCATCGCCGAACACGCCGCTGAAAACCGGTGCATCTTGGTAGACTGTTTAACGCTGTGGTTGAGCAACTGGCTCATTAAAGATGACGAACAGCAATGGCAGGGTGTAAGAGCCGGGTTTCTGCAGTGTATCCAGCGTAATCCAGGGCAGGTGATACTGGTCAGCAATGAAGTTGGTCAAGGCGTTGTCCCCACTGGAGCGCTGACTCGCCGCTTTGTAGACGAAGCGGGCCGCCTACATCAGGACATCGCCGCTGTCGCCGACCGGGTGGTATTTGTTACAGCAGGCTTGGAACAAGTGTTAAAAGGGAAATAACCGTGACTGAGTGGTATTTAGAGGCGGCGCCAGAGCCGGACGAGGAAATGCGCGCCGCTGCGCAGCAGCATCAAGACAATTTGACCAAGCCGCGTGGCGCTCTGGGGCGACTAGAAGATGTTGCCGTGCAACTGTCGGCGGTTCAGCGCACGCTGACCCCCAAGCTTGATCGGGCATTTATTGCAGTTTTTGCCGCTGATCACGGCGTCGCTGCCGAGGGCGTGTCGGCGTATCCCCAAACGGTAACCGCCGAGATGGTGCGTAATTTCGCCAGCGGCGGCGCGGCAATCAGTGTATTAGCCGACAGCGTCGGTGCGTCATTTAAAGTGGTGAACACCGGAACGGTTTACGCGATTGAAGACCTGCCCAATGTAGTCGATCGGCGCGTGGCTGCCGGAACACAAAATATGTGCGTCACCGAAGCGATGGATCGCGAGCAGTGCTTGGAGGCCTTTGCCGTGGGCCGGGATATTATTGATGAGGCGGGGGATATTGATATCTTTCTCGGCGGTGAGATGGGCATTGCCAACAGTACCTCTGCTGCGGCACTTGCGGTGGCGCACACGCGGCTGTCGGCAACGGCAATGGTGGGGCGCGGCACCGGTATTAGTGAGCAGGGCTTAGCCAAAAAAGCGGCGGTGGTCACGCGGGCAATGTCGCGGCACTTGCCGCATATGAAAGACGGTGTCGAAACCTTGCGGCGTATCGGTGGATTAGAAATTAACGCCTTGGTGGGTGCATATATTCGTGCCGCGCA
Source organism: Spongiibacter sp. UBA1325 (assembly GCF_002306875.1). Taxonomy (NCBI): domain Bacteria; kingdom Pseudomonadati; phylum Pseudomonadota; class Gammaproteobacteria; order Cellvibrionales; family Spongiibacteraceae; genus Spongiibacter; species Spongiibacter sp. UBA1325. The sequence continues at coordinate 91,993 of NZ_DBTD01000001.1, forward strand.
GAAAGGCATCGTTGTTTTGGTTGATGGCTATATTTGCACGGCGGCAGCAATTTCTGCCGTGAAGGTGAACCCCACTATTCGACCTTGGTTGTTCTTTTCTCACTGCTCGGCTGAGCCCGGCCACAAGCGGCTGTTAGCGAAAATGGACGCGCAGCCGCTGTTAGAGCTGGATATGCGCTTGGGCGAGGGCAGCGGTGCCGCACTGGCTCTGCCAATTTTGCGTGCGGCCTGTCGACTGCACAACGATATGGCTAGCTTTGAGCAAGCCGGAGTGAGCCGAGGTGGCGACGCGTGACGGTAACAAGCAGCCGTATTGACCTGCTGCGTCACGGCGCCTGCGAGGGCGGCGAGATATTTCGCGGCAGTACCGATGTTGCCTTGAGCGAAACCGGCTGGTCGCAAATGCGTGACAAAGTCGCCAGCGTGGACGAGCCTCACTGGGATCATATTGTCACCTCGCCGTTGCAACGCTGTGCGCGTTTTGCTGAAGAACTTTCTAGCAAACGCGGCATCGCTCTATCGGTGGAAGAGAACTTGCGCGAGATCCATTTTGGCGACTGGGAGGGGCTGCCGCACAGTGAAGCCCAACAGCGAGACCCAGAGGTGTGGCGCAAGTTTTGGCAGTCACCGGATTCGGCTAGCCCGCCCAATGGCGAGGCGATGAGTGACTTTTGCGCGCGGGTGACAGGAGCACTGGATGCCATTGCCCAGCAGCACAGTGGGCAGTCGGTGTTGCTGGTGGTGCACGGCGCGGTTATCCGCGTGATGATATGCCATTGGTTGGGTATGCCAATGGGCGCAATGACGCGGCTATCGGTGCCCTACGCCGGCTTTAGCCGCTTTCATATTTATCACCAAGATGGTCGGGAGCCGTGGGTGCAGTTGCATAGCCACGGCTAGGCCTTCAGTGGCGTGATTACGGGCGTTCGATTTTCGGAGCAGATAGCGCCTTACTGCCTGTAATAAACCATTTGCCGTCCCGGCGCACAAATTGGTAACGGGCGTGATGGCGCTGGGTTTCCCCGGCTTTGAAACTACCAAAGCTGCTTTTGTACTGTTTGTATTCCATATTGAAAGGCGCGAGCTTTCGCATGCCGACCACAGTGTCGAAGTCTTCAGGGAAGCGCAGCGTCACATAGACGTCAGCGCTAGCGGACTCGCCGCCGTCATTTTTGTTCAATACCTCGACACTCTCCAACTCGAAAAATGCGGGCTCAGCCAATTCGGCGATGTTTTTCTTTAACAGTTCTTGCACGGTGTAGTCGGTAAATGCGATGGGCTTCTGGCTGCAGGCAGCCAGCACTATCGCTGCGGCGAACACTGCGAAAATGCGGCGTATTGCAAAGGGAAAAATACACATAAATAGGTAGCTCGTTAGAAACATAACTGTCATCTTTGGGCAGTAGGCTCCTCTGCGTGCGAGATTTGCATGCTTCACGCCCTGTTTGATGACAACGAGTACACTATGGATCGCCGACTATTTATCAAAGCGCTTACTACTGCCAGCATTGGCATACCTATACTGACAGCCTGCGGAGGCGGTAGCAATAACAGCGGCGGTGGCGGTGGTACCGGTGGTGGCGTAACGCCAAGTGCGGGGCTGCGATTTGAACACGGTGTTGCCAGTGGTGACCCTTTGGACGACCGCGTAATTTTATGGACGCGAGCAACGCCAGCGCTTGGCCACACCGGCGATATTACGGTGTTGTGTGAAATCGCCGAAGATCCGAGCTTCGAGCGCATTGTGCTTTCAGAAACCCTGAGCAGTAATGCCAATCGCGACTACACAGTAAAGTTTGACGCTGCCGGCCTACTGGCTGACCGACGCTACTGGTACCGGTTTAAAGGTGCCGACAGCAGCTCACCGGTTGGCCGCGCGCGAACCTTACCCCTGCCAGGTCAATACACTGACCGCCTGCGCTTTGCCGTGTGCTCGTGTAGCAGCTATCCCCACGGTTACTTTTCGGTATACCGCATGATGGCAAACCGCGCCGACCTCGACTTTGTTATGCACCTGGGCGACTACATCTACGAATATGGCCAAGATGAGTACGGCGACCATCCAGAGCGTCTGCTCGATCCGGCCCATGAAATTGTCAGCCTGGACGATTACCGGCGCCGCTATGCGTTATACCGCCGCGACGTCGATCTTCAGGCCACTCACGCCACCCACTCCTTTGTTACGGTGTGGGACGACCATGAAACCACCGACAATTCTTACAAAGATGGCGCGAACAATCACAACGAGGGCGAAGGCGATTGGTTTGAGCGTAAACGCTTAGCGATTCAGGCCTATTTTGAATGGCTGCCGATCCGTCCGCCGACCGCAAGTCAGGACAGCATCTACCGCGCCTTCCGCTTTGGCGATCTGGCTGACTTTGTCATGCTCGATACCCGTTTGGAAGGTCGGGAAAAGCAGCTCGATAACCCGGTTGATCCGGCGCGCATTGAGCAACGTGACCTACTGGGGCAAACGCAAAAAGACTGGTTTAAAAATCAGTTGGCGGTGTCGCAAGGGATATGGAAATTCGTCGGTCAGCAAGTCATGTTTGCGCAGCTGCAGATCCTCGAGCTGCAACGTCTGCTGCCAGGTGTCCCCACTAACGACTTCAGCCCACTCATTGCCGTCAATATGGACCAATGGGACGGCTACCCCACCGAGCGCGAAGAGATACTCGATTTCATCGACGAGCAAGGTATTCAAAACACTGTAATTCTAACCGGTGATATCCACACCAGCTGGGCGAACGAGGTGTATAAAAGCAGTGCGATCTTGACCAGCGGTGTATTGGATGAGCCGTTGGCCGTCGAGTTCGTGACCAGCAGTATTACCTCGCCCGGCTTCCCAGACGGCGCCGCCGAGTTGGTATCGGCAGTGCTGCCCGTGGCGAACCCGCACATGAAATATACCGACCTGAAAAACAAGGGTTTCATCTTGATGGACGTCACTCGCGAACGCACACAGGCGGAGTATTACTACGCCGCCGATATCAGTCGTGCTGACCAGTCCGGGGTGGAAATGGACAAGGTTAAAACACTGTCTGTGAATGCCGGCAGCAGCCGCTTAGTCGAAGACACCCCAGTGAGCCGTCCGCGTAGCTAAGCCGCTGTAACCTAAAAGGAAGTAGATAAATGTCTCATTTGTACAACGCACTGGGTCGCGCTCTGGTATTTGGCGCAGCGGTGGCCGTGAGTGCCTGCGGTGGTTCCTCGTCAAGCAGTAACAGCGGTTCAACGCCTGGTGTAGATAACGGCGTTGAGCAGCCCGTTGATGGCAACGTCGACACCCTGCGCTTTATTTTGCTGGGTGACAGCGGCAGCGGCAGCGATGGTGCTTATGCAGTCGGGCAGGCGATTGAAAAAGTCTGCGCGGCTCGCGGGTGCGACCTTGTCCTTGGATTGGGCGATAATATCTATGAGTCCGGGGTGAGCTCGGTGATGGATAGCCAGTTCGAAGAAAAGTTTGAACAGCCTTTTGCCCCCGTTGATCTGCCGTTCTATTTTGTTTTGGGTAACCACGACAACACCGAATTTTTCGGTGGCGATGGTGCGGGAAATGCCAACGGTGATTTCCAGGTTGATTACCATTATCGCGACAGCGAACACCCCGATGCGCCCCGCGCCAGTGACCGCTGGAAGATGCCTGATCGCTACTACCGTTTTACTCAGGGGCAGCAGGAAAATGGCCAGCCCTTGGTGGAGTTCTTCGCCATTGACTCCAGCCAGGTGGCTGGCGGTTTCCCCGATAGCGATGAAAACTACGCCTACAACAGTTATGGTCTGGCGCAGGCGCGTTGGTTGAAAGCGTCAATCGATGCCAGTCAGGCCAAATGGAAAATGGTGTTTGCTCACCACCCCTATGTTTCCAATGGCAGCCACGGCAACGCCGGTAACTATGACGGCGTCCCCGGCTTCTTACTGCCGGTTCTCGCGGGCGAGCGCTACAAGGCCTTCTTAGAAGAAACCATGTGTGACCGTGCCGACTTTTTCTTTGCGGGCCACGACCACGACCTGCAGTGGCTAATGCCGACGCCATCGTGTGGAAAGACGGAGTTCATTCTATCTGGCGCGGGAAGTAAAACCCGCAGCCTGGTGCGGCGCGACGAAAACCCCGTGTTCTACGAGCGCGGCGACAGCTACGGGTTTTTCTGGGTAGAAATCAAAGGCGACCGCCTGCGTGGCGAGGCCTATGAGGTTGATCCCAATGACCCTGCTTTAGGATTGGGGTCGCTCTCTGACCCCCAGCCGGCTTATGGCCGTCAAACACCGCAACAGCCCTCACAGGGACTGGCGGCAAGCGATGCCTTTAGCAACCCCCTGCAGGGCGATTCGAGCTTTGATGTGTCGTCGGAGCAGGGCAACCTCGACCCTGTGCAGGAGCAATTGCGCGCTGGTTTTAATGGTTTGGCTGCAGCCGTACCAGAAGAGAATTTGGCGGCAGTCATCGCCTCGCTGGGCGCTGCGACGGAAGGCTTGATTGAAGTCGTGGACGCGCTGGCAAGTGGCGCCCAAGCCGCTGCGACTGAGCAAAATCCGGAATTGATACTGGCGGGTTCTGCCAGGGCGTCGCAGGCATTGCTGTACTCTTTGCAGCAGTTGCAAGCCATTGCCGACCGCGATGATTTACCCGCGCCGTTTGACCAGTTAGCGCCAGCACTGGATGCTTTCAAAGCCGCCAACAACCAAGGTGGTGAGCAGCAGGCGGCGGACCTGCGCAGTTTGACTGACCCGCTGCGGGGCCTGGCTGGCAATATTCAGGGCATAGTCGATGCCATTGAAGAAGAAGCCGGTATCGTCCCAGTGGTGGGTGGCAGCTTTGCCTTGCTGTCTGAGCTATTGCTGGACGTGGGCCGCAGCATCGATGCCATCGGCAATGTCAGCGTTAGCGAGCTGGGGCAAGTGCTGTCTTCTACCGTGGAAGATCTGTTGAATAATATTCTTGTGGGTGTGATCCCCATTGAGCAGTTTGCGCCGGCTGAAGTGACTCAGGCCATCGGTTTGGGGCCGGCCTTCCTGAGCAGCGCTTTGCTGGCCGTCACCCGAGAATTGGGTTTCCATATTGATAACTTGCTGCTGTCTCAGTTGGATCCGCTGATCGGCGCCCTGGATCAGCTGCTGTTGCGGCCGCTGTTTGATGCCTTAGCGGGGCTGTCTGAATTCTAGTGAGCAGGCATGGAGCAGTTTATCGAGATCGATGTGCTGCTCCACGCTGTCGGCAATGCGGTCTAGATTCGTTTCTATGACCGCGTCGTAATTGTAGGCAGCCTGCTCGGTGGCACCAGCCCAGGTGAGCAGCTGTTGCCGAGCGTGGTCATCGTCGAACAAACCGTGGATATAGCTGCCCAGTACTTGCCCGTCTTCGCTAATGGCGCCGTCAAGGTGGCTTCCCAAATCGGCAAAATGGCGCTCGAGGCCGGCGCCCTCACTGACCCCGGCGTGAATTTCATAACCGCGGATTGAGGTCGTTTTACCGTTTAGATGGCAGTGCCCGCTGACTTGGCGCAGGGTTTTCTCGCTGGCCAGTGTGGTGGTGATATCAAGAAGGCCTAAGCCCTCACTGCTACCGGCTGGGCCTTCAATACCAAGCGGATCGTGCAGTTCACGGCCCAGCATTTGAAAGCCGCCGCAAATCCCCAACACTTTGCCACCGTAACGCAAATGACGTTTGAGCTGATCGGCCCAGCCATTGTCGCGCAGCTGTTGTAAGTCAGCGCGCACGCTTTTGCTGCCGGGCAGGATGAGCAAATCGCAAGGCGGCAGTACCTCGCCTTTGCGTACGAAGCAAAGGTCAACATTGGGGTGCAGGCGAAGGGCGTCGAAGTCGGTGTGATTACTGGTGCGGGGCAATACCGGTACCGCCACCCGCAAACTGATATCCTCGCGAATTTGCTGGGTATCAATGGCATCCTCGGCTTCCAGGTGCAGGTCGTGCAAATAGGGCAGTACACCTAATACGGGCTTGCCGGTGCGCGCTTCCAACCAGTCCAATCCGGATTGCAGCAGGGCAATATCGCCGCGAAAACGGTTGATGACGAACCCAACAACCCGCGCTTGTTCGCTTGCTGACAACAACTCCAGCGTGCCCACCAAATGCGCGAAAACGCCACCGCGATCGATATCCGCAATCAGTATCACCGGGCAGTCAACCGCTTCTGCAAACCCCATGTTGGCAATATCGTTCGCGCGAAGATTGATTTCAGCGGGGCTGCCGGCGCCCTCCACCACAACCCAGTCGTATTGTTGAGAAAGGCGCTGGTGGGACGCCAATACCGCCTTTCGCGCAGTCGCTTTATAGCCGTGGTAGTCCTGCGCCTCCATATTGCGCAGGGCCTGCCCATGAATTATCACTTGTGCGCCGGTGTCACTATTGGGTTTAAGCAGAACCGGGTTCATATCGCTGTGGGGGGCTAGTCCGCAAGCCCGCGCCTGCACGGCCTGGGCGCGGCCGATTTCCTTGCCATCGGGGGTGACGGCGCTGTTAAGCGCCATATTCTGTGGCTTGAACGGCGCGACATGTAAGCCGCGGCGATGCAGGGCGCGACACAGTGCGGCGACGAGAACGCTTTTGCCGGCATCGGAGGTGGTGCCCTGAACCATTAGCGTATTAGTCATCGTCTGCCTCGTTCTCGATTTGCCAGCCATCCTCCATAATGAGTGTGTGGAGGGGGCGGCGTTGATCCCACTGCGCCGTCTCCAGCATTGGGCGGTCGTAAAATTCCTCTACGGGTCCCAGACACAGCAGGGCAATGGGGTGGCTACCGTCCGGCATTTTTAGCAGTGCCTTCAAGGGTTCTGGCTCAAATAGCGATACCCAGCCCATCCCTAAGTTTTCGGCGCGTGCAGCCAGCCAAAGATTTTGTATGGCGCAGGCGGCGGACGCCAGGTCCATTTCCGGCAGCGTGCGGCGGCCGAACAGGTAGCGCTCTCGCTGGTCGCACAGTGCCACCACAATGAGTTCGGCGCACTCGCGTATACCTTCTACCTTTAGCTGTAAAAACTCACTACCGCGTTCTTCCAGTGCCTCGGCTGAGGCAGTGATCTCCTGCTGCACCAGGTCATAGAGTTGTTCCCGGAGCCGGGGCTTGCGGATGCGGATAAATCGCCAGGGTTGCATGTAGCCGACGCTGGGCGCTTGGTGTGCGGCGCTAAGCAGGCGTGTCAGTGTGGTGTCGTCAATCTCGCCACCACAGAAATGACGCATATCCCGCCGCGCGGCAATCACGCGATAGATGGCGTCGATATCGTCGCGGCTAAAGTCAGTTTTCATTGCCGGTATGTCGCTGATTGCGGGGAATAAAAACGCGCTGGCCTTGGTCTTCGAGTACGGTAAGCGGTTGCCGATACAGTTTTTCCAGGGCGGGGGCTTGCAGCATGATCGAGGCGTCTCCCCAGCAGGCATTGCCGTCGGGGTAGAGCAGAAGTAGCTGATCGCAGTAACGCGCTGCCAGGTTGATGTCGTGCAGGCAAAGCAGAACGGCATTTCCTTGTGCGGCCTGTTCGCGCATCATCGACATAACGGCGACTTGGTGGTGAAGATCCAAGTGATTGCCGGGCTCGTCGGCCAGCCAAATATCCGCTTGCTGAGTCATGGCGGTGGCAATGGCCAGGCGCTGTTTTTCGCCGCCGGAAAGGCTGCTCACCAGGCGCTGCTCCATGCCACTTAACTCCATTCGCGCGAGTGCGGCGCGAGCGATCTCAAGGTCCTCGGCAGACTCCATATCCCAGGCGCTTAAGAAGGGGTGGCGGCCGATCATCACCGATTCCATCACCGTTGCCGGGAAGCTGTCCGAGCGCTCCTGAAAGACAACCGCCATTTGCTGGGCGATTTGCCGCCGGCGCAGCCGTTGAATGGCCGAACCTGCGAGATATACCGTACCTTTACGAGGTTTGCGCAGCCCGGCCAGGGTATGGAGTAGGGTGGTTTTACCCGCGCCGTTGGGACCGAGAACGCCCCAAACTTCGCCGCGCTGAATCGCAAAGTTAAGCTCGCTGCCATCGCTGCGACCCGGCACATCAATGCAAAGCTGGGCGGCTTGTAACAAGACCTCGCTCACTATCGGCTCCGGTATAACAGTAGCAAGAAGGTGGGAACGCCGAGCAGGGCGGTGATAACGCCAACGGGCAATTGCTCCGGTGCGATGATGGTTCTGGCCAGCGTATCTGCCAAGGTGAGCAGTGCACCGCCTGCCAAGGCGCAGGCGGGGAGAATCAGCCGCTGGTCATTCCCCAATATCAGCCGCAGCATATGTGGCACGACCAAGCCAACAAAGCCGATGCTGCCGGCGGTGGTGACCGCCAAAGCGGTGAGTAGGCTGGCGGCAATATAAATACTCCACTCCATGGGCTTAACGGCAACGCCCAGCGCCGCTGCTTGCAGCGGGCCGCGGGCCATTGCATTGAGGCTGCGCCCGAGTGGCAGCAGAAGCAGAGACAGAGCGAGTAGAGTCGTCAGTGCTGGCCACGGGCTGCGAGCATAGGCGAGATCCCCCATCAGCCAGAACAGCATGCCGGGCAGGCTTTCGGTGGGGGCAATGGCAAGCATAAAGGTGACCACGGCTCCCCATCCCGCCGCAATAACCACACCGGTAAGCAGTAAGCGTGTGGGTGTCCAGCTGCCGGTGCCGTGGGCTAAGCCGAATACCGTGATCGCCGATACAATGGCGCCGATGAATGCCGAGCCTGAAACCGCCGCACTGCCCAGACCAAGCAGCATGGCGCTAAGGGCGCCCACCGCCGCGCCTCCGGAAAGGCCGAGCACATAGGGGTCCGCCAGCGGGTTGCGCAGCAGCACTTGCATAAGTGCGCCCGCCACGGCCAGTAGCCCGCCGGTGGCAAACGCGGCAAGGCTGCGCGGTAATCGCAGGTCGAATATCAGGGTGTGGTGTAGGGGTTCTCCCTCTCCTTGCAGTACCGCCCACAGCTCCGCGGTGCTAATGGCGACACTCCCAGTGCTTACACTAAGCGCAACGGCCAACAGCGCGCCGAGGCTGAGTAGGGCGAGTGCGGGTAGCAGGCGCGGGGTGTGATAGCTAGCGGCGGCCACGTGCGGTGTCCAGGTGCTGGCACAGCATTCGGGTGCCGCTGAGGAGTCTTGGTGTTGGCCGTTGCAGAGTAGAGGGTGGAATAAAGAACAGATTATCTCTCTGCACGGCCAGCAGGCCTGAGTAGGGGCGCCAGTCGTCCAGCCAGCTGCGATTTTCTTCTCCCATGCCGCCGGCGATAATGGCTTCGGGGTTGGCGGCTAACACGGCCTCGTGGTCGATGCGAGCAGCCAAGCGCGGCAGGTTGCCAAAGACGTTTATGCCGCCGCACAGGCGTGTCGCTTCGCTAATTAGGTGTTGGTCGTTAACCGTCATTAAGGGGTTAACCCAAATTTGCTGAAAAACGCGAACGCTCTCAGCGTTCTGGTACTGCTTGCGTAAGGCGGATATGCCTTGGTCAAAATGCTCGGCGGCGGCATTTGCTGCGGGCTCGCTGCCGGCCAGCTCGCCAAAACGGCGCAGGGTGCGACTAACATCGTCAAAGCCGCGCAGCTCGCTGTAATACACCTTAAGCCCCAGTGCTTCGAGTTGCGCCAGTTGCTCTGTCGGGTTGCCACTGTGCCAGCCGATTAGTAGATCTGGTGTTAAGCTGAGAATCGCCTCAAGATCAAAACGGTTGTAGCTGCCCACTCTCGGCAGGGCTTTCGCTTCATCAGGGTAGTCACTAAAGCTGACGGCAGCGATTAATTTATCGCCCGCGCCTGCGGCATAGAGCAGCTCCGTCGCACCGGGTGACAGGGCTATAATGCGCGCAGCCGGAGCATCCAGGCAAACCTTTACGTTGCGGTCATCGTCAACGCAGCGCTCACTGCCGGCGTTGGCTATGTGCGCGAGCAGTAGGCTGAGTACGACAAGCAGGCGGCGCATCAATACTCCACGCCTTTTCTCGCCTTAATGCCCGCGCGAAAGGCGTGTTTTTTATCATCGATCATCGATACGGTGTCGGCCAGTTCTTTGAGGGCTGGCGGCGCACCACGGCCAGTAATAATCACGCTCTGCTCCCGAGGGCGGTTGCGCAGCGCTTCGTAGACTTCTTCGGCGTCGATGTATCCGTACTTCAGTATGTAGGTCAGTTCGTCGAGCAGCACTAAGTGTAATGAGGCATCGTTCAACAGTGTTTTCGTTTGCTGCCAGGCTTGCTGAGCGGCTTCGCGATCGCGTTCCCGGCTTTGTGTTTCCCAGGTAAAACCGGAGCCCATCACAATGAAAGGCACCTCGGGACAGCGCTGTTGCAAGAAATTTCTCTCACCACAATCCCAGGTCCCCTTGATGAACTGCACCACCGCGGCCTTGTAGCCGTGACCAATACAGCGAATCACCGTGCCAAAGCCCGAGCTGGATTTCCCCTTGCCCGGCCCGCTTAAGACGATAAGCACGCCGCGCTCTTCGGTCGCTTTCGCGACCTTGGCGTCGATCAGTGCCTTCTTCCTCTGCATGCGCTGTTGGTGGCGCTTCTCTTCTTCATTCATTGTGACGGAGCTCCATCGCAGTCTACGCGTTCGCCTTAGGGGGCGTAGGTCACGCTTAGCAGGGCTTCACGCCCAATTGACTCATAGTTGCCGAGGCTGAAGTGTCTGGCGCTAACGTAGTCTTTGTCAAACAGGTTCTTTACCAGCAGTTGCAACTTGAGGCTGTCATTGATCTGGTAGGAAACACCGGCATCGACCAGGCCGTAGCCCGGCAATTCGTCGGTATTGCTGGTGTTTTCGTAGCGGTCACTGGTCAAGCGAACACTGGCATTGACTCCCCATTGCTGCCATTGGCGGTCAACATCGATGTTCACCTGGCTATCGGCGCGGCGGCGCAACTCCTTGCCTGAATTTTTATCTTCAGTATCCAAGAGCGTTGCATTGGCTTCGATATGCCACTGTCTTACTACGGTTGCTAAGCTTAGCTCCAGGCCCTCGATGCGCGCTGATTCAATTTGGTCCGGCCCGAAGGTGGCTGGGTTGTATTGAATGAGCTTATCCACGTCATTGATGAAATAGTTAACGCTCCACTGTCCCCAGGCGTGTTTACCGCGCAACTCCAGCTCCCGGTTTTTTGAGCTTTCAGGCTCGAGGTTGGGGTTGCCGTAGCCGGGGTAGTAGAGGTCGTTAAAAGTGGGGGCGTTGAAGCCCTCACCGTAGGAGGCGATCAATTTCATGCCCATGGGTAAGTCCAATCCGGCGGCGGCGTTGCGGGTGTCGCTGGAGCCAAATTGTTCATTACTGTCGTGACGCCATCCCAGTGCGTAGTCGATGCGGCCATAGTCGGCTTGCCATTGCGCAAAGCCTGCATTGTTCTCGCGTTCGTCTTTGCCGTAGCTCAGCGTGCTGTCGACCTCGTCATTAATATGCTCGCCACCCAGGGTGAGTACGTGGTGTTTACCGAGCTGCCAGTCATTCTGGGCAGTGAATTGCTTGCGAGTGGTTTCGAATACATCGCCGCGAAGATTCGCGGCAACCAACGCGGGGTCGCGATAGCGATAGCGCGTTTGGCTTTCATCGGTAGATTGGCCCGCGGTAAGCTTCAGTGCCCAGTTGTCGCTTAGCTGAAATTCACCGCGCAAACCCGCGACGGTAACCGTGCTGTCTGTGTAGGGCTCGCAGGCAAAGTTATTGGGAAACGGTGCGTAGCAGTTGGTGTCGTATTCGCTCTCGCTATCGCTGTGCTGGTACAGCGCGTGAACTTTGGCGCGTGCGTTAAAGCGATGTGACACGCTGAAATTGATAGCCTGCTGCTCAAAACCGTCGTCATCGCCGTGGCGCAGTGCCTTGCTTGTGGTGTTGTCGACGCCGTCGGTCTCCTCGTACAAGCCGCTTAGGCTGAACTGAGTGTCGGCGTTTCCGCCGTTTACGGCAGCAACCGTTTTAACAGTACCCTCGGTGCCCGCGCTAAGTTGTACAAAGGGTTTCACACCATCGGTGTCGTGGTACTTCTTGGTGATGATGTTAATGACACCGCCAATCGCCTCGGAACCATACAAGGCTGAGCGAGGCCCGCGAACAATTTCTACGCGCTCGATCAGCTCCGGGGGCAAGTTAGTGAGCGAGGGACTGCCCAGTGTTGCTGAGCCTACCCGCACGCCGTCAACCAACAGCAGCGTATGATTACTTTGGTTGCCGCGAACAAACAAGCTGGTGGCGGCGCCGCGGCCACCGTTGCGCACGAAGCTGATGCCAGCGGCGCGAGACAGCAATTCTTGCAGGTCGAGCGGTGCGATACGCTCGATATCGGCGCGCTCGAATACCGTGACTGGCGCCAGTACTTCGGCAATGCTTTGCTCAGTGCGCGTGGCGGTAACGACGGTGGTTTCTATTTCGCCGGCGCTGGTAATCAGCGGGCTGGATAAGGCTGCAAGCAGAGCAGTGTTCACAGCAAGTGGACGGTTTTTCATGACTTACCTCAAAGCTAAAAATAGGAAGCAATGAGGGAGGGATAGTGGTGATATACAAGTATATGACCGCTGATGAAGCCCTCCGCTACATCGGGTGATAACTGATTAGGCCGGTTCCGGGCTCTCACCAAAGGTGATTACCGTTGCGGGGGCAGCGTCGGTCTTGTCGAGTGGTCGACTCACCGAACTTCCCGTTTAACCCTCAAACTAATGTCTTTGGGCACCTAACACAGGCGGCGCAACTCTATTCGGGCGCGAAGGCGTTGTCAAATATTCAGCGCCAACGCTCGACTGCGGGCGCCAGGTTCGCAAGCTGGCGGGCTGGTTTGCCAGCCCTGCTTCCGTTGGTATTAATGGAGGTACTTGTCTAGGTCGATCAGTGACTTAGCATTTTCCTTTACCAGTATATCGATAATAAATTCCCGCTCAGGCGTGATGACTTTCATCTTGTGTTTTCCAGAGGGCATATTGGGTAATTTGGTTGGCGGCGTGCGAGAGATGCCGTTTATTTCCAGCTGAATATCGTTGCGGGTCGTCACGATTACGAGCACACCAGTCGATTGCACCACTTTTCCTGCGCCTAATTGTTCCGACATATTGCCCGAGGGTTGCATGTCGAAATCATAGGCAAAGGCGTCGTCGGCTTCTATTTGGACGCTAATCGTCTTGGCACCGAAGAAGTCCTTCCGAACTTGTATGGTGTGCCGACCCTCGGTGAGCTTGCCTACGTAGGGCGTGGCTTTACTTATCTTTCCGCTGGGCTTGCCATCGATGTATACGTCGACATTGTCCATGTTTGCGGTAAGGCGAATATAGCCGCTGCCAAGCTTTTCAAGCCGACTGATCTCTTGGTGGAGCTCCGTGCCATCAAAATAGCGCAAGGGGTAACTGGCGGTGCTGTGATTAGTGGAAAAGCTAAGCGGGACAGTAATTTCCTTGAGCCAAGCATCAATCAGGTGGTGGTATTTCTTTGGCAGCTGACTGAAAAAATGCGCCTTCGAAAAGCCGAGGTGCTTGTTGGCTGTCGCCACCTCTATTACGCCGTCATCTACCGTAATTGTCATACCGTCAGGTACATTACCAGCCCGGGGTTGAACCTGAGCCTTCACGCTGCGCTGGTTTTTGAGCACCCGCTTAAACAGCGCATCTTGCTTGACGATATTTACGACCGTATCTGTGATATTGCGCTCATTGAGCTCGCCGCCGGGTGCTAGCCTTTTTAAGAAATGACTCTGATAGCGATTTAGTCTTTCGCCGTTACGGTATGTTATGCAGCTGTGCAAAGCCGACATGTCTAGGCTGCACAGTATGGCATCACCTTGTTCCGGGACGGATACTTTACCTCCGCTCTCGAGGCGCTTTGTCGTCTCCCATATGAGGCTGGGTTTGCCACTGATACGCCGGTTGCGAGTGGTTGAGGTTTCGGCGCTATGCAGCGGTGACAATAACTCGGTCAGTGCCTGGCTTTGCTCCAGGTAAAGGCGCTTCTTCTTTTTTGCGCCGGCGACGCGATGTTTGTAGTCGCCGTCAGAAAACGCCGCCCAGGATTGAATGTAGTCAATGCTCTTGATGTGCGACTCGGTGAGATTCGCCTCGCGATCTATGGTGTACGCCAGGACAATTTGCTGGGGTGTTTCGGTGCGCGTTGAAATTTCAAATTTTTCCGCCTGTACGTCCATGTGCTCAACAATAATCTTTGTTTGATGGACAAGTTCATCGGGGTAGTACTTGTAGTACTTTGTTGCACAGCCTGAGGAAAGGATAGCCAGCAGGCATAGAGTGAAAACAGAAAGTCCCTGTCGATAACGAGTCATTTGCCATGAATCCTGAAAAATACGAGTAAGATCGCCGCAGGCATTGTGGCGTGCCTGGCGACCAATTGTAGCGAAAATAAAGCGCTTCTGACTTGCAAGCTGCTGAATAAAAGCAGATTAAATGGGCTGCGGCGGTCGCCTTTTTGCTCCTCATGCGGCGTGTTAGCAGGTGGTTGTCGTAGAGTTTGCTTGTCGTAGAGTTTGCTTGTCGCGAATGGCGCCCACTTATGTTTTGCGGTCAGGTAAAGAGCGATGTCAGGGTAGAGAGGCTAGACCTTGTATTGATTTTTTCGGTACTGGCCGGGAGACTGGCCGTGCCAGCGCCGAAAGGCGCGGGTGAAGCTTGCTGTATCCAGGTATCCGAGCTGGGCGGCGAGTTCTTCCAGCGTCATCAGGGAGTTCTTTAGCAGTTGCTCGGCGAGTGAGCGTCGCTCGTCATCAACCAGTTGCCGGAAGCTGGTGTTCTCCTCTTCCAGGCGACGACGCAGGCTGCGCGGTGAGATCGCCAGCGCTGCCGCCGTGTCTTCCAGTGTTGCGCTTAGCCCGAGTTGACAGAGGATCTGGCGACGGACTTGTCCTGCGGTTCCGGTTTCCTGCCGACGTGCCAATTGCGTGCGGCACTGGTCTTCCAGCATTCTCACCAAGTGCGGGTCGTAAGTGGGAAGCGGTCGGTCGGCGTCTTCCGGGGCGATTAACACGGCGGTTCGCGGTGCAGCGAAATGCGGGTTCCAGGCAGCTAAGGTCTCGCTTTTCTCAAGCTCCGCGGTTTGCATTAAGTCCAGCTCCACGGCTTGCACGCTAATGCCTGACAAACCGAGTTCACGCAGTAAATTGAGCGCAGTTGCCAAATCGCGAAGTTTCAGAAATTCCCTGAGCTCAAGTGGGATGGTATCGCCGTTGAGTACAACGCCGAAATGCGTGTCGTTGTCGATCAGGCTCAGTTGGCAGTAGGCAGTGCTTAGCGGTAGATAGCGCATGGCATGTTGCACAGCGTCTCGCAGGCTGCGGCAGGTGCGAAGCGTGAAGCCCCATAAGCCGAAGGTGGCGATGTTGTAGCGCAGGCCCAGTTCAAACCCGATGGCGGGGCTGCCGCCAAGGGCATGCATCACATTCGCGATGACCTGCATTTCCTGCTCGCGGGTAATCAGGCTTTCTGTTTCGGCAAGGTCGCTGTCGGAAATACCGGTGTTTTGCAGGCAGCATTGTTGGCTAACGCCGCGCTCGGCTGCAAAGTTGACCATGACCTGGGCCATGGTAATTGGGTGAAGAATATCCGCGTTCATCGCCCGGCTAGCTCCGTCTGCCGCCGCAGCCGGCACGCGATGTGTGGTGGTCTGCTATGCCCTGATGACGGCCAGAAATGCCCTTCTGGTTGAGCGACGCTGTCTGTAGTGTGCTGGCCTGTCATCAATGCTCGGAGAATAATCGGTGGAAAAGAATCATAGCACAGCTAATCGGCGGGCTATTGTGGTGGCCAAGCGCTACATGGGAGAGTTTGCCTGGCCAACGGTGCTACTCACTATGTTAGTTGTCGGTGCTTTTATTGCTAACTTGGCACTGTTCATCGCCGGTGTGGTGCCGTGGTGGCTGGCGACGCTGGTGTATGCCGCGCTCACCTACACGGCCTACACGCCTTTGCACGAAGCCACCCACGCGAATATTCATGGTGATCATGCATCGTTGAAATGGCTGAACGATGCCTGTGGGTTTGTTGTTGCCCCCATTATTATGATCCCTTACGCATCGCACACGGTGGAGCACTTTACCCATCACCGCTATACCAATCAGCAGGGTAAGGACCCGGACTATATGCTCCACAAAATGGGCGACGGGTGTTGGGCCTTTCTGGTGACGGGCCTGCGGTTTTTTTGGCTGCAAAACCGCTTCCTTTACGCGACCCGCTGGCACAAGGTGTCTGGCCGCGAGCGGTTGATTTATTTGGGTGAAATTGCGTTTTCTGTGAGCTGGCGTATCGCCTTGGTGGCGTGGGTGGCCACGCCGGCGATTGTTGCATTATTGATCGTGGGCTACTTCCTTGGTGGCTTCTTTACGGCCTACTGGTTTGCGTATCGCCCGCACCTGCCTTACCGCGACGCTGAACGCTACCGCAATACCTGCAGTATGATCATGCCGCGTTGGATGAAGCCATTTGAATGGTTCTGGCTGGGACAAAACCTGCACTCCATTCACCACCTCTTTCCCCGCGTGCCGTTTTATCGCTATCACGCCGTTCACCGGGAAATCGAGCCGATTTTGCGCGCAGAGCAAACGCCGATTATCGGTATTTTTAGCCGCGAACCTGTGGAGCCTTGATGGGCACGGTGGCAAATGCCTGGGTCTGCGGCTGGGTACGGAAGCCTGTGGCTTATTGGCCCGGAAGGGCCTTAAGCTGCTCTAGCAGCTGCCGGTTGATTGGCATGGCAATACCGTGTTGCTCTGCCACGCGACAGAGGTAGCCCGTGATGTAGTCGATCTCACTGCGGCGACCGGACTCGATATCTTGTAACATCGATGAGCGGTTGAGGGCGGTATTTGCGACGACTTCCACGACTTGCTCCCGCAGGCCGTCAAAGACATCGCCCAGTTGCAAATGCGGCGCCAGGCAGAGCGCCTCGTCGATGACGCCGTGCAGTTGCTGAAGCGCCTGAGGGTTGTCCAACAGCTCGCCGTTGCGGCAGCGATACAGCGCCGTTAAGGGGTTGATGGCGCAGTTGATAATGAGCTTGCGCCACAGGGCTTGCTCGATGTTCGGGTCGGGGGTAACAACGAGCGGCCCGACGCTGAGTTCCCTCGCCAGGGTTTCATCATTTGAGCCGCCGCCAAGCAGCGTGCGACCGCGACCCGCATGCACGACCTGAAAAGGAGCGGGGCGAAACGCTCCTTCCGTGGTGACGGCGTGATAGCACTGCAGGTCGGGCCGAAGTTTGAGCAATTCTTCGCGCACGCCCAGGCCATTTTGAAGCAGTACCACGCAGGCACCCGAGGCCAAGCGAGGGCTGATAGACGCGACGGCTGACAAGCTGTCTGGTGCTTTGGTGGTAAGGAGTAAACGCGCTATCGGCGGGCCGTTTTGTTCGCATGACTCTGCCGCCAGTGGCAGCAGTTCAGCACTCCCTGCCAGAGTCGCGAGGATTCCCCCAACCATTTTATACTGCGAAAGCCGTTCGTCGCTGCGTAGCAGCAATGTGGTTGGCAGGTCATATTTAGCGGCGTAGCTGGCCCACAGGCTGCCTATCGCGCCTGCGCCAAGTATGTGCCAATGTGAGCGGTGTGAA
This sequence comes from Spongiibacter sp. UBA1325, assembly GCF_002306875.1. Taxonomy (NCBI): domain Bacteria; kingdom Pseudomonadati; phylum Pseudomonadota; class Gammaproteobacteria; order Cellvibrionales; family Spongiibacteraceae; genus Spongiibacter; species Spongiibacter sp. UBA1325. The sequence continues at coordinate 109,502 of NZ_DBTD01000001.1, forward strand.
GTCATGGTGGCAGCTTACGTGATGGCTGCGGTGTGGAGCAACGGTGCTGTTTGCGCGCGTCAGCCCTTGTTACACTTGTGCCCGTTCATTTGTATAGGAAGAACCTGAATGCCGTCGTTTGATATCGTGTCTGAAGTGGATTTGCACACCTTTACCAATGCCCTTGATCAGGCCAACCGCCAGTTGGATACCCGCTTTGATTTTCGCGGTGTTGATGCCAGCTTCGAGCGCGACGGGCTCAATGCCACGGTGTTGGCGGAGGCGGAGTTTCAGCTGACTCAGATGGAAGACATACTGCGCAGCACCCTGATAAAGAACAAGATCGACCCGAAGGCGATGGAACTGGGCGACATGGAAGGCTACGGCAAGCAAGTGCGGCAAAGGGTGACCATGAAAAATGGTTTGGAGTCGGATCTGTGCCGCAAGATCGTCAAGCTGATCAAAGACAGCAAGCTGAAAGTGCAAAGCCAAATTCAGGGTGACCAGGTGAGGGTCACCGGTAAGAAACGCGACGACCTCCAGCAGGTAATGGCACTGTTGCGCGATGCTGATCTAGAGCAGCCCCTGCAATTCAATAATTTTCGCGATTGATTGCACCGACTCCGGCCTCTGGGCCGCAGCCCAATTAAGGATAGGCAATAATGCAGCCCCAGCCGTCACCGGACGTCACCGACCTGCCATGGTATCGAGCCATTTTTACACAGCAGATGTTTATCTGCGTGCTTACTGGGTTGGCCTCGGGGTTGCCGTTGTATTTCCTCATTCAACTGGTGCCAGCGTGGCTGCGCAGCGAGGGAGTGGGGCTAACCGAGATCGGCTTATTTGCCCTGGTGGGCTTCCCGTATAACTGGAAGTTTGTATGGGCACCGCTGATGGATCGCTATGTGCCGCCGTTTTTGGGCCGCCGGCGCGGGTGGATGTTGATCACGCAAATCGCTCTCATGCTGTCCATGGCGGCACTGGGTTTTATTGACCCGACGATGTCTGTCGGGTTGGTTGCCTACGTGGCGGCGGGGGTCGCTTTTTTTAGCGCCAGCCAGGATGTTGTGCTGGACGCGTATCGCCGTGAGCTTCTGAAGGACGAGGAGCTGGGGCTGGGCAACGCGATACATGTGCAGGCCTACCGCTTGGCCGGTTTGGTGCCGGGTTCTCTCGGGGTGATCATGGGGGACTACTTCCCCTGGAGCACGGTGTTCATGGTGATGGCCGGCTTCATGCTCATCGGTGTTGCGATGACCTTCTGGGTAAGCGAGGCCGGTGATGACAGCGCGGCGCCTCTTACCCTGCGCGCGGCAGTGGTCGAGCCATTTAAGGAGTTTGTGCAGCGCAACGGGCTGGGCAGTGCCTTGTGGCTGCTGACCTTCCTGTTTCTGTACAAGCTCGGTGACAATATGGCCACCGCGCTGTCGTCGCCTTTTTACTTGGATATCGGTTTTAGCCTCACGGAAATTGGCACGATCGCTAAAACGGCCTCGCTGACGGCCGCGATTATTGGCGGCCTGGTGGGCGGCGTGATAATGATTCGGCTGGGCATCAATCGCGCGCTTTGGCTATTTGGTGTGGTGCAACTGCTGAGCATCTTTGGCTTTGCGGCATTGGCTGAAATCGGGCCGAACCGCCTGGCGCTGACCCTAGTGATTGTATTTGAGTACCTCGGGGTGGGTTTAGGCACCGCCGCCTTTACCGCCTTTATTGCCAGGGCAACAACACCGGCCTATGCGGCCACACAGTTTGCCTTGTTCACCGCGCTGGCGGCACTGCCGCGCACCTTTGCCAATGCCACCACTGGCGCCATTGTTGAAGTGGTCGGTTGGACGAATTTCTATTTGCTCTGCGCCGCATTGGCGATCCCAGGCATGTTGATGCTGGTTAAGGTTGCGCCGTGGTCGGCAGAGCGCTAGTGCTGATCCGGCCACCGGCATCGCTGCCACGCGATTTTGCCGTCGGGTGAGGCGCTGCCTTCATCAATCAGCCGTGAGAGCTGTCGACGATAAGCCTCGGAATTGTGTGGGAAACTGATTTTGCCTTGTGCATTGATAACGCGGTGCCAAGGCAGGGTGTTCTGGTCGGGAAGTTGGCTGAGCTGGCGCCCAACCCAGCGGGCCCGGCCGGGCAGTCCTGCTTGGCGGGCGAGCTCGCCGTAGCTGCATAAGCGGCCAGGAGGAATCTGACTCAGCGCCAGCAGTAGCTGACGCCGAGCTTGGTCGGAAGGCTTATTCGTCAAGGTTGCGAATACGCTCCCAGTAGTCTTCGTAGAAGAAGTCGACCTTTCCGGTTTCCAGCGAGTACTCCGCGCCCACGACCATTAGCTTCCCTTCGCTAATCAGCTGTTCCAATGTGGATGAGCCGCTGCAAAGGTGCTCTACCGAGGTCCGTACATTGGCGCGTACCGCCTGCTTAACCAGTTCCTCTGGGTTGTCTTTTAACTCGGTGACTAGCAGAGTTTCCACGGCTGGGCGCACGCGCTTAACAATGGAGTGTAGGGCGGAGGTGGGGATTTTGGAGTTGCCACTCAGTGCGTCTACCGTGGCTTTGACAGCGCCACAGCGCGAGTGACCCAGCACTACAACCAATGGCGTGCCAAAGTTGAGGGCGGCAAATTCAACACTGCCGATGCCCGACGGGGCTACAACATTGCCGGCTACGCGAATAACAAACAGATCGCCCAGAGTTTGGTCAAACACCATCTCAGCGGGAACCCGCGCATCGGAGCAACCCAAAATGATGGCGAAGGGGCTTTGCTCCTCAACCAACTCGGGTTTTTTATTCGATATGTAGTCTTTGTTTTCAGCCAGCTTTTCAACAAAGCGGGTATTGCCTTCTTTTAAACGCGCAAGCGCTTCCTGAGCATTGATCATTATCTACCTTTATATGTGTTTTCTGTCGAGTGTTACAGCCAATCGCTGATCAGCACGCCAAAACCGACGCTCTGCAGCGAGTTATTGTATTCGATCAGGCTTTCGCCATAACCATTAAAGTATTTTACATAAGCTTTGATCTTGGAACTAATCGGAAAGCTCCAACCGATTTCCACTGCGCCACGGTTGTCGCTGCGCAAGTTGTTGCGCAGCATCACGCTGAGTGTGCGGTCTTTCCATTGATAGAAGCCCATCCACTCAAAGTGGCCGAGATAAAATTCGATATCGCGGTTATCGTCATCATCGGCGGCCTCGGGGATGCGGTACCAGGGCTTAAAGGTCATGGCGAAGCGGTCGTGCTCAAACACCATATTGAGCATGATGCGATTCCAGCTGCGTGACAACGGCTCGCCGCGGCCGTTGGACTGATGGTTAAATATTAGCTGGTTGCCCACATTGCGAATCCCCTTCCATTGCCAGTCGTTGCTGTAACTGAGAATGAGCTCGGGCTCGTGGTTGGTCTCGCGAAACGGTGCGGAAAACTCCTTGTTGTAGGCCTGCCAGAAGGAGCGGTTGGTATAGGCGCCGCTGAGAATGCCGCCCCCGAGGATTCCCTTGGCGATGTGTACTTTTACACTGAGCTGAAATTCGACCTCAGTGCTATCAACGTTTTCCTCTTTGATCGGCAGCGACGAGCTGTACTCTGCGGTGTCGTCGCGCCAGGACAGGGGAAGCAAGTAATTGGCGCGGTGGGGGGTGAGTACAAAGGGATTGTCATCGGTGAAGCGCTCTAGTGCAACACGCTCTTCGACAACGCCCTTGGTTTGTTTGCGAATATGCTCTTCGGCAGCATCGGGGCCTTGAAGGCGCTGTTGGCACTGTTCGCGCAGCTGGCCGAGCGTGATCTCGTCGGAGGCGCTCTGAGCGGCCAGCGATAGGCATTCTTCCATATCCATCGCTGGTGTTGGCGCACTCGACGGTGCAGCGTAACTTTTTGAAATATATGGTGTTAGCAGCAGTAATAAGGCGGCGCGAGCGAGGTGCATAGGGCTGAGGTCTCGAAGGTGGTAGAGGTCGCAGTGGCGTTGCTGACATAATAAGTTGTCAGCAAGGCGGGCACTAGGCGCTTTGGTTTTTTTCTTTCCTTGGGGCTAATGACGGCACCATTTTTGATTCATCAGGTCAGCATAACTATGAGAGTCCTATTTAGTATTTTTGTCATCGCCCCCATCTTGGAAATGTGGCTGCTTATCGAGGTTGGGGGGCTGATCGGTGCCCTGCCTACGATCGCGTGTGTATTGCTAACCGCGTTAATCGGCGCCACATTGCTGCGCCAGCAGGGCGTGTCTACGTTATTGCGTGCGCGCCAGCGCCTGGATCACGGTGAGGTGCCCGCCAGAGAGATACTCGAGGGCCTGATGCTGGCAATTGGCGGCGCACTACTGCTCACACCGGGCTTTATTACTGATGCGGTGGGTTTCGTCTGCCTGATTCGCCCCTTGCGCAACGCCGTTATTGACCAGATGCTGCGCCGCGGCGTTATTCAGATGCAAGCCGGTGGCTTCAGCGCCAGTAGCGGCCCGCGCGGCAATTCTTCGGGCGCGGAAGGGCGCCGCGAGCCTGGCCATATCACCATCGAAGGTGAATACCGAAAAGAAGACTAAAAATTTTCACTCTTTGCCCTTGAAAAGCATTTTCTCGCCCCCAGTTACCTGAGCAGCCCACGGTGACTGCATGTCCAGTCTGCGCGATGGGAAACCTGATGATTCCCGATCCGTGTGAAAGGGAGGTCGCCAAGTAGGTAATCACTACCTGGCGGTGCCGGAATGTCCGGTCAAATAAAAATCTGTTCATTGATTTAATGGAGATTGATCAAGATGAAAATTCGTCCCTTATACGACCGTGTAGTGGTTCGTCGTAGCGAAGAGGAGCAGACCAGCGCCGGCGGTATTGTTTTGCCCGGTTCTGCCAAAGAGAAGCCGAATCAAGGCGAAGTATTGGCTGTAGGCGAGGGCAAATTGCTGGAAAACGGTGAGTTGCGCCCTGTTGGTGTCAAGGTTGGCGATCGCGTGATCTTCGGTCAGTACTCTGGTAACGCCGTTAAAGTCGACGGTGAAGAGCTGATTGTTCTCGGTGAGTCTGAAATCTTCGGTGTTATCGAAGGCTAATTTCTAGCGCTCAATTGAATCAACGAATTAGTAGGAAGGTAAGACAATCATGGCTAAAGACGTAGTATTTGGTAACGAAGCCCGCCAACGCATGGTGGCTGGCGTTAACACCCTGGCAAACGCTGTTAAGGTAACGCTTGGTCCCAAGGGCCGCAATGTTGTTTTGGACAAATCATTTGGTGCGCCAACCGTAACAAAAGACGGTGTCTCTGTTGCCAAAGAAATCGAGCTTGAAGACAAGCTGGAGAACATGGGTGCCCAGATGGTCAAAGAAGTGGCTTCTAAAGCTTCTGACGACGCGGGTGACGGCACCACCACTGCCACCGTACTGGCCCAGGCCATTGTTAACGAAGGCCTGAAAGCGGTCGCTGCTGGCATGAACCCAATGGACCTGAAGCGCGGCATCGACAAGGCAATCGCGTCAGCAGTTGAAGAAGTTAAGAAGCTGTCTATCCCCTGTGCGGACAGCAAGGCCATCTCTCAGGTTGGCACCATCTCGGCCAACAGCGACAGCCACGTTGGCGCCATCATTGCTGAAGCGATGGAGAAAGTCGGCAAAGAGGGTGTGATCACTGTAGAAGAAGGTCAAGGCCTGGAAAACGAGCTGGATGTTGTTGAAGGTATGCAG
>NZ_DBTD01000007.1:0-89898 GCF_002306875.1 Spongiibacter sp. UBA1325
CGACCCTGATGCTGACGGCGACGGCATCGCAAACGGTGATGATCCAACGCCCCACGGTGGCGGCTCCGGCCCTGATAAGGGCGATGAAGAGGGCGACAAGGGCAGCGGCACGGCCACCAACTGCGACCAGCCGCCGACCAGTGAGGGCGATCCTCAGCTTGCAGCGATTCATAAACAGCTCTGGATCAACGAGTGTGAGGGCAGCGACGAAGAGTACCCCGAAACCGATGATTATTACGAAAAGGCCACCGATAGCGCGGGGGCTGAGCTTTCCTACGACGGAATAATGACTAAATTCAGGGATCGCATGCAGCAGTCCGCGGTAGTCAGTGGGCTATCAGGTTTCTTTGACGTGTCGTTCACTGGCTCATGTCCTGTCTACAGCGTGAACGCTTGGGTGTTTGATATAACGCTCGATCAATGGTGTTCCTCCCAAGTGCCTTGGGGGCTTATTCAGGGAATTATCATAGCGACAGCGTTGTTTATTTCTGCGCGAATTGCGTTCACATAGGGGGCGCTCGGTGTCTATTGAAAAACTAACGGATTATATAAAAGGCCTTTGGGACGAGTTCGTCGAGTTCCTGCTAGATATTCCGCTTATCGTATTCGATGGGCTAATGAGTGCGCTTGCTGCCGCTCTTGAGGCCGTCCCTGTCCCTGATTTCGTCACGACTGCCGACATAACAAATTACATTCATCCCGATGTTGGCTTTTTTCTCGCGCAATCCGGTGTATCTACTGGCCTCGCTTTCATCGGATCGGCGATGGTGTTTCGCTTCTTCCGTCGAGTCCTCACGCTGGGTATCTGGTAATGATAGTTTTTCACGAAGGTCTGCCTGGCTCGGGTAAAAGTTACGAAGCCTGCGCAATGCACATACTGCCGGCCATAGAGCAGGGCAGGCGGGTAGTCACAAATATTGAAGGCATCAACCACGAAAAATTCTCCGAGCTGTCCGGCGTCCCTTTGCCTTACGTCGTGGAAAAACTCCAGTGCATCTACACACCGGACGTTGACGAGCAGCGCCAGGCATTCCTTGAGCATTCCGGTAAAGACGCGCTGATAGTCTTGGACGAAGTGCAAAACCTGTTCCCCAGTGAGCGGCAAAAGCTCTCTGACGAATGGAATAGATACATCACCGAACACCGCCATGACGGCCTTGATATTGTGCTGATGGGTCAGGATCGGCGCGACTGCCATTCTATGTGGCGCCGTCGAATTCAGCGTGTAATCACGTTTAACAAGCTGTCGGCTGTGGGCATGGATAACCGTTATCGCTGGGTCGTGCTTGAGGCCACGCGGCCGGAAAAGTACAAAGAAACGACCAGTGGCACCCGAACCTACGACCCCAAATACTTTGGGCTTTATAAAAGCCACACTGACGGCACAGATAACAAAAACGTCTATGCAGACAAGAGGGCCACCGTATTTGCTGGCAAAACGCTGCGCGTCGGTGTTCCCGTTTTCGTCGTTATACTTTTCTTCGCGGTTTCGTCGCTTGGTGGATTTTTCGAGCCTCACAAGCCACTTGAAGCTCCTGAGAATACGCCCAAAATCGCCCAGCAGCAGCTTCGACCAACTGAGCCGCTACCAAAGCCAGCCGCTAAGCCCAAACCTGATCCGGCGCAGGAAAAAGAGCCCGAGCTGCCTCCGGCGTTGGACATTTTCGACGAGTACGCCAGAAAGCATAGAATTCGTCTCTCGGCTGTACTAGTTGGCGATGACAAGCCCGACAAATTCTACGCCCAGATAGATATTCTCAATTCCAGTTATCACCGACAGGAAGTCTTTACCGCCCAAGGGCTGCGCGACATGGGCTGGAAGCTCAATTACCGGCATTCGGGTCTATACATCAAGAAGGGCAACACCGTACACATCGCAAGGCCGTGGCCCATTGATAAATTCGGCAAAGTGGACAACCACACAATGGCGCAGCTTTGACGCCTGACGCGCACGCGGCAGCCGTCAAAGATCGCCATAACATTTGACACTTACAGTTAACCTGCCACATAAAGCGACCAGTAATTAAACCTTCGACTTTGGTTTGAGTCGGTCGGCTTTTTGACCGACTCGGGCCATAGTCCGCCTGCGGCAGCATTCCTCATTATCCCCAGGCTAACCTAAGCTGTGCTTTTTCGGCGGCTTCTTTGCCGCGCTCATAGGCCAATTTTTCAGCCCAGCGCATATTGTCGATTTCTTCCTTGGTGATCAGCTCGCCAGTCGGTGTGGCTATGATCCCTTCGCCGATTTTGAAGCCTTGCCAGTGCGGGTGGTATCCGGCGCGTAACTCCAGTAGTTCGCGCAGTGCGGGTGAAATTTTTTGATGGTGAATTGCGTTGTTGTATTGGTATCGGCTCATGCCGATTTTCTTCGCGTGGGAGGGGGAGTAAATGCCAGCTTCTCGCAGTAAGTCCTTGATATCCATAAAAATGCAGCTCCGTCAATTTCCGCGCCGCCAATCATAGTTACGCTTCAATTAAGCAGCAAGGAGCCTTTTTCTGTCCCAATGCCCTATTTAACATAATATATATTATGCGAACATTTGGTATTTGCTAAATCAACTCCGGATCCTCCCTGGAGCGGTTAACACCGCTCCAACAACATTGCCGTTCCTGTGCCTGCGGCGCCGCTTGCGGCAACAATACCTCGTTTCAGGCCGCGGCGCTCAAGCTCGTCAATTAAGGTGCCTGCCATGATGGCGCCGGTTGCGCCCATGGGGTGGCCGAGTGCGATCACTCCGCCATTGACGTTGAGCTTGTCTTCGCTGATCCCGAGGTCGCGCTGGCATTTGATCACCGTGGCGGCAAAGGCTTCATGCAGTTCGAACAAGTCGATGTCGTCGGCGGTTAACGCCTGCTCCTGCATGAGCTTTTGCGTGGCGGCGCAGCAGCCTGAGATGACGGTTAATGGATCGTCGCAAACACTGGCGACGGCGCAGATACGTGCGCGTGGCGCTTTACCCAGCGTTTCGCCCAATGCTTCGTCGCCCACCAACACCAAGGCAGCGCCATCGGCCATAGCTGGCGAATTACCAGCGGTGTGAATATGCTGGATCTCGGTGAGCTTGGCATGTCCCTGAAGTTGCAGGGCATCGATGCCTTTTGCGCCAAGCTCAGCAAAGGCTGGCGGCATTTGCGCCAGGGACTCCATGTTTGCGTTGTCGCGGATGCATTCATCGTGAACCACATTTGCACCTGCCTCTGGGTTTACGACCGGAACGACCGAGCGGAACCAGCCATTGTCACGCGCTCGGGCGGCGCGCTGCTGACTGGTTACGGCGACCTGGTCGGCGTCTTCGCGACTAATTTGATACTGGGAGGCAATCAGGTCCGCGCCGTTGCCCATCATTAACATTTGGCAGCGGGCCGCCATCTTGGGGTCGGTAAAAACGGTGGCTTTGTCAGACAACATCGGCACGCGGGACATCATTTCCACGCCGCCAGCAATGACCATACCGGCTTGCCCGCCCTGCACTTTCAGTGCGGCAAAATTGATGGCGTCCAAACCGGAGGAACAAAAACGGTTTACAGTAATACCGGGAACATGGCTGGGCCAGCCAGCATATAACAGTGAGGTTTTGGCGATATTTGCCGCCTGATCACCCGCCTGTGTTACACAGCCTAGAATCACATCATCAACCTGACTTTTGTCCAGTGGATTGCGCTCTGCCAAGGCATCATAAAGGGTTTTTAGCAGCGCCAGTGGCGACAATGCATGCAGGCTACCCGTTTCCTTGGCGCGGCCGCGCGGTGTGCGAATAGCGTCGTAAATATAAGCGTGTGTCATTCGTTAATTCCTACTATAAAGCTGGCACAGGTTGTGGCGCTGCCGCCAAGGTTGAAGGTGGCCATGTTTTTGGCATTGGTGATTTGCGTCTCCCCTGCTTGGCCGCTGACCTGCTTGTAGCAGTCCAACAGCATGCGTACGCCGGTCGCGCCCACGGGATGGCCCAGGCCGATCAAGCCGCCGCTGGCATTAATGGGGAAGTCGCCGTCTTTGCATATGCGCCCCTCCTCTATTGCTTTCCAGCTTTCACCGGGCGCCGTTAAACCGCAGTGATCGATCACCATGTATTCGGTAATGGAAAAACAGTCGTGCACCTCAAGGCCGTCGAGTTGCAGCAAGTCAGTCATGTTTGCGCGTTTTAAGGCGTCGCGAATCAGCTGATTAACATGAGGGAAAAGCAGTGGCTGACCCTCGCTAAGGCGCAGCTTGCTGCGCAGATCGATGGCAGACGAGCGATGCCCCCAGCCTTTGATGCGGGGAATGTCACTCAGCGAAATGCTCTGCTGCGCGGCATAGCGTTTGGCGGCCGATTCACTTGCCAGGAAGACGCAGGCGGCGCCATCGGTGATTTGGCCGCAGTCTGATTTACGAACGCGCCCTTCTATCGGTGGATTGTGTGCATCGCTTGAGCTGAAAAATGCCGGCTCGAAGTTCCAGTGGCGACTTTGCGCCAAGGGGTTGTGCTTAGCGTTGCCGTAGTTGATACGCGATATCGTATGCAAGTGGTCAGTGTTAATGCCGTGGCGGCGGTCATATTCATCGATGATATCGCTAAACATGTAAGGCCAGGGGTAGTTAGCCTCTTGCGCCTCGTAGCCCTTCCACGTGGCGGCACCCAAATATTCAGCGCCGGTTTGCCCCGGTACATTGCGCATAATCTCCATGCCCAATACACAGGCTACATCGTAGTGGCCGCATTCTATGTCTTTCATTGCCCCCAGTATTGCCATCGAACCCGAGGCACACGCGGCTTCGTGGCGACTGGTGGGTATGCCGTTTAACTCGGGGTACGCTTGCGCGAAAAAGCCGCCCAGCAGGCCCTGGCCGGTGAATAAATCGCCGACGAAATTTCCTACGTGCCCTACCTCGATTTGCTCCGGCGACACGCCCGTGGCCGCCAGCGCATCGTCGAGAACCGCCTTGAACATATCAAAGCTGTCCAGGCCTTCTCGAGCCCAGTTACGCGCGAAATCTGTTTGGCTGCCGCCCAATATGTATACCGTCATCATGGACTCCTTTTTGCTGAATGGCTGATGCTGTTATTCGGCGGATATCTGTTCTTGCAGGGCAAAACGCTGCACTTTTCCGAGGGCGTTTCGCGGCAGCGTTTCTAATAACTCCAGGCGCTCGGGCAATTTGATTTTGGCAACGCCCTTGGCCTGAAGAAAGGCGATAACATCCTGTAGACTAGGCGGCGCCTCGGCGGCATTGGGCACGACACAGGCGCAAATACGTTCGCCTAAGATGCTGTCTGGATAAGCGCACACGGCGGCCTCCTGTGCGCCGGGCAGCCCTTCGAGCAACACGTCGATCTCCGAGGGAGACAGCTTCATACCGCCGCGATTAATAATGTCTTTACAGCGCCCGGCAATGCGATAGAACTGCTGCTGGTCGCCGCAAATTTCCACCAAATCACCGGTTAGAAAGTAGCCGTCGTCGGTGAAAACATCGCTGTTATCCGTTTGCCAGTATCCGTCGAAAACCGTCGGGCCTTTCACCGCAAGCTCGCCGGCCACACCTGACGCCGTAATTTCTTCGCCAGTATCCGGGTTGAGCACTTTAGTCCAGATGGTTTTGCTCGCGGACGACGGCCACTCCAGCCCGGCACTGCCAAAGCGAGGAAACATAAAGGCGCGCACCGCCGGGTCGGCAACATCTTTCGGCTTAGAAAGGAGGTTAATACCCTCGTTAGAGCCGTAGTAATTGACAATGCATTTCCCGTAGTCGCGCTCAAACTTCTCCATCATCCACGGTGCCAACGGCGCCGAACCCGAGCCGATAGAGCGCAATGCCGAGAAGTCGAACTGCTGCCACATGGCCTCGTTTTTCGCGAGCTGATTGAGCACCGCAGGCGGGATAATGGTGAAGTTCACCTTCTCGTCCTGCATCTGCTGAAGAAAGACGCCGGGATCAAAGGGATGGTGCAGTACCAGGCTGCAACGCTTCAGCAGCCATGCATACAAGAACGCACTGATAGAGGCCATATTGACCATTGGAAAGGCATTTAACAGCACATCGCCGCTTTGGTAGTCGCCGGCTTCAATACAGTTGCGGCCAACAGTTACCCACATATTGTGCGAGCGAGGCACCCCTTTAGGCATGCCAGTGGTCCCAGAGGTCCAGCAGACAGTGGTAATACGGTTGGCATCGCTTGAAACGGCCTCAAGCGCGCGAAGCTTTGCCGCGGCACCCTCATCCGCTCGCGTCTGCAAATGCAGGTCTTTACCAAACAACAATACGCTGAGGTTTGTGGGTAAATTGGCGCCCCGCTCGCTGCCCAGCGGCTCGCCTTTAAACTGCGCGATACTGATTAGTGCGCGAGCGTTTAGCGATTCGGCAAAGTGCTTAAGTTCGTAGTCGCCGTATTGCACCGGCACCGGTGAAATGATCGCACCAATACGACTCAGCGCCAGATAACACACCACCAGTTCGACAATATTCGGCAGTTGTACGATCACCGTATCGTCTTCGCCGATACCGCGTTCCACCAAGGCTAGCGCGAGGTTGTAGCTGGCATGTTGCAGGGATTCATAGCTTAAACGCAGCGGCTCAGAACCGACCAGGTCCTGCCGGTTCGGTGCATCGGCCACGGCCATTTGTTGCGGCACGTTGGCACTGTGCTCGTCGAGTAATTGATGCAATACGCGGCCTTCCCAAAGCCCGCTAGCTTGATAGGTGTCGATGGTATGTTGTGGTGATGTAATCATGGCTTACCGTTCGTTTTATTATTGAATTGGAAAAGACGAGCCGCCCATAGGCGCTATTGGCTCGACGCCTGGCGATATTCTTCTTCCAGCTGGTCGACCACCTCGCTGATCGACTGCTCGGCGCGAATCGCGCCAACGCCCTGCCCCGCTGCCCATATATCGCGCCAGCGTTTGGCATCGCCAGCGGCTTTCATAAAATCAATATCCGCAGCGGCGGGCATATTGGCGGGATCGTAGCCGCCCTGCTCCAGGCTCTTGCGTAGCCAATTGGCTTTCACCCCGGTGATCGCATCACTGGTGATAATGTCGGCCCCGGAGGACTCAACCACCATTTGCTTATAGGCGTCTTGCGCCCGGCTTTCGTGGGTGGGAATGAAGCGAGTGCCCATGTACACGTAATCGGCCCCCATTACTTCGGCCGCGCGCAGGGCGCGGCCACTGCTAATCGCGCCAGAGAGAATGATGTCGCCGTCAAAAAAGCTACGCACCTCTTCAACAAAGGCAAAAGGCGATAATTGACCGGTGTGGCCGCCCGCCCCGGCACAAACCAGCGCCAAACCATCCACACCCGATGCCGCCGCCTTGCGGGCAAACTCCAGCGAAACGACATCTGCATAAATTTTTCCGCCGTAGCTGTGTACCTGCTCCACGGCATCCTTCGGACTACCCAAGGCGGTAATCACAATCGGTGCGCGGTATTTAACGGCTAATGCTAAGTCCTCGTAACAGCGCGGATTGGTTCGATGCATCACCAGGTTCATTGCCCAGGGAGCGGCATCAGGGCTGTCGGCCAGCGCCTGAGTGATTTCCGCCAACCAGGCGTCCAGGTCTTCAACGGTGCGCGCATTCGGCGACGGGAACGAACCAACGATGCCTGCTCGGCAACTGGCAATCACCATTTCCGGCCCTGACAACAAAAACATGGGGGCCTGAATGATCGGCAGACGCAAATTACCGGCGCTGCGGTGGCGTGGATGCGCCCCCTCAGAAAGAGGCTTCGATGCAGGGTGCTGTGACATTTACGGTCGCTCCAAATCAACAATATTACTTTTCTTATTGAACCAACATGCTATACCAAATCCTTTTGAAACGACAATAGAACTCCAGCAATTAAAATTTTTAACACCATAAATATATGTTTTTAAATATCTTTTATCGATTACGATACATCGGCTTATCGACATCGCAAAAAAAGACTTGCGCTATTAGACCATAAATTTATAGACTCCTGATCAAACGCTGAGCGATACCGCCGTAGCGACCGCCGGATAACGTTAATAAAAACAAGGGAGAGGACTATGACCCGCCAAACCAACCCACAGAGTGACTTCCCCATTACTGAGGCCTCTCTGGGAGCGGCGCCACAACTCAACGATGCCCCGTCTTGGATCTATGAGATTGATAACCCCTACTTGCATGGTGTTTACGCGCCGACGGAAAACATCAATATCAGTGCAGATCAGTTAACCGTCGAAGGTGAGATACCCACGGATATGCATGGTGCCTACCTGCGCAATGGGCCAAATCCGCGTCAAAAGCCGAAGAACCAGTACCACTCTTTCGATGGCGACGGCTTAGTTCACGGCGTCTACTTTGCCGATGGCAAGGTGAGTTATCGCAATAGCCAAATTCTGACGGCAGCGTTATTGCGCGAACAGCAAGAGCAGCAAGCCGTATGGCCCGGCGTGATGGGCCCGTATGATTTTTCGCTGCCAGACTTTCCCATTAAAGACACCTCCAACACAGATATCATTTGGCACAACGGCCGCCTGATTACGCTGTGGTACAACTCTGGCATCCCCTACACCATGGACCCGATAACGCTGGAGAATCTTGGGCCACTGGACTCCCCCAGCGCCCTGACGCGCAAAATGTCTGCGCATTCGCGGGTGGACTGGCAAACCGGAGAGATGTTCTTTTTCGACTACGGCGATACGCCGCCTTATATGACCTACGGCGTATTGAATCCGGACGGCACACTCAAGCACGAATGCGCGATCAACCTACCCGCACCACGGCTGCCGCACGAGATCACCTTCACAGAAAATTACGCGATCCTGCACGACCACCCCCTGTTCCATGACATCGATGTGCTTAAACGGCATAACATGCGCGTTATTCGCTTTCATCGCGACATGCCGTCGCGGTTTGGTCTCATTCCGCGCCTGGGTACTCAGGTTCGTTGGTTTGAGTGCGAGCCCTGCTATGTATTGCATACGTCAAACGCGTGGGAAGACGGCGACTGGGTAACCATTGACGGCTGTCGCTCGACCAACCCGATGCCCGATGCCGACCCCAGCGAAGGCGCACTTTCGCACATGCTGGCCTACATGCGCCTGGAGGCAAACAACTATCGCTGGCGCTTTAATTTGCGTACCGGAGAGGTTCGCGAAGGGCCTATTTGTGACCTGAACTCAGAGTTCAATAAATCCAATCAGATCTTTCACGGCGTGAAGACTCGCTATGCCTATCACCAAAAAATCCCCCTGCGCGCCGAAGGCGGCCATACCCTGCGCTTCACTGGCCTAATCAAATACGACAATGATACCGGCCACCGCCAGGAGTGGGATTACGGCCCCGGCGTGTTCGGTAGCGAGGCAGTCTTCGTGCCCAAACGCGGTGCCGATCGCAGCAGTGAAGAGGACGATGGCTACGTCACCAATATCGTGACCGACACCAAAGACTGGACGTCTTATTGCCTGGTGTTCAACGCCAAAGACGTCAGCCTCGGCCCCATTGCCAAAATAAAACTGCCTCACCGCGTGCCCTATGGCTTTCATGGATGGTGGGCGCGGGGCCAGGACATCTACTGATAATTGCCCCACCTGCGGTTACACACATAACAATAAGGTTTTACCTATGACCGTCGTTACTCGCCTCGCGCTGCTGCTTGCCAGTATCGCGATCAGCAGCTCAGCGCTTGCACAACGCGCTGACCCCGAACCCGCGCTGGCAAAACGTTGCCCGAGCTTGGCCGCTCCCGCCGGCACGGTATTGGCCCTGCCTCCCTCGTGGCACAGCAGCGAGCCGCTGCCTGCGCACTGCCGAGTGCGCGGGCAGATACAAGGTCGTACCCATTTCGAATTACGGCTCCCCGAGTCGTGGAATGGCCGTTTTGTGATGGCGGGCTGCGGCGGTTTTTGCGGCAGTTTGCTGCCCGACAAACCGGGGTTTTCCAACAGCATTAACGAGGCACTGAAAAAAGGCTATGCGGCGATCAGTCACGACGGCGGGCACAGCGGCCAAAGCTGGGAGACCCAATGGGCCTATAACGACCCCGAAGCGCTGGCACTTTATGCCCACAAAGTACTGCCAGTGGTTACCGACGTCGGCGTAGCGCTCACCACAGCGTTCTACGGCAAAGCGCCCCACCACCGCTACTTTTCCGGCTGCTCCAACGGTGGCCGACTGGGCATGATAGCCGCCCAACGCTACCCGGACTTGTTTGACGGTATCGCCGCCGGCGGCAGTATTTTCAGCCTGAGCGAAATTGCCGGTAAATGGGGCAATTGGATGACCCGCCAAACCACCCATGACGGCAAGCCGGTGATTCCTCGCCGCAACAACGACTTATTAAAAGACGCCGTCATGGCGCAGTGCGACGGCATAGACGGCCAGCGCGACGGTATTATTTCTGCGCCACAGCAGTGTCGGCCTAGCTTCGCCGCGCTCGCGTGCAAATCGGGCGACGCGTCTGAGCGATGCTTTACCAAAAACGCCATCGCACGCCTTGAGCGCCTGTACAGCGGCCAACCCGTTCCCGGAGCACCGCCAGTCACCCAGACCCTCGCACCTGGCGCCGAGCACTACACCGACATCTGGTTATTTGGCGATGACGAGAACGCGGCATGGGGTCTGGCCGCGTCAACAGGCTACCGCAACCTACTTTCACAGGAACTCTTTCAGCGCGATCACAACGCCGCGCTGGACCACAACACCCTAGCGGCGTGGCTGGACAAATCGGCCCTACCCGCCCTGATCGACGCCGACAATCCCGACCTGTCTGCGCTGGCTCAGACGGGCGGCAAATTATTCCTCTACCACGGCTGGGCGGACCCACTGATTATTCCTGGGCCAATCGTGGATTACTACCGCGCGGCGGCCGCACATAGCGGCGGCGTGGACAAACTGAAGAATCACGCGCGGCTATTTATGCTGCCGGGCTGGGGACACTGCTGGGAGCGCCCCGCCGATGCCCCCGATCAATTTGACCCGCTTGAGCTCGTGGCGAACTGGGTAGAAACCGGTGTTGCACCAGAGCAATTTACCGCGAGTCAGCACGATGATCAGCAGCATGCCGTACGAACGCGCCCCATTTGCGCCTACCCAAATGTCGCGACGTTAAGCAAGCCCTATTCCCCCGATCACGCCGCCAGCTATACCTGCTCGCCGCCGTGATCCCACTAATGATTTCAATTTGGAATAACAATAAAACAGCGGAGAAATAGCGATGTTTACGACCCGTAATTTTAAACTCAAACGGTTACCAGCGGCCCTACTGGCCACTACAGTGTGCAGCGGCGCGGCCGCCGCGACGCAGCTGGAAGAGGTATTAGTCACCGCCGAGAAAAAGTCGGCCAGTATCCAAGATGTCCCCATGTCTGTGGCGGCGATTTCCGGTGATGACGTTGGCATGGGAAAAGTCACTGAAATGAATGACGTGGCGATGCAAACACCGGGTATGTCCTTCACGCAGTTCAACCTGGGCGAGCCACGGGTGTACATTCGCGGCATCGGCAATAGCTCAGACTCAGCGGCCAGCGATTCTGCGGTGGGTATTTTTATTGACGAAATTTATATTGGTCGCGCTGGCGGCTCCGGTTTCGATCTGTTCGACCTTGAGCGCATTGAAATTCTAAAGGGCCCACAAGGCACGCTATACGGTAAAAACACCAATGGCGGTGCCATTAACTTTATCACCAGTCGCCCCGATTACGACCCCATGACCAAGCTGAGCGTAACGGCAGGCAACAAGGGCCTGTTCCATGCGCAGGCGCTGGTGACAGGCGGGTTAACCGATACCATCGCCGGGAAGATAAGTGTGGCGAGCAAGCAGCGCGACGGTTTTCAAAAAAATGTTATTCGTCCCTCCGACGTTACCGTTGATACCAACCTGAGCAATAGCCCCATCATTGGCAACTCAAAGGGAGCATCCGGACAGGGTGACGAGCTGGGCGACATCGAGAGTATTAATCTGCGCGGCCAACTACTGTTCGACCTTAGCGACACCACCCTGCTGTTGCTCAGCGCCGATTACTCCAAGGACGAAACCAATGGCAGTTGCAGTCATTTAATGGACTTGTCGGCCGGTGTAATGGGAACCGGCGCGCTCTGGCAAGCTGGTGTGGACAGCTTGTCAGCGGGCTATCGCAGCAATATTCGCAGCTGTGCATCGCAATTTGATACCTCACAGGAACGCGAGATTCAGGGCTTCAGTGCGCGTGTTGAGCACGGTTTGGAATGGGCTGATCTCTTGTCCATCACCGCTTGGCGCGCCAGCGATGTGTTCCATGTAGACGACCTGACCGGCCTGCCCCTCACCGACATCACGGTTGCCAATTCAGTACCGGAAAACGTGATCAATGGCGCCGAGGAAAGTGCCTCGCAATTCTCCCAGGAATTTCGCCTCAGCGGCAGCCTGGAAAATATCGACTGGATTGCCGGTGTGTTTTATATGCAGGAAGACGTCGAGCGCGATGAGCAATTTTACACGCGCTATAACGCTGCACTCAGCGGCGGTCTGGGCCTGGCGCCGGAAGGCAATGTGCTGTTTCTGCAGGATAACACCACTACCAGCATTGCAACCTATGCCCAGGCTGACTGGCATATCGATAACTGGACCCTGACCTACGGAGTGCGCTGGAGTCAGGACGAAAAAGAAATCAGCCAAGACGCTAAAGACCTACTGGGTACAGGCGCGCCCACAGGGGTACCGCTCATACTTCCTGAATTCCCAACCGCCGTGAAGGGCAAGGAAGACTGGGAAGAGATTACCCATAAAGCCTCGGTAAACTATCGCTTTGGTGAGGATGCGATGGTCTACCTGACCTACTCGGAAGGTTTTAAAAGTGGCGCCTTCCCCTCTCAAACCAACTTGCCGGAGAACGCGACGAAAACCGTTGACCCGGAGTTTGTGGAAAACATCGAAGTGGGGCTAAAGTCCACCTGGTTCGATAACCGTTTGCAATTCAACATTGCCTACTACGACATCGACTACGACAATTTGCAGGTGTTTGAGCTAACCCCCACCCTGCTGCTGGTGCTCAACAGCGCCCAAGCTGAGTCCACAGGCTTTGAAACCAGCGTCGCCCTGGCTGCCTCAGATCGGCTGGTGATCAGTGCCAATTACAACCACGGGAAAGCGCGCTACGAAGACTTTGTCACCTCAGGTGGTAATGACTACAGTGGCAATCAATTGCAGTGGTCGCCAGACCGCTCGGGCAGCATTGATGCCGACTACACCATCCCCCTGGAGGGCGGCTCAATTGTCGAATTCAATGTGAGCTATTCCTGGAAGGATGACTACTACACGGCGGCCAGCAACGCAGCGGTCACCAAACAAAAATCGCTGTCTAATCTGGGCGTTTCCGCGGGCTGGACTAGCGCTGATCAGTCGCTGTCGGTAAGACTCTGGGGGAAAAACCTGGGTGATAAAGACCAAACCACCAATGTGGTGGTGGACCCAACTGGGGTAACGTCAAACAAGTTTGCCGACCCCACTACATTTGGGGTAACGGTAAGCA
This sequence comes from Spongiibacter sp. UBA1325, assembly GCF_002306875.1. NCBI lineage: Bacteria > Pseudomonadati > Pseudomonadota > Gammaproteobacteria > Cellvibrionales > Spongiibacteraceae > Spongiibacter > Spongiibacter sp. UBA1325. The sequence goes on from NZ_DBTD01000007.1 coordinate 13,455, forward strand.
AAACCTTCTAAACCCTTCCCCGCGCTCATGCCGAGTGCGGGGGCACTACCCAGATTTTTTACTGGCTCCAAGTTTACTGAAAGCGTACTTCATCAGTTCGGGGAACGGTGTGGCAACTGTCGCAAATCACGTCGGTTGCCAGCTCTTTACCGCAGGGACGATGTACCAGGGTTAAGGGGTGCTTCACTTTGGGTAACCACTCAAGCACCCACTGGCGCAGCGCCATGGTGAGTGGGTACAGCGCCTTGCCCTTTTCAGTCAGGTGGTATTCGTAGCGCGGTGGATTACTACTGTATGCATCTTTGGAAAAAATACCGGTGTACACCAACAGCTTTAAGCGGTCGGCTAGCACATTGGTCGCCACACCGAGATGTTGGCGAAAGTCGTCGTAGCGAGTCAGGCCAACAAAGGCCATTGCCATTAACAACAGTGTCCAACGGTCGCCAATGATATCGGTGACGTGACCCAGCATTTGCTGATTGCCACCGCGGGTACGTCGTTGGCTGCCAATTTCAGTCAATGCGCCGGCAGTAGCCCCTTCGGGAGAGGCTTTTACCACGCGCTCTACATCATCGTAATGGAGAGGCTCACCGCAATGTCGACACACCGCCAGTGGCGTGAGGCGATGCCCGTCTCCCTCGCCATAGGAATGCCACAACTGAGTAGGCAATTCCGCGTCGGAGGCATCGGCCCATTCGCTCTCCCACTGCCAGATCAACAGTGCCCAGGGGTAAAGCGCCAAACCTTTTCCGGTCAGCCGGTACTCGTAGCGCAGTGGCGACGTTTGATAGGGGTTTTTATAGAGAATGCCATTGGCAACCAAATTCTCTAAACGAGAGCTCAATGTGCCACGTGACGCGCCGGTGCGGCGCCGGAATTCATCAAAGCGATGTTGCCCGAGAAAGGTTTCCCTAAGAATCAGGATCGTCCAACGGTCACCGAGGATATTTAGCCCGCGGGCCACTGGGTTGGAAAGTAATTGCTGGGCGGCTTGCATGCAGCGAACACTACAACAAAAGTGACAAACGATAAATAAAAAATAGGTAAAAACGCGCTTGTTTACCCTCCCGGCAGACTGTTAGTCTAATAAAGAAAGTAACAAGCCAGCCCAAACAGATTTGGCCATACCAACATTAACAAAGCGCTAATCTAGCGCCGTTTACGATTCACCAACAATAACGAGACTAGCCATGAGCAATTGGTTCACCCGCCATAAATCAATGTTAGACAAAGCCCTGGACGCCTGCGAAAAGCGCTATTCCTGGACCGCGTTCAGCGAGAGTCCCAGCAGTAAAATACATGGGGTTGAGCTTCCAGCGGCTGGGAAAGCACGCTTTGAGGCACTGCTCGGCAAGGACTACCCGCTGCATCAGGCCGGTAACAACGGTTGGGTAGGCGCTGAAATTTCCCCCTACACTGGCGAACGTCTTGGGGTTCGTTACCCCAAGGCGGATGTCGACACGCTGTTTCAAGCCATTTCCAAAGCTCAGCCCGCATGGCGAGATGCCGGCGTGGAAACACGCATGGGGGTGTGTCTTGAAATACTTGAGCGCTGTTCACAGCAATTGTTTGAAAACGCTCACGCCACCATGCATACCGCCGGGCAAAGCTACATTATGGCCTTTGCTGGCAGTGGTGCGAATGCACTGGATCGCGGCCTGGAAGCGCTTGCCTACGCGTATAAAGCAATGCGTGATGTACCGGAACAGGCGGAGTGGCAACGTCAGTTTGGCAGCGATGGCGCAGCGAAACTGACCAAGTTCTATCGACTAATGCCCCGCGGCGTTGCCGTTAATATCTGCTGTGCGACGTTTCCGCTGTGGAATGGCTACCCGGCACTATTTGCCAGCCTGGCAACCGGCAATCCGGTGGTATTCAAACCCCACCCCAGCGCCATTTTGCCCGTTGCCCTGGTCGTCTCGGTTTGTCAGGCGGTGGTAATGGAGGCAGGCTTCGATAGCAACCTGGTGACGATGGTGGCGGATACGCGCGATGAACCCGCCACCATGGCGCTATTAGAGCACCCCGATACCGCCATCATCGATTTCACCGGCAGCCCAACGTTTGGCAGCTGGATTGAGCAGCACTGTCGCAATGCCCTGGTATTCACCGAAACGGCGGGCTGCAACTCTGTGGTCATTGAATCCACCGACGACTTCGAGGGTATGTGCAGTGCCATTGCCCACTCGCTGTGTCAGGCCTCTGCGCAGATGTGCACCAGCGTTCAAAACATTCACATTCCCGCCGAGGGCATTCTGGTCAATGGTGAGCGAAGAAGTTTTGACGATGTTGCGCAGGGCCTGGTGGACGCCGTAGAGACGCACCTGAGCAATCCGAAAAAAGCCGCTTTTCTCTGCGGCACACTGGTGAGCGACGATATCTATCTAACACTGGAGAAAATGCGCGAGCTCGGCGCTCAGCACGGCCGCGTACTGCGCGATTCCGCGCCCTACTCCCACCCGGAGTTTCCAAAGGCGCGCACCGCAACACCGCTAATGATTCAGGTAAGCGACGCGCAGCGCGAACTGTATCGGGATGAATTTTTTGGCCCTATCTCGTTTTTGATCAAAGGCGCGAGCATTGATAGCTGCTTGCACGATGCCACCACAAATGCCCGGGATTGTGGCGCAATAACCTCACATGTCTATTCGGTGAACAGTGAGTTCCTGGAGCGAGCCCAAGATGCCTATAACCATGCAGGCGCCTCTGTTGCCTGTAATTTAATGGGAATGCCCATCAATTTTGCCGCCGCCTATAGCGATTACCACGTTACTGGCCTAAACCCCGCAGGCAATGCTTGTCTTACCGACCTCGCCTTTGTTGCCGGTCGTTTTCGTATTGTACAGCGCAAGATTATGCGTTCCGACGTGTGAGGCAGCGGTGATGACGGAGGTATTTATTTTAGGAATTGGCATGACCGCGCTGGGCAAGTTTACCGAGCGAAGCGTTAAAGATCTGAGCCGCGAGGCGGTTGCCAGAGCGCTCGCGGATGCCGATATTCACCAGGACGACATCGAGGCCGCGTGGTTTTCCAATACACGCCAAGGCCTGCTTGAGGGTCAAAATGGTATTCGCGGCCAGTGTGCTCTTAGACCCTTAGGGTTTTCGGGTATCCCCATCGCCAATATCGAGAATGCGTGCGCCTCGGGCTCTACCGCCCTGCTTCAAGCCATCGCCCATATTAAGGCAGGAATGTGCGACGTCGCGTTGGTAGTGGGCGCTGAAAAGATGTTTTTCCCAGAAAAACGCGAGGCGATGTTCAATGCGTTTAAAGGCGGCACGGATATCCATCGCCTGGAGGAATTTCATCAGCAGGTAAGCGCCCAGGGCGCCGCCCTGATCCCAGATGAGTACCGGCAAGACGACGGTAAACAACGCAGTTTCTTTATGGACAGCTATGCCGCGCAGGCCCGCTTACACATGCAAAAATACGGCACCACACAGCGCCAATTTGCTGCAGCGGCGGCAAAGAACCACTGGCATTCCACCATGAATCCACTCGCGCAGTACCAGCACGATATGACGGTCGACGAGGTGCTCGCCGGGCGCGTTATCACCTGGCCTTTTACGTTGCCGATGTGCGCACCAATTTCCGACGGCGCTGCGGCGGCGGTTGTCTGCTCTGCAGACGTATTACGACGCCTTGGCAAACGGCGCGCTATACGCATTCGCTCCCTGGCGCTGCGCAGCGGCATTCAACGTGACGCCGACGATTTTGCCAACCACATTGGCCGCCTGACAGCGCAACAGGCCTATGAACAAGCTGGTATTGCTCCCTGCGATGTCGATGTCGCCGAAGTGCATGACGCAAGCGCCTACGCGGAAATTCAGCAAATAGAAAATCTGGGCTTGTGCGAGCTTGGCGAAGGCGGCGTCTACACCGAGCAAGGGCACACAGCGTTGGGAGGCGCCACCCCTGTTAACCCCTCTGGGGGGCTGGTCTCCAAGGGTCACCCAGTGGGAGCGACTGGTATTATGCAACTGCATGAGTTGGTCACTCAGCTACGCGGCGAAGCCGGCAAGCGCCAAGTTAATGGTGCGCGCATCGCTGTAGCTGAAAACGGCGGCGGCTTCTATGAAACTGAAGAAGCGGCAACCACCGTCACCGTGCTGGAGGGGCCAAGCCGATGAAACGACCGATTGAATACTTATACCAGGGCTTGGATATCAACCCTCGTGGTATCGCCGCCACCGACCAGCGCGAGCAGGTCAGCTACAGTGAACTCGTCACGCGAGTTGAGGCGCTGGCACAAGCACTCCGGCAACGCCTACCCGACGGCGCTCACGTTGCGTTGTGCGCGCAAAACCACATCGATCACCTCGTGACACACCTCGCCATTATCGCGGCGAATCAGGTATGGGTGCCAATCAACCCCAAAAATGGTCAGCAACTCAATAGCCAATTGATCGAAGTCAGTCAGCCGCAACTCATTTTGGTGGATCGCGCCAGCCTGGACAGCCTGCCGGAAACTCTCACGGAAACCCGCAGCCCTGTGGTAAGCATTGATACGCCAAATGAGGGGACAAAGCAGTGGATTGAACAATTTCGCGGCCGGGCATTTACGCTGGAGCTGCCCTCTTTTGATCGCACAATGGCGATTAAATTTACCGGCGGCACCACGGGCCAACCTAAAGGCGTTATCCAAACTCACGGCAATGTATCGGCGGTAGTCGCCAATATGCAGGCGCAGTTTGACTTTACTCGCGATGACGTCAATCTTGCCGTGGCGCCACTGACGCATGGTGGCTCGCACTATATCCTGCCGATACTCGGCGCTGGCGGTAGCCACTGCTTGCTCACCACCCCGGATATCGCAAAGATCGCTCAGGCATTGCCGCACAGCAGCGTTAGCTTTATGCCACCGACCTTGATCTACAAATTGCTTGAATACCCCGGCCTCGACCGCGATTCAGCACCGAGGCTGCGCCACCTTACCTACAGTGCTGCGCCAATGCCACCGCAGAAAATCAGCGAGGTCATCACCCGTTTTGGCCCATGTTTGTCTACCGTCTACGGGCAAACTGAAGCCCCCATGACCATTACCGCAATGAGCGCCCAGGATATGCAAAATCCTGCGCGGCAGCGATCAGTGGGTCGCCCTTGCCTGCACTCCGAGCTGTGTATACTGGGCCGAGATGGCGCCGCTCTTCCCGCTGGCGAGACCGGCGAGGTCGCGGTGCGCGGCGGCATCGTGATGCCCGGCTATTTCGGCTCACCAGAACAATCTGCCGGCGTCTTCAAAGACGGCTGGTTATTGACCGGAGATTTGGGCTACGTCGATGCGGATGGCTATTTGTTCCTGCAGGGCCGCAGCAAGGAATTGATTATTTCAGGTGGCTTTAATGTGTACCCCGCCGAAGTGGAAAATGCCTTGATAAAACTCCCCGATGTTCAAGAGTGCGCCGTATTTGGCGTTGCGGATGAGTACTGGGGAGAGCGCGTGGAAGCTGCCGTGAGCTTGGTCGATGGCAGCACCGCCAACAGTGACACCCTGCGGGCGCAACTAAAGCCACTATTGGGCGACGTAAAAACCCCCAAGCGTATACACCTGCTTTCGGCACTGCCCCGCAATCCCGTTGGCAAAGTCGTCAGGCGGGAAGTGAAAGCCCTGTGCCACTCGCACGAGAACCCTATTGAACACAACGCGGAGGCCCGTTCCCGATGACACAATGGACCAGCGATACCACCCTTACCGGCATGGAGCGAGTAAAGCAGTTTGAGGCTCAGACCGAGCGCAGCGGTATGGCGGCAAACTTGGGCTACGACATTGTTTCCATCAATGACGGTGAGGTGGTGTACCGCTACACACCAAAAGCGCGCCACCAAAATTTAATAGGCTCCCTGCACGGCGGCATTTTGGCATCACTGCTGGACACGGCAATGGGTGCCGCGGTGATGACGAAGTTAGCGGCGGGTGAATTTCACACCATGACGGACTTGTCGATCAAATTTATCGGCGCCGTTCGCGACCCCGACGAAGAGCTGCTCATTGAAGCGCGGGTCGATCACCCCGGTAAACGCTTGCTGGCAACAGAAGGGGTGATTAAAAATACCCAGGGGCGCATTATTGCCAGGGCGATCGCCAGCGCGATAAGGCTTTAAGAAACTGCGGTGCAAAGCGCCATCGGCCAGTGACGGCTTCGCCAGGCGCCGAGCTCAGTAGTCGCTGTCACTCTCAAAAACAACGAGCAAATCCCGGTTCTCACCACTGCCACCTTCCACGCCATCCGCACCGAAGGTTTTCACGCTGAAGGATGGCGGTGCGTCGGAGCTGTGATAGATATAATCGCGCTTCCACGGGTCGCGAATCAGACTGCTACGACTTAAATAGGGGCCGGCCCAACGCGGGCTGAGAGGCTCCAAGACGGGGCTTTCCAACAGCGCGTATAGCCCTTGGTCGGGGCTTGGGTAACGCAAATTATCAAGCTTATATTGATGCAGAGCCCGGGTAATTCGCTCCAGGTCAATCACCGCTTGCTCATGCAAAGCCTCATCGACACGCTGCTTAACAAGGCTACTTACATATATCGTTAGTGCTGAGGCGATCAGCAATACAAAGAGAATTTCTCGACGGGTAATACCCCGGCTAGCGCCGGGGCCTGAGTTTGCCATACGGAGGCGAAGGTGCATTTATAGCTTTACTCTAATTCTCCCGCTGACTGATACCTCAAGGAAGCGCGCCAAATAGTCAGGCACCTCGTCGAGGGTTATTTCAGTTAGCAGAGCAGACCACGCCGCGTCATCGAGCTTCCACTGCTCGGCAAAACGCTGCCATATATCAGCTTTCCGTTGCTGACTAATTTCTACTGAATCGACACCCAGTAAGCATACACCGCGCAGAATAAATGGGAAAACGCTGCTGTTGATATTCACCCCGGCAGCCAGTCCACAACAGGCGACGGCGCCCTCGGGCTGAATAATTTTTAACAGGTTTGTCAGTGGATCGCCGCCGAGCGTGTCAATTGCCGCATCAAACAATGGCTTTGCCATTGGTTTTTTATCGAACTCTGCCAGCATTGATGGCGCCACACAATGTTGAGCGCCAATACTCTGTAAAAAGTCATATTGTTGCGCCTTGCCACTGATCGCGGTGACCTCCGCACCCAGTTGATTAAGCAATGCAATGGCAACACTACCAACACCACCACTGGCACCCGTTACGGCAATTTTAAGACCGCTCAGCTCGCCCAATTGACGCTGGAGCTTCTCCACACATAGGCCGGCCGTCAATCCTGCAGTGCCGAGTGCCATCGCCTCTGCACTGTCCAAGCCATCCGGGGCGGCCAGTAACCATTCACCGGGCACTTGAATTTGTTCTGCCAGGCCACCGTCGGTGTTCATTCCCAGGTCATAGCCCGTCACGATAACGCGGTCACCCGCCTTCCAATTATCGCTGGATGAGGCCAGCACTGTGCCCGCGGCATCGATGCCCGGCGTGTGCGGGTAGTTGCGGGTTACCCCTTTGTTGCCCGCGGCTGACAGTGCATCTTTATAGTTGAGCGACGAGTATTCTACCGCTACGCGCACTTCGCCATTCCCGGGCTGGGCAAAGTCGTCTTTGTCGACAACGCTGCACTGATAGGCGCCCTGCTCTTCTCTGACCTGTACGGCTTTAAATGTCATTATTTCCCCCGATTTAGCCGACAAAGCGGCTGTTGCGAATTTTTTCAACGACTCCCCAAAAACCTCGATCTATCGCTGTTTCAGCAGCGAAGCCAAGGCGCTCGGGTAGGCTGCGCTTTTGCTTAAAGTGCACCGCATAAATATCGGTGTCTTCACGTTTGCTCAGCAGATAGTCATCGCTGGTGGAAATACCGTCAATTAGACCTTTGTCCAGTGCGCGGCGGCCATACCACACCTCGCCGGTGGCAATGGATTCAATATCCAGTGACGGCCGATTTTCACTGACAAACTCTTTGAACAACTGGTGAGTTTCCTCGAGCTCTTCAATAAATTTTTTCCGCCCTTCATCCGTATTCTCGCCAACCATAGTGAGAGTGCGCTTGAACTCGCCAGCAGTGTGCAATTCGACATCGACATCGTGCTTTTTCAGCAAGCGATGGAAGTTGGGCATTTGCGCCACGACGCCGATTGAACCAATGATTGCAAAGGGTGCCGCAAGCAATTGATTGCCGATACACGCCATCATATAGCCACCACTGGCGGCAACCCTGTCGATAGCGATAGTGAGGGGAATACCCTTGTCGCGCAGTCGCTGCAGTTGCGATGAGGCTAAGCCGTAGCTATGTACCATGCCGCCAGGGCTTTCCAGGCGCAGCAGCACTTCGTCCTGGTCATTGGCTACGGTGAGTATTGCGCTGATTTCGTGGCGTAATGACTCCACCGCCGAGGCGCGAATATCGCCGTCGAAGTCGAGAACAAATAGCCGCTTTTTCGTCTTTTCCTGCTTGGCTTTGCGCTCGGCCTTGTGCTGTTTTTTCTTGTCCTTGCGCAGTTTTTTGTACTTTTCTTCGCTCAGCAAGCCGTAGTTCATGGTGTCTTGCCAGTCTTCAAAACGCTCGTGCAGACGACTGACTTCAACGTGACCGTCTTCGCCCTCGCGTTTGCTGCGCTGGCTAAACGAGGTAATAACGGTGAGCAATAAAACAATAAATACCAATGCCGTAACCGCTTTCGCGAGAAACAGACTGTAATCCACTAGAAAGTCCAAAAACGGGCTCCAAGTCAGTTAGAAAAGGTTCGTCATAGTGGTACGGGGCTGACCAACAGTCAAGTTGACCAGTTACGCAACGCGTTGATAGCAATTGGGTTTTTGGGCCGAATAAACATACCGCTGCGGCCGAGGTAAACATCAAATACCGCGCCGTCCTGCAAGGGTGCATAAACCCCGTTGCCGTAGTCGACATCTACCCAACGCCAAATAAACGCGTAGTTACTGAGCATTGGCCAACTGTCGAGCCATTCGCCACTGGGTAGCGGGTGAACCGTTCGCTGACTATTGGCTTCGCGCTCGGGGTGTTGATAGCGACCGCTAAGGCGCTCAAGGCGAACCAGGTTATTCAAGCCCAGCTTTGCCAGCGCAGCATCCCAACGCAGCACCCTACCCTCAAGCCGCCATTCATCGCCGCGCACGGGAAAGTGAAATGGCATGGGGTTTCCGTCGATATCCAGGCGCAGCGCAAAATTATTCTCACCGGACTGGGCAACGAATACGGTGGCTATGCGCTGTTCCACCGACAAATTGCGATAACTGATTAGGTCTTGGCTGACCAGGACGGTCGTGGCCGTCATCGGCGCAAATGCCAGAAGTAAAAGTCCGCAAGACAGCGGACGACGACGCAGCGACAGCAGCAGAACGATGCAAATTAGAACACTGCCGGCGCAAATCAGCAGTAACAGCGTAGCGAGCTCAGGAAGCGGCATTTCCCGTGTCCTGCGCCATCTCTACCGGAAAGCCCAATTGTTTTAATGAGTCTTCCGCAATAAGCAAAATTTTCTCATCGGGGATGTGGCGCGACTCCAGCTCGCCGAGGTAATACTCGACGCTGATCATCGCATCGGCGAGCGTCTCTAGCGCCTGCGCATCGCGCTGAGCGTCGCTGCGTTCGCGTCCCATAAAGGTTTTAACGAAGCGGGTTGCTGAACCCGTGACCGCCGCCAAACGGCACATTTTCAAAATATCGAAGGCGCCCCGCACCGAGCTCAAACTGCTCGGGACGTTTGCAATATGTGTGCTGTCAAAGCCAGAGTCGATATAGGAGGCGATGGCGCGCTTAATCATGCCAATGGCGCTTTTCGCTTCTTCGATAACAATTGCCGTGGCCTCACTCACCTGATTGTCGGCGCTGATGCTATCGCGTTTATCAATGCTGAGCGCATTGAGCTCATCGTAGTTGAGCTTGCGCCGGTCGATCTGTGCCAGGCTACTTTCGATAAACAGCAGAGTTTCCGCCAACTCTTCAAGTACCGCTCTGGCATTGCTTAGATCAGTACCGATTAGATCGAGCAACACGCCGGCATAGCGCCCCAATACTTCCGAGAGTGATGGCAGGTTGAGCACCAACAGCACATCAGCGCCCTGCTGCAGCAATTCGCTGAGCGGGCGAATTTCTTCGTCGTCGCTGCGGCCGTGTTGTGCAAGTAGCTCGAGAATATCTTTGGCATGACGCAGCTCCGCCCGCAGCTCGTTGAGCACGGAGGAGACCGTGTCGTAGCTTAAACCCAGCATCTGCGTGCGCAGGCGTTGGATTTCTGCATCATTAATATCAAAGGGACGAGTGCCAATCGCCTGCAGTAACTTGCCGTTAAACCCCTCCTGCCAGGACGACAATCGAAGCAGGAATAACAGCTCTTGTTCGAGAATTTCATCCCCGGGCTTATCTGAACCCAGTCGCCGCAGAGCGCCATCCAAACCGGTGAGTAGGCGTTTGCGCCGAGGGTTCAGCTCCAACCCGCCCTGGGCAAAGGCTTCAATGACGGCGCTGGCCAGCAGCCAAAAACGCTGGTTCCGTCCTGCCGGCAGTGCCCCGCACAGGCGACGTAGCGCTCGCGACATTAGGGTGAATTGCATCGCCGGTTGCGCGTCGCGCAGCAGCCCCAATAAGGCACGCTGGTAACTTTGCCGAACACGCTTAAGCAGCTCTGCTAGCGCGCCCGGGGCCATTGCCTGACTGCGCAACTTCAACTCCGAGTCACGGCTAAAGACATAGGCGTCGTTCTTGCAGAAATAGCTATCGGGCAGCAGTAATTGGCGGTGAGCCTCTCGCAGCTCGTTGGCGTGTGTAATCGCCATCAACGGGATTTCGTTACCGCGACTTTGCACAAATTCCAGGTAGCGCGGCAGAACAAAAAAAGCCGTGCTCAAGGCATTTAACTGGGCGTCTGGCAAGGCTGCGGTATTACTGACAATCGCTTGGCAAAGTGAGCGCATTTCATCGGCGATAAGCGCAGCCCCGCGCACTTCGATAAGCCGCAGGGTTCCCCCTATCTGACGAAGGGCCATCTCGCACTCATCCAGCAAGCGCAAATCGTGGCGCTCGGCCAAGAAGGTTTCAAAGATATTGGTGGCTTGCTGCAGGGTATTACTCAGCTCCTCCCCCACCAATGCGTAGGAGCTACTATTAATATCACTCTGCAATGCGGCTTGCTTGAACACTGGTAATGCCCCGTTGTCACGAGCCTGGCGCGGCTCAAACAAAGCTCAACCCACTTGTAAAATTGACAGTTAAGCTGCGGTATTTATTCGCCTTTTTATCAGTTATTTTTGCTTATGCACAGCGTCAAACAGCATAAAGCGCTACTGCGCCACGAAATCAGTTGCCGTCACTCGCCTCTGTGCTGCGCCAAAGGCAATTGCCGCCACTGGCTTTATCAATGATCTGCAGTTGCTCTAAGTGAGCGGCCAGCTCATCCTCACTGGCGCGCACCACCGTCAAAGCAGGCCGGTCCGCCGGCAGGCGCCGAATGCCCTTGTTTCCGCCTTCCCCGCCCTCGTTGCCATCCTCACCGGCAAGCGCCAGATTGGTCTGGCCACCGGTCATGATTAGATAGACATCGGCCAGAATTTCAGCATCGAGCAATGCGCCGTGAAGGTCGCGCTGAGAGTTATCTACATAGTAACGCTGGCACAATGCATCCAGGCTATTCCGCTGCCCGGGGTGCTTCTGGCGCGCCATGACCAAGGTGTCGACCACACCGCAGATTTCTGCAAGCTTTGGCTGCCGGCCCGGTAGCCTAGCCAGCTCCATATCGAGGAAGCCGACGTCGAACGGGGCATTGTGAATGACGAGTTCGGCGCCGCGAACAAAATCGAGAAATTCCTCAGCCACTGCTGAAAACAAGGGCTTATCGGCAAGCATTTCATTGGTAATGCCGTGGACCTCTATCGCCCCCGCTTCCACTTCGCGCTCGGGGTTGATATAGCGGTGAAAGTGCCGCCCTGTCAGCTTTCGGCCAACGAGCTCCACACAACCAATTTCGATAATCCGGTGGCCGTCATTAGGGTCAATACCGGTGGTTTCTGTATCGAGGACAATCTGGCGCATCGTTATCGTCTCAACTCGTCTATGCCGCGATTAGCCAAGCTATCGGCAATTTCATTTTCCCGGTGACCCGAGTGCCCTTTTACCCAGTGCCATTCAATGTCGTGCTGGCTATTCAACGCATCCAGCTCGCGCCACAGATCCGCGTTTTTCACCGGTGCTTTGCCGGCCGTCTTCCAGTTGCGCTTTTTCCAGTTGGCCATCCACTCGGTGATGCCTTTTCTGACGTACTGGGAATCAGTGGTTAGTGCCACCTGACAGGGCCGCTTTAGGGCCCGAAGCGCTTCGATAGCGGCGGTCAGTTCCATGCGGTTATTTGTTGTATCGGCTTCTCCGCCGTACAGCGTTTTTTCTTGCCCGCGGCTGCGCAGCAGTGCACCCCAACCGCCGGGGCCGGGGTTACCCTTGCAGGCGCCATCGGTAAAAATTTCAACTTTACTGTCACCGCTAGTCATTCAGTTACTCATGTTTAATATCACGTGTTGCCCCGAGCATACTTGGATGCCGGAGAATTTTAGCGCGCTTACGAACCTCTGCTGCCGGAGTGAGCGGCGCGCGGTATTTTGTCGCGCTCAGCACAAAAACACCACCCATTGGCATGGACGGGGAAAATGGCCGGTGGTTCATAAAGAAACTGGGAGAACTGATCGGCAGGCGGTGAAAGCCATAGCGCACGTCTGCGGTTTCAAAACCAAGCAATGACAGCCAGTCATTAATGCGATTGATACTCAGACTGTGGTTCTGCCACATTGCGCTGCGTTTAAGCCTGCCCATTAGCCCTCGCAGGGCCAGTGGAGACCATGGATTGATACTGCATATGACCAGTTTGCCGTGGGGCACGATCAGCCGCTCGACCTCGCGCAATACGGTATGGGGGTTTTCTACAAACTCCAGGAGGTGGTGCAATACCACCATATCCACAGATTCATTAGCCAGCGGCAATTGGTCGAAATCACAAACGGCATCCAGTATCTGACTGTAGCCATATTGCCCCAGCCCGCCGAGGTGCAATTGGCGCTGGCATAACTGTGGATCAACATTAAAACGCTCGGGAATCACGCTTAAATTCAACAGTTGACGGCCGGAGGTACTCCGGTCGCTGAGTGCGTGGTGCACCAAACGCTGCTCTTCGTGTAACACGGTGCCACCGACGGGCCCGCGAAACCATTGCCGCAGTGCGGGCAACAATACTTCAGGCGAATGCTGAGCGCGCCATCTAGCCATGATTTCACCCCTGTGTTGACCCTGTCACCATGAGCTAATACCTTGTCTGACAAGGGAAAACTGTATACCCTGACGCTAAATGAGGGTTTATTTATGGGCAAGCTGTCGGTCACGCCAATAGCGGCATTCAGCGACAATTACATCTGGTGCATCTCATCTGGCGAAGACGCTGTTGTCGTCGACCCAGGCGATGCAGCGCCCGTCATCGACTTCCTTAAGCATGCCCAGCTAAAGCTTACCGCAATTCTAATTACCCATCACCACTGGGACCATACTGGCGGAGTTGAGGCCCTACTGGCGCAATACCCCAACGTGGATGTCTGTGGCCCGGAAACATCCTGCGAGCACATCACCCGCCCTTTGGCAGACCACGACACCATAGGCATGCTGGGCGAAACATTTCGCGTATTGGCCGTTCCCGGCCACACCCTGGATCATCTGGCATTCTATAATGAAGAGTCTGCTCTGCTTTTTTGCGGCGATACGCTGTTTGCCGGCGGATGCGGCAGGCTTTTTGAGGGTAGCCCGGCGCAAATGTTGAACTCGCTGAGTAAACTTCAGTCTTTACCTGGCGCTACTCGGGTTTACTGCGCTCATGAATACACAGCAAGTAATTTGCAGTTCGCCTTGAAGGCAGAGCCCAATAACGCCACACTGCGCAATCGTTATGAGCAGGTGCTGGCTTTGCGTGAACGCGGAGAGATAACGCTTCCCTCCACCATTGAGGAAGAGTCGGCAACCAACCCATTCCTTCGCACCGCACAAGACGGTGTTCGTCAGGCCATTTGCCTGCGTGAAGGCAACGATAACTTAAACCAGCAAGAGGTGTTCGCCGCGCTTCGAAGCTGGAAAGACAACAGCTAATTTTGCATGAAAAACACGACCTACCAGCTCTTGTTGAGGCTAACTCTCGCCACCGCGCTTATCAGCGTGGGCGCTTGTGCAACTAATCGCAGCCAGCCCACGCAAGCCAAGAACGACGCACCCGCTTGTACAGAGGGTTGCAGTGAGCATATCGCTAAACTTGAGAATCAATTACTGCCGCCACCGATTCCTGCCAGTGAGCGCCGCTACAGCGATGTTTGGGAGCGCTTGAGTGCACAACTGAGTTTCTTGCCGCTAACCGAGCGCCGCGAAGTCGATAAACTGGAAGACTGGTATAGCAAGCACGGCCACTACATGGCCAAGATGAGCGCCCGCGCCGGGAATTATATCTATCACGTCGTGAAAGAGCTTGAAGCCCGCGATATGCCGATAGACCTGGCGCTACTGCCTTTTGTCGAGAGCGCCTACGACCCTTTCGCCTACTCCCATGGCCGCGCCGCAGGTCTCTGGCAATTTATTCCGAATACCGCCAAATACGTCGGCATTCAACAAAACTGGTGGTATGACGGTCGCCGCGATGTTCTGGTCGCCACCGACGCCGCGCTGGATTACCTCACCACCTTAAACAAGCGCTTCGACGGTGACTGGATGCTGACCCTGGCGGCGTACAATGCCGGCGCGGGCACGGTGAATCGCGCCATTCGCCGCAACCGCAAGGCGGGTAAGCCGACAGATTTTTGGTCGCTAAAACTCCCCAAGGAAACCAAGCGCTACGTGCCAAAACTGCTGGCGCTGGTCAAAATTTACCAAAACCCCGCACGCTACAACATCAGTTTGCCGGCCGTTGCCGACGCGCCGCGTTTTGAAAAGGTGGCCATAGACAGCCAGATAGACCTCGCCAAAGCCGCTGCCCTGGCGGATATCAGCGTCGAGGAGCTATATCGCTACAACCCAGGCTTCAACCGCTGGGTGACAGCGCCGGAGGGCCCTCACCACCTTCTGATTCCCAGCAAGCAGGCCGAAAAATTTAAAACACGCTTGGCCGCCCTGCCCAAAGAACAGCGCATTGCCTGGCAGCGCTATCGAGTTTCACCGGGTGACAACCTGATTAGCATTGCCAAGCGCCACCACATCGATATTGCCAGCATTAAGCGTTTCAACAAGCTCAATGGCGATATGTTGCGCGTCGGCCAAGAGCTCCTGATACCGGCCAGCAGCCAGGCAACCACCTCCCCCAACTTAGACCGTGGCATTGCTGAGCGCGGCCGTCACCAGTCGCAGCATATTGTTCGCCGCGGCGACACGCTCAGCGGCATTGCTCAACGGCACAAGGTGTCAGTCAAGCAACTCATTCGCTGGAATCGCCTGGATCAAGGTGCCCTCATCAAGCCGGGGCAAAAACTGGCGATCTGGAAAAAAGGTCCATCGTCAGGCAATGGTATCGTGCGTAAGGTGGGCTATAAGGTTCGCAGCGGCGACTCGCTATCGCGTATCGCGAGCCGCTTCAAGCTGAAAATTGCCGATATTCTGGAGTGGAATTCAATTGGCCGCAGCAGTTATCTGCAACCCGGCCAATCGCTGACCCTCTACGTCGACGTGACGCGGGCCGACCTGTAGTTGACAGCCACCTGACTGGAAGTACCTATGCTTGGCTATTTCGTTCGTCGCGGCCTGTTGATTATCCCTACATTCATTGGCATCACCCTGCTGGTGTTCAGCATCACCCGCGTTGTTCCCGGCGGGCCGATAGAGCGAATGATGACCCAGGCCCAGCTCGGTGGCGAGGCAGGCAGCCTGCACCGCAGCGAGGGCGGTGGCACGCTATCTGACGAGCAGCTCGAAGAGCTCAAACGCTACTACGGCTTCGACAAACCCTTGCTAAGCAGTTATGCCAGTTGGCTAAAACAGGTGCTGCGCTTTGACCTGGGTCTCTCCACCCGCTATCAGGACCCCGTTTGGGACATCATCAAGGAGCGCTTTCCTGTCTCCGTATTCTACGGCGTGACAACACTGGTGCTCACCTACCTCGTCTGTATCCCGCTGGGCCTGCTCAAAGGCATGAACCACGGCAGCCGCTTTGACAATCTGTCGTCAGCAGTGGTGTTTCTGGGTTACGCGCTACCCAGCTATGTCATTGGTATTGCGTTGATTTCGGTGTTTGCCGGTTACTACGACTGGTTTCCTCTCGGCGGCTTTGTCTCCGACAACTTCGAGGAACTCTCGCCGCTGGCCAAGGCCAAAGATGTTTTTCACCACGCTGCGCTGCCGCTTATTGCCTATTTAGCGGGAAGTTTTGCGGTGACAACCCTGATGATGAAAAACGCCTTGATGGATAATTTATCAGCTGACTACATGCGCACAGCGGCGGCAAAGGGCCTCAGTTTAGGAAAAAGCGTTCGCCGGCACGCGCTGCGCAATAGTCTCATTCCCGTCGCCACCTCCTTTGGCAACAATATTTCCTTGCTGATTGGCGGCTCCTTTTTGATCGAGACCATTTTCAACATCGACGGTATTGGACTACTCGGCTACGAGGCCATTATTGAGCGAGACTACCCCATCGTGATGGGCATCTTGGTGATCTCTTCCCTGCTCTACCTGATAGGCAATATTCTTTCCGATATCTGTGTCGCCATTGTTGACCCGCGCATTCGCTTTGGTGGAGGGAGCCGTTAATGAATCTGCTGCGAAACCCCGTCGCCCAAAAGCGCTGGCAGCGTTTCAAGCAATCCCGTCGAGGCTATATCTCCGCTTGGTTGTTGCTGGTGTTGACCACGCTCAGTTTTGGTGCGGAGCTGCTTGCCAACCATCGGCCACTGCTGGTGAGTTACCAGGGCGAGCTTTATTTCCCCACCTTTGGGGCACAGCACAGCGGCAAGGATTTTGGCCTGGGCATCGACTACGAGCCGAATTACCGCGAACTACAGACGCAGTTTCGCGACGCCGACGAGGGCAATTGGGTGCTCATGCCCCCGATTCCCTACGGCCCGTTGGAAAATGACCTGATAGCCGGGGATTTCCCGCCTCACGCACCCTCGCTCACCACACGGCATTATCTGGGCACAGACACCAGCGGGCGCGACGTCCTTGCCAGGCTGATCTACGGCTTTCGCACTGCGATGCTATTCTCGCTTGTGCTATTGGTATTTAACTACGCTATTGGCGTCGCCATTGGCTGCATGATGGGATATTGGGGTGGCGCCTTTGACTTATTTTTCCAGCGCATTATCGAAATTTGGTCCAATGTCCCCTTCCTGTACGTGATCATGATTGTCGCCTCCATCATCACCCCGGGGTTCTGGACCCTGCTGTTCATTATGGCGTTCTTCGGCTGGACCGCGATGACCTGGTATATGCGTACCGCAACGTACAAGGAGGTCTCTCGGGATTACGTGATGGCGGCGCGCGCGCTCGGCGCCTCGGGTAGCCGCATTGTTTTTCGGCATATCCTGCCGAATAGCGTATCGACTCTGATCACCTTTGTTCCCTTCTCCGTGGCGTCGGGTATCACCGCACTTACCGCCTTGGACTATTTAGGCTTTGGCCTTCCGGCGCCAACACCCAGCTGGGGAGAACTGCTCAAGCAGGGCACAGAAAACATGGAATCGCTGTGGCTGGTTGGCTCGGTAGTGGTGGCCATGACCCTAATATTGATGCTTGTTGCCTATGTCGGCGAGGCGATTCGCGATGCCTACGATCCACGAAAATTCAGTTTCTATGAATAAACGCCTCTCACAACTGCTGTTGTTATTCGTCGCGGCTTTCCCCTTATGGATTTACGCCGCCGAAGACGCCAAGCTACCCGACCAGTTGCCCGAGAATCTGTCCTGGCAAACCAACCTGAGCGACCCCATTTTCGCCAGCCCTGAAGCCAAACGCGGCGGCCGCTTTCGCAGCTTTATTACCACCTTTCCGCTCACGCTGCGTTTGGTAGGCCCCGACTCCAATGGCAGTTTTGCGAGCTATATGCGCGCCAACCATCTGGGACTGGTCGGCATACACCCGAACACGCTGAACCCCATACCGGAACTTGCCACGCACTGGGCGTTTGGCGACGACGGACACAGTCTCTACTACCGTTTAGACCCGGACGCTCGATGGTCCGACGGCAAACCCGTTACCGCCGATGACTATCTGTTTGCGCTGCAATTTATGCGCTCTAAATTCATATTGGCACCGTGGTATAACAACCATTACAACACCGTGATCCTCGATGTCGTAAAGTATGACGACCACACGATTGGCATCCTCGGCAGTGTTGCCAAACCCCGCGATGAAATGCTGTTTGAATACAGCATTTCGCCGGTACCCGCCCATTTCCACAAACTGGATGAAAACTGGGTACGCGACTACAACTGGAAGATAGCGCCGAACACCGGCCCTTACGTTATCGACACCATTCGCAAGGGCAAATATATTGAGTTCCGCCGAAAGCAGGACTGGTGGGGGAATAACAAGCGTTACTTCCAGCACCGCTTCAACCCCGATTTTTTGCGTGTAAAACTCATACGGGACATCAATATCGCGTATCAGTACTTTCGCAAAGGCGAGCTGGATAGCTTCCCCCTGCTCATGCCGCGGCTGTGGCATAAAAAAGCCCAGGGGCGCATTTTTGAGCAGGGCTATGCGGGTAAAATCAAATTTTATAACAGCGTTCCCAGGCCGATTTCCGGGTTGTTTCTCAACGAGGATGTCCCTCTGCTCAGCGACCGCAATGTTCGCTATGCCATTGCTCATGCCCTTAATATCGACAAAGTGATCAACACCGTGCTGCACGGTGACTACGAACGCCTACAGACCGCCCACGAAGGCTATGGCGATTACAGCAACCCCGATATTCGCGCCCGCGAATTCGACTTAGACAAAGCCAACCGCCTGCTAAATGCCGCCGGTTGGGACACCCGTGGTCCCGACGGTATACGGCAAAAAGACGGGCAGCGCCTGAGCATTCGCGTAACGTACTACAGCAGCGGCCACAACGACCGCTTGGTGATCTTGGCACAGGAGGCGCGCAAAGCGGGTATAGAGCTGTCACTGCAACTTCTCGACCCCTCTGCCGCCTTCAAACAAATTCTGGAAAACAAACATCAAGCGGCTTGGATGGCGTGGTCAGGCGGCGGCTTGTCGCCACGCTATTGGCAGTTCTACCACTCGGACAACGCCCACAAGCCCCAAACAAACAATGTGACCAACACCGACAACCCGGAGATCGACGCAAAAATCGATGCCTATCGCACAGCCACAGACAAGGCCAGTCGGGTCAAATTAGCACGCGAATTGGAACAACTGGTGTTCGAGCAGGGCTCATTTATTCCGACCTTTAAAGTGCCCTACACCCGCGAAGCATTCTGGCGCTGGCTAAAATTGCCGGACTTTCACGGTACTCGCAGCACCGACAGTCTATTCGATCCGCTGGGCAGCACAGGCGGCCTATTCTGGATAGACAGTGATGAACAGCAGCGGGTTGACGAGGCCAAATCCCGCAATAAGGCCCTGGATCCAGTCATGATTGTGAATAAACGCTGGGCAACTGGCGATGAATGAGTCAGCCGTTATCCGCGCAGATAAGCTCTGCATCAGCATTACCGACGATGCCGGTCGGCAGCATCAACTGGTTAATCAACTGAGCTTGCAGATTTTCCCAGGCGAAACACTCGGGCTGGTCGGCGAATCAGGCTGCGGCAAGAGCCTTACCGCCATGTCGCTGATGGGCCTGCTACCCCGGCCCCAGGCGGAGATCTCCGGTGGGCGAATTCACTACCGCGGCAGCGAAATCGACTGCCGCGATGCACAGGCCTTCCGGTCACTACGCAGTCGCGATATCGCGGTTATTTTCCAGGACCCGATGACCGCCCTGAACCCGGTACACACGATCGCACAACAAATTGGCGAAACACTGCGCTTGCACTGCCCTGAACTCAGCCGAAAACAGCGACGCGAACGCTGTATTGCGCTGTTGCAAGACGTTGGGATGCCCGCCGCCGAGCAGCGGCTTTCCAGCTACCCCCATCAACTCTCTGGCGGCATGCGCCAGCGCGTGATGATTGCCATGGCACTGGCCGGCGAGCCCAAACTGCTTATCGCCGATGAGCCGACCACCGCGCTGGATGTCACCATTCAAGCGCAAATACTCCAGCTACTTAAAACCCTGCAACAAAAACGCGATATGGCAATGCTGTTTATCACCCATGACCTCGCGCTGGTTTCTCAGCTAGCCGATCGCGTGGCAGTGATGTATGCAGGGGAAATTGTTGAGCAAAATCGTGCCGCAGCGCTCTTTGCCAAACCCAAGCATCCGTATACAAAAGGCCTGTTAGCCGCACTGCCCGCGAAAGCCGCAGCGCCGAAGAGCCGCTTAAACGCGCTGGGCGGTCAGGTGCCCAGCATTGACGCCATGCCGCCAGGCTGCCGCTTCGCCAATCGCTGCGACCATGCAACGCCGCTGTGCCAGCAAAGCGCTCCACCTATGACGCCGCGAGACAATGGCGCAGAGATTGCCTGTCACCACTGGAGGGTAATTGATGACTGACGCACTGCTACGGGCCGAAAACCTATCACTGCACTTCCCTCAGTCTCAGGGCTTCCTAAAACCAAAACTGCTACTGCGCGCAGTGGACGGCGTTAGCTTCGCTTTACAGCAGGGCGAGACGCTGGGTTTGGTTGGGGAGTCCGGCTGTGGCAAAAGCAGTCTGGGTAAAGCACTTCTCAACCTGCACCGCCCTACCTCCGGCACAGTAGCGTTCGAGGGAAGAGATATAACCGGCCTCAGCGCTGCGCAAATGCGCCCGCTGCGGCGCGATATGCAGATGGTGTTCCAAGACCCGTTCGAGTCCTTGAACAGCCGTCACACAGTGGCAACAATTCTTGAAGAGCCGCTGATCATCCACCGCTTAGGCAGCAGCAGTTGGCGTCGTCGCCGCGTCAACGAATTACTCGAACTCGTTGGCCTTCCGGCCTCTGCACTTAGCAAATACCCCCACGAATTTAGCGGCGGTCAGCGCCAGCGCATTGGTATTGCGCGCGCCATTGCCCTGGAGCCCAAACTGCTGATCTGCGACGAAGCCGTTTCTGCGCTCGACGTCTCAGTACAGGCGCAAATCTTGAATTTGCTATTGGACATACAGCAACGGCTGTCACTGGCGATGCTGTTCATTTCTCACGACATCTCCGTTGTGAAACACATGAGCGACCGCATCGCGGTGATGTACCTGGGAGAGTTAGTAGAAATCGGTGATGCCCGGTCGCTGTGCGAACGCCCTGCCCATCCCTACACCCGCGCCCTGCTTTCTGCAGTA
Organism: Spongiibacter sp. UBA1325; assembly: GCF_002306875.1. Lineage (NCBI taxonomy): Bacteria > Pseudomonadati > Pseudomonadota > Gammaproteobacteria > Cellvibrionales > Spongiibacteraceae > Spongiibacter > Spongiibacter sp. UBA1325. The sequence goes on from NZ_DBTD01000007.1 coordinate 34,799, forward strand.
CCACAACTCGCCAGCCCGACGCTGCCCCAAGCTGCCCTAAGCGGCGATATGCCATCCCCTATGGCAATGCCCGAGGGGTGCCGCTTTGCCGGGCGCTGCCCCCACCAACGCGCCGAGTGCCTTACGCAGCCGCCGCGTTTGGAAAAGCGTCACGACGGCCGGGAAATTGCGTGCCACTTCTGGCGGGAAATTCCCGATGATTTACCGTAAACTAGCCAGCAAAACTGATCTCGGATAATCGTCGTGCGCAGCAACCCCCACGCTAAAAGAGACCCCGTGCCGCTGAAATATGCCCGCAGCATGCTGCAGGTTGCCGAAGCGCAGGGCTACAACGGTGCCGAACTCCTCAGGTCTCTACAGTTACCGATTGACCCGCTGTCTCCCAGCGCGGACCTGGACTCGCCCATTGACGCCCAGTATTACTCGCAGATCTATCGCCGCGTTATGTGGCTGCTGCAAGATGAGTCCTTTGGATTGGGCCTTCGTCAGCGAACGCCGGCCGGCAGTTTTCGCATGCTGTCATTATTTATCATCCACTGTGAAACACTGGAACAAGCACTACGCCGCGCCGCCGAATTTATCGTGTTTTGCAGAACCTTGAGCGACGTTCCCAGCGCGGCGCGCCGACCGGTAGAGCGCCTCGGCGACGGTACCGCCTTTTACCGCTTCCCCAGCGACGTGGAACTGGCAGAAAGTGATGACACCATTGACCAGCGCTACACCATGGCACACACCATGGCGATCTGGCGCCGCTTCTGCCAGTGGCTTATCGGTAAACCGCTCGAGTTGATTGCCGTGCACATGCAGGCCAGCGCACCCGACAATCCCGAGTACTTTGAGCACTTGTTTAACTGCGAAATTCACTACGGCCGTGAACACAACGCCTTCTTATTGGCCGAGCACTGCCTGGACTGCCCATTGATTCACACGGAGGAATCACTGCGCAAATTCCTTCGCGATGCCCCCTACCACCTGCTGGTATCGCAAGACGATGACGACAGCTCTCTGCTGTCACAAATGAAGCGCATCGTCGGCAACGATCTCAGCCACGAATTCCCCAGTGTGGTGACAATGGCAGAGAACCTGAATATGTCGGTGCGCACCCTGCGCCGCCGTCTCAAAGATTTGGGCACCACCTATCAGCAATTCAAGGACGAGCTACGCAAGGAGCACGCTCTGCGTTGGCTCAATCAGCCGGAGCTGAAAATCAATGCCGTGTCAGCACTATTGGGCTTCGATGAACCCAGTGCTTTTCACCGCTCCTTTAAAAAATGGACCGGCATGACACCCGGCGAATATCGCGCCAGCCGGCAGTCACCCCACTCCGCCGAGAAACCCGCCCAATGAGTCAGTACGACGAGATTGCAAAGAGCCTTCACTTGGCCTCCCAACACCGTGGTTTGACTGCGGCGCAGCGGCCAATTCCCAGCCAGTTGCCCCATCATGAACGCCACAGCCTTCGCAAACTGCCCTTTGAACAGGCGCATAATTTTCGCGACCTCGGCGGCTATAAAAATCGCGATGGTCAGCAACTTAAATGGGGCATGATTTATCGCACCGACAAGCTGTCATCACTCAGCGAGGAAGACCAGCGTTACTTGCAGAGGCTGGAGGTAAAGCGGATCGTCGACTTTAGATCAGATGAAGAACGCCTGTCAGCACCCCATGCACTGGCCAGCGGTTACGCCGTTCGGGTCGATGCCATGCCCATTACCGTCGATGCGGCACAAATTGAACTGGTCACCGCGCGCCTGCAACAGGAAGATGTCAGCGCCGATGATATGGCGGCTTTTCTGGTAGACGCCAATCGCGAGATGGTGGTGCGCTACACACCCGTTTATCGTCAGTGGATGCACTCCCTTTTGGAACAGGACCACTACCCCCAGCTCTTTCACTGCACCGCAGGAAAAGATCGAACCGGCCTTGCCGCCGCGCTACTGCTTCACGCCCTGGACGTCCCCGAAGATACGATAATGGAGGACTACCTGGCGACCAATCACTACACGGCGGAGCGCATCGACCAGGTGATCGAGCAGATTGCCCAAATGGACATGTTAACCGCCGACGAAGCGGTAATTCGCACCTTATTTCATGTTCAGCCACAGTTTATTAACGCCGCCTTTGAGGCGATCGATGAGCATTACGGCAGCTTGGCGGATTACTTTGAGCATGGCCTAAAACTCGACGCGCTGGCACGTCAGCAGCTTCGCGAGCTTTTACTCGAAGACGGCTAAACCTTTGAACACCACCACTCTGGAAAGTCCTTTCGGCGAACTCACCCTGCAGCGCCGGCCCCGCCGTCGCAACGAAGTACTTCAGGCCTGGGATGCGGCCGACCGCTACCTGCTCAATTACCTTGCCGAAAACCCTCCGCCACAGGGCAGTCGCCTACTGCTCGTGAACGATGCCTTTGGCTGTCTCGCTGCCGCGCTGTCGGACTATGAGTGCATTTCCTGGTCAGACTCGGCGGTTGCCCACCGCGCATGCCTTGAAAATTGCGCGGCAAACCAACGCCGTGCTCCCGCGCTGCTGAGCAGCTGCGAGGCACCCACAGGCAGCTTCGATCGCGTTATCTATCGCTTGCCACGCAACCACAGTTACCTGCGCTATCAGCTCCAGCACATCGCTCAGCTGCTGCGCTCACCCGACGTATTTATTGGCGCCTGCATGGCCAAGTACTTGGACAGCTCAAGCATGGCGGTGTTTTCAGAAAGCGTTGGCGAGGCCGCAGCCAGCCTGGCATGGAAAAAAGCCCGCCTGATACACCTGCAATCACTCAGCCCCGGCGCGGCCGTCGATGACGACTCGCTGGCTCTAGACAGCAGCGAACTGGGCATTTCACTCAGCAATCGCGCCAATGTTTTTTCTCGGGGCAAGTTAGACAGGGGTAGCCGCTTGTTGCTCAATGCATTGGGCGACCTTCACACGCCAGACTCACTGGCGGACTTAGGTTGTGGCAATGGGCTGTTGGGCATTATGGCGGGAAAGCGTTGGCCCGAGACGGCGCTGCATTTTTTCGATGAATCCTATATGGCAATAGACAGCGCCAGGCGCAATGTGCGCGATAATCTGCCGGGCGCAGTTGCCCAGTTTTATGCTCGCGATTGCATGCACGGTTACGACGGCGCCCCGTTTGACACCATCGTTTGTAACCCGCCATTCCACCAAGAGCAGCAGCTGGGAGATCACATCGCGCGCCAGATGTTCTCAGACAGCCATGCGCATTTGGCACCCGGCGGCCAATTCTGCGTTGTGGGGAACCGCCATCTTGACTACCACAAACTGTTAAAGAAGCGCTTTGGCAACTGTGAGGTGCTGCGCTCGGACGCGAAGTTTGTCGTCTTGCTAGCGCAGAAATAGCGGCCCACCAAATGGGTGATGCTGCGCTCCGGTACAGCATGCTACTTTGGCGGCCCTGTTATTTATTGAGCTGTTTATGTCTATTCACGTAGTGTTTGTTTGCCTGGGGAATATCTGCCGTTCGCCTGCGGCCCAGGGTATTCTCGAATATAAAGTCGCCGAGGCCGGGCTTAGCGAGCATATTTCAGTGGACTCCTGTGGCACCGCAGCCTTTAACATTGGCAAGGCGCCCGACCCACGCTCCATTCAGGCCGCTGAAAAAGCGGGCTACGATATTTCCCAACAGATCGCGCGGCAAATATGCGATGACGACTACCATCGCAGTCACTACGTCATTGTGATGGACCGCAAAAATCTCAGTAATGTTGAGGCCTGGGCACCCGCGGACTTTAACGGGGAGATCAACCTACTGCTTCACTATCAGAGCAACGGCGGTAACAGCCAGATTCCCGACCCCTTTTATGACGACGCCGAACAGTTCGACCATGTCATACGTACGCTGGAAAACGCCATAGACGCCTTACTGAGTCACATTCGTCAGCAGCACCAACTTTAGCGCGTCACGCCCCAAATAATAATCAAATACGGCAGGAACCTACTGTGAAATTCGTTCTCTCTTCGTCTTTTTGCCCCTTGAAAGAACTCCGTGAACTCGCCATCGCCGCCGATGAAAGCGGCTGGGAAGCCATGTCGTTTTCCGACCACGTGGTCAATCCCGAAACATTGAGTCACGACTATCCCTATACAGAAGATGGCGAGCGCCGCTGGCAGCCTTTCACCGATTGGCCAGACCCTTGGGTAATGATTGCCGCTCTGGCGGCGGTGACCGAAAACCTTAAATTCACCAACAATATTTTTGTGCTGCCGATGCGCAACCCGTTTCTCGTTGCCAAGGCGATTAGCACCGCGGCTATCGTTTCAGATAATCGCGTCATTCCCGCGATCGGTGTCGGCTGGTCTAAGGATGAGTTCGGGCTGTTGCAACAGGACTTCCATACTCGCGGAAAACGCGCCGATGAAATACTGGAAATATTGCCGCTGCTCTGGAGCGGTGAGATGGTGAGTTACGAGGGACAGTTCTACCAATTTCCCCGTTTAGAAATGAACCCGGCGCCCACTGAGCTGCCGCCGATCTGGGTGGGCGGCATCAGTAAGGCTGCCATGCGTCGCGCGGCCCGCCACGACGGTTGGGTGAGCGATTTACAAACCAGCGACGAAATCATCGACTCCGTCAAACTGATTCGCCGCTACCGTGAAGAGCAGGGATTCGACCCCGAGCAGTTCTCAGTGATGGCGACCCCGTCAGACGCCTTTACCCCCGATGCCTACCGCAAACTCGAAGACAATGGCATTACCCATATCCTGACTCAACCCTGGCCGTTCTACCATGGCAACACCGACGACCCGGTGAAAAAACGCGACGGCGTGCTGCGCTATGCCCAGGACATTATTGCAAAAATGGCCTAGCGCTCCAGCAAAATCAGCGACTCCATATGGTGGGTATGCGGGAACATATCTACCATCGCCGCTTTTTTGATCTCGAAGCCCGCCTCACACAAAATTGCGAGATCGCGGGCCAAGGTCGCGGGGTCACACGACACATACACCACCCTGCGCATCGAAGGTGAGCCAGCAATGGCTTCGCACACTGCCCTGGCGCCCGCCCTTGGAGGATCCAATAAGGCGGCGCTGGCCTGGCGAAGCGGAATCTGCGCCGAATCAAACAGGTCGGCGCAGGCAAACTCAATGGCTAATGCCTGCTCCTGCGTCCGCTGCCGCGCCCGCGCTAACATCTCCTCGCCGGCATCGACCGCGAGCACGGAGGAGCCCGACTGGGCAAGGGGGAAGCTGAAATTACCCAGCCCGCAGAAATAATCGATGACGAATTCCCCGGCCTGCGCGTCCAACCACGCTACACTGCGCGAGACCAGCTGCGTATTCAGCTCGCGGTTAGCCTGGGTGAAGTCAGTCGGCGTAAAGTGCAAGGCATGGGAAACCGAGCTGCTGTAGCGAAGCGGCTCGCATTCATTTACCCAGATTCCGTCCGAACTACGCACCTGATACAACTGCACCGCTGGCAATAAGGCGTTTGCTAACGATTCGCTCCACTCTCTGCTTCTGCGGCGACTGTCCTCAACGGCCAAACCGACTCTGCCGCCCTCTCCCAGGCTAAAAAGCAATTCGGCCTGGTGGCTCTGTTTTAACGCGTGCAATAGGGGTTCGCGAACGGCAGCAATTGCCGCGTTCAGCGCTGGCTCTAACACTGAACAGGCTGCCGTATCGACAATATGGTGGGTCGCCGCTGCCTTGAACCCCAGGTGCCCCGCGCGGTATGACAAGCGCGCTCGGTGGCGGTAAGCCTCTGGCGGCCCGGCCATTACCTCTACATCAACGCACTCATCAATGATCGCTGACAGGCGTGAACGCTTATGCTCAACTTGCTCGGGATATGCCAAATGCTGGAGCTGACACCCTCCGCACTGCCCGTACTGCGAACACGGCGGTGCGACTCGATGTTCGGACGCCGCCAACAGCTGGACACTCTCCGCTTCATCGAAGCGCTTGTGGCGCTTGAGCAAGCGCGCCTGCACACGCTCGCCAGGCAATGCGCCCAGGACGAACACCACCTTGTTGTTATGATGGGCGATGCCCCTGCCGTCATCTGCCAAGCGCTCAATGTGCAACTCAAACACGCCCTTATCGGCAGGCGTTGCGCGTTTAGCGCGAGCATTGCGCTTCGAAGGTTTGAAAATTGTCGCCATCTAGCGCAGCCCCGTCGCTGGAATAAATTGCTGGTAGCGTTGCAAGCATTGCTTTTTCCGCTCTCGCAATTGCCGCTGCTGTTTATCACTCGCGACAGTCACCTCGCTGAGACGGTCGCAGGGCCACTGTGCGATCGCAGGCTCAGACGCAGGGCGAACCGCTGGCGACCAACGCTCTATTGGCGGCTGTGCCGTCGGCGTCTCAGCCGCCACAGGCGCTGACACCGCGAGCATGAAAAGCAATGGAAAAGCGGTTGGCATAGGGCACTCTTGCAATTATTCGTCGAAAAGCCGCTATTTTAGCCCTGTTCACCGCCAGTTGATATTTTATTGGCACGCTTTTCAGTTAGAATATCAGGCTCTATAACGTTTTGATTCGGGACAGAATCCGGTAAGCCATGTCAGAAACCATCATCGAAAACCTTAATGTCGAAGCACAGGAAGTGCTGATTACTCCTGCGCGCCTGAAGGCGGCCCTGCCAATGAGCGACAGCGCCAAAGCCGTTGTCTCTGCCGGTCGCGAAACCGTGCGCAATATCCTGGACGGCAAAGACCACCGCATGTTTATTGTGGTTGGCCCCTGCTCTATTCACGATGTCGAACTGGCTATGGATTATGCTCAGCGCTTGAAAACGCTGGCTGATGAGCTTCAAGACACGCTAGTGATCGTTATGCGCGTGTATTTTGAAAAACCGCGTACTACCGTGGGTTGGAAGGGTTTGATCAACGACCCCTACCTTAACGACACCTTTAAAATTGAAGAGGGTTTGCATATCGGCCGCAAATTGCTGCTCGATATTGCCGAGCTGGGCTTGCCGACCTCAACCGAAGCTCTGGACCCTATTTCGCCTCAGTACTTGCAGGATTGCATTTCCTGGTCGGCGATTGGTGCGAGAACAACCGAGTCGCAGACTCACCGCGAAATGGCCAGCGGCCTGTCTTCTGCCGTCGGCTTTAAGAACGGCACCGACGGCGGCTTAGACGTTGCCATGAACGCTATTGGCTCAGCGGTAAAACCCCACCGTTTTCTCGGTATTAACGGCGAAGGCCAGGTGGCAGTGATCCACACGCGCGGCAACCGTTACGCCCATGTGGTATTGCGCGGCGGTAGCGCCGGGCCTAACTATGACTCTGTTCATATTAAATTGTGTGAAGCCGCCCTGGATAAAGCCGGATACCCACTCAATATTATGGTGGACTGCAGCCACGCAAACTCCAACAAGCAACCGAGCCTCCAGCCTCTGGTTATGGAGAATGTCACTAACCAGATCATCGAAGGTAATACCTCGATTATCGGTTTGATGATCGAAAGTAACCTCAAGCCCGGCAACCAAAAAATCCCGGCTGACCTTTCTAAGCTCGAATACGGCGTATCAGTCACTGACGGCTGCATCGGTTGGGAGGAAACTGAGGCTGCACTGCGCGATATGCGCGATAAACTTCGCGATGTGCTCCCCGGCCGCAAGCGCGGTTGAAAGCCCCACCAGAAAGATTAAAAGGCGCCAATTGGCGCCTTTTTTATTATTTATTGATCCACCCGAATATTTTTGGCGTAAAGCTAAGTGCTTCTACACCATCTATGGCTTTGCCCCGGTTTATTCGGGGCTTTTTTTTAGCAATTGGGTAAAGCAAATTCAGCATAAAGGGCGCAGTGATCAGACAGCGACCGCCACGGCTCTCCGCGAAGCACCTTCGCCTCACGCAATACCAAGCCCTTGTAGTAAATGCGATCCAGCGGCAACAATGGATACGGTGCGGGGAAGCTCTTTGCGGGGCGCCCCTGTATTTCCGTCATCGCCTCCCGAACATCCAGATCACGATAGAAATGCTTGTGCAGACGCAACTGCCAGTCGTTAAAATCTCCGGCGATAATCAAGCCCTCAGCAGCGCTATCTCGCGCCATAAGCTGATGCTTCAATTGCTTGAATTGGCGGCGTCGCTCCCAAGCCAACAAGCCCATATGCGCACAAACAAGCTGAACACCGGGGGTAATTTGCGCGAACAGTAAGCCGCGCTGGGAGCGCTTCATCACTGACACATCGACATTATCGCTGTTAACAATGGGGTATTTGCTGAGGATGGCATTGCCGTGATGACCGTGCTGATAGATCGCGTTGCGGCCGTAGGCAAAATGCGGCCACACGCTGTCAGCCAGGTACTCAAACTGGCCAGCGTCCACCCAATTTTCCCAGCGTTTAGCGTGGTCGCGGTTTTCGCCAACAACTTCCTGTAGAAAGACAATGTCGGCGTTTACACTGCGAATGCCTTCGCGAATTTCATCGAGCAAATAGCGCCGGTTACGGGCGCTGAACCCTTTGTGCACGTTATAGGAAAGTATTCGCAGCGATTTCACAAGTTAGCATTCCGCATGGCAGTGTTTCTGTTTGCGGCCACTGCCACAACAGCAGCGGTCGTTGCGCGCAAGCTTGATAGCTGGCAGTTGATCACCTTCGGTGTAGTACCACCTGCCGTCCATACGAATAAACCGAGAGCGCTCATGCAACTGCGCTACGCGCCCCTGCTGACTATAAAATGCCACAAATTCGACGGTCGCCGCGTCCGCCTGTGGGGCTGGCGCAGCCAATATACGCAGGCCTAGCCAGGGCGTGTCATCGCTAATAAGTGGGTCTTGCGGGCGAAAATCGGGGTGCCAGCTATCGCGAAGGTAGCGATTGTCGCCCACCACGAATGCACAGTAGCGCGAGCGCATCAATTGCTCGGCCGTGCTCGCGGTGGCCTGATGAGTGTGATAGCGCTGACAGCAATCCGCGTAGTTGCTATCACTGCCGCAGGGGCACGCCGCGTCCATCAGGCCGGTTTTGCAGGAATTAAACTGGGATCAGTGACTTGCCAGTCACTTGGCAGCGCAATGGCGCTGCGCGTCTCGCGATCAAAACCGACAATCACACTGCTCGAGGTGGTGGCACATTCGCCATTGGCATAGATGTGGTGTTCGATGGTCATGCTTTTGTTGCCAACGTGCGAGCACCAGGTATCGACAACAACCTCGTGGTCGAAGCGAATTTCACGCAGCATATCCATTTTCACACTCGCCACCACGTTATGAGGCGCTTTGGAGACTTTATCCAACTCGCGAAAAAAATCGATGCGCGCCAAGTCAAAATATTGCGCGTAGACGCTGTTGGACACGTGGCCGAGAAAGTCTAAGTCGGAAAAGCGCACCTGTATGCAGGTGCGCGTATAGGGAAGCGAAATCATGGCAAATCCTTCTGGCGCCGCCAGGCGGCGCGGAATGCGAGGAAGCGGACTTATTTAAAGTAGGCGTTATCCGTGTTGCTGTGGTCGGTCATATCCCGCACGCCGTTCAATTCGGGCACCTGCTCAACCAAGGTTTTCTCAACCCCCTCTTTGAGGGTGACATCGACCATGCCGCAACCCTGGCAACCGCCGCCAAATTTCAAAATGGCAATATGGTCTTCGGTAATTTCAACGAGCGACACTTCACCGCCGTGGGCAGCGAGTGAGGGGTTAACCTCGTTGTACAACACATAATTGATGCGATCTTCCAGGGGGCTGTCGGCACTGACCTTTGGCAGACGAGCGTTGGGCGCCTTGATCGTTAGCTGACCACCCATGCGATCTTTCGAATAGTCGATCAGCGCATCTTCCAAAAATGGCACGCTGCGACCCTCGAAATAGGCCTTGAAACCGCTGTAATCAATGACGATATCGTCATCTTTCGCGTCGTCATCGCGACAATAAGCAATGCAGGTTTCCGCCTTTGGCGTGCCCGGTTGCGTAATAAACACACGAACACCGATCACGTCGTCTTGTTTGGAAAGCAGTTCAGCCAGGTAGCCCTGCGCGGACTCGGTGATGGTTAATTTGACCTCGGCTTGCTCTGTCGTCATATGTACCTCGTATGGACTCCGGACGGATCGTAAGCGGCAGTGAGATGAAATTTCTATGCCAAGCTGACAATCTGATAGAATTGCGCAGTTTAGCACGAAGGCCATTCCGGCCACAGCCTATGAACGGCTACTTGCCCCACGTAAAACAGCATCAGGACCTACATGACTCACTCTACTGCCCGCGCCGATCTACTAAAAGCTGCCATCAAAGACCGCATACTGGTAATAGATGGGGCCATGGGCAGCATGATTCAACAGTACAAACTGGAAGAATCTGCTTACCGAGGCGAACGCTTTGCCGATTACCACAAGGACGTGCGTGGCAATAATGATCTACTAACACTGACCCAGCCTCAGCTGATTCGCGATATTCATCAGGCGTTTTTGGATGTTGGTGCCGATATCATCGAGACCAATACCTTTAACTCCACCATGGTCGCGCAGGATGACTATGAACTGGGCGAGATCGCCGAAGAGCTCAATGTTGTAGGCGCCCAGCTTGCCCGAGAGGTGGCTGATGCCGAAACGGCCCGCAACCCGGATAAACCCCGGTTTGTGGCCGGTGTTATCGGCCCCACCCCGCGGACCGCGTCTATTTCTCCCGATGTAAATGACCCGGGCGCGCGCAATATCAATTTCGACAAGCTGGTCAGCGACTACTATGCCGCCACCCGCGGCCTGGTGACCGGTGGCGCGGATCTGCTGCTAATCGAGACCATCTTCGACAGCCTGAACGCCAAGGCCGCTGTATACGCGGTGCTGCAGTATTTTGAAGACCACAATATTGAGCTACCGATCATGATATCGGTAACGTTTCCCGACACCAGTGGGCGCACCCTTTCCGGCCAAACCCCGACGGCGTTCTGGAATAGTATTGCCCACGCCAAGCCGCTGATCGTCGGCACCAACTGTGGCCGCCGATTCAGCGAAATTCGGCCCTTTGTTGAAGAGCTCGCCGACGCGGCAGACTGCTATTTTAGCGGCCACTTTAATGCTGGCTTGCCTAATGAATTCGGCGAGTACGACGAAACCCCCGATGATATGCACGGCGAACTGCGCGAATTTGCACAGCGCGGCTACCTGAATCTAGTGGGCGGTTGCTGCGGCACGACCCCAGCCCATATCGAAGCAATCGCACGCGCCGTGGAAGGTATCGCTCCCCGCGCATTGCCGGAGCGAGCGCCCGCATGTCGCCTATCTGGCCTGGAGCCCTTCAACATCACCGCCGACAGCCTGTTCGTCAACGTCGGTGAACGCTGCAATGTAACGGGTTCGGCGATCTTCAAGCGGCTGATTTTGGAAGGTAATTACGACGAAGCGCTATCTGTTGCTCGCCAGCAAGTGGAAAATGGCGCGCAGATCATCGACATCAATATGGATGAAGGCATGCTCGACGCCCAGTCGGCAATGGTGACCTTCCTCAACTTGATTGCCTCTGAACCCGATATCTCGCGCGTGCCCATCATGGTGGACTCGTCTAAGTGGGAGATTATCGAGGCTGGCCTGAAGTGCATTCAGGGAAAACCCGTGGTCAATTCGATCTCACTCAAAGAAGGTGAAGAGGAATTTCGCGATCGCGCTCGCCAGTGCATGAAGTTTGGCGCCGCCGTGGTGGTGATGGCCTTTGACGAAGACGGCCAGGCAGATACCTTTAAGCGCAAAGCAGAAATCTGTAAGCGCTCCTACGATATTTTGGTCGATGAAATCGGCTTCCCAGCTGAAGATATTATTTTCGACCCCAATATTTTTGCGGTAGCCACCGGCATCGACGAGCACAACAACTACGCCGTCGACTTTATTGAAGCCACCGCCTATATCAAAGCCGAACTCCCCGGCGCCATGGTTTCTGGCGGCGTTTCCAATGTGTCGTTTTCGTTCCGTGGCAACAATCCGGTGCGCGAGGCGATTCACTCAGTGTTTCTCTACCATGCGATCAAAGCCGGCATGGACATGGGTATCGTTAACGCGGGTCAGCTCGCCATCTACGACGACCTGCCGGACGAGCTGCGCGACGCGGTAGAAGACGTCATATTGAATCGCCGCGACGACAGCACCGAGCGGCTACTCGATATCGCCGAGAAATACCGCGGTGACGGCAAGGGCATGGCCCAGCAGGAAGATCTTAGCTGGCGTGAATGGCCGGTCGCCAAGCGTATAGAGCACTCTCTAGTAAAAGGAATCACCACGTTTATCGAAGAGGATGCCGAGGCCGCAAGACAAGAAGCGGCAAAACCCATCGACGTGATAGAAGGCCCGTTGATGGACGGCATGAACGTTGTTGGTGATCTATTCGGCGATGGCAAGATGTTCCTGCCCCAGGTTGTAAAATCTGCCCGGGTGATGAAACAGGCCGTTGCCTACCTAAACCCCTTTATTGAAGCTGGCAAAGAGGTCGGCGCCAAGGCCAACGGCAAAGTGCTAATGGCGACGGTGAAAGGCGATGTTCACGACATTGGCAAAAACATTGTTGGCGTTGTTCTACAGTGTAATAACTTTGAGGTAATCGACCTGGGCGTTATGGTCTCGGCCGATAAGATCTTGGAAACGGCGAAAGCCGAAGAGGTAGACATTATCGGCCTTAGCGGGCTGATCACACCCTCACTTGACGAGATGGTCCACGTGGCGAGTGAGATGCAACGTTTGGATTACCAAGTGCCACTGATGATCGGCGGTGCCACAACATCGAAAGCGCATACCGCGGTAAAAATTGAGCCGAAGTATCAAAATGATGTCACTGTCTACGTGCCAGATGCCTCCCGCAGCGTCGCCGTTGCCACTCAGCTGATAAGCCAGGACCTGAAGGCGCAGTTCGTCGCTGACCGCCGCGATGAATACGAGCGCATTCGCGCACGCCGCGCAGGCAATGCTCAGAAAACCCGACTGCTGGACTATTCAGCGGCCTGCGAGCGCGCCCTGCCTTTCGATTGGAGTGACTATCAGCCGCCCAAACCCAGCTTTACCGGCACCAAAGTCTTTGAAGGCTACCCGTTGGAAGCCTTGCGCGAGACCATCGACTGGACGCCGTTTTTCATCTCCTGGGGACTGGCGGGCAAGTATCCAAAAATTCTCAACGACGAGAAAGTCGGCGAGGCTGCGCAAAATCTATACAACGACGCGCAGAAAATGCTCGATAAATTAATTAACGAGAAGCACATCAAGGCCAACGCCGTGATTGGTTTTTGGCCCGCCAAGCGTCGCGGCAGCGATGATATTGCCGTGTTTAACGAGCAGGGCGAAGAAATCGCCCTGCTCCATCACCTGCGCCAACAGGCCCAAAAAGCGGACAATAAACCGCAAATGAGCCTTGCCGACTACATTGCCCCCGAGGGTAGCGATGTCGAAGACTACGTGGGCGGCTTTGCGGTGACCACAGGAATCGGCGCGGAAGAGCTAGCGAAGCGTTACGAGGAGGCCAATGACGATTACAGCGCCATTATGGTGAAAGCGCTGGCTGATCGCCTGGCAGAATCGTTTGCCGAACACATGCATCTGCGTGTTCGCAAAGAGTTTTGGCCTTACGCCCCAGAGGAAGACCTGGACAACGAGGCGCTGATTAAGGAAGCCTACCGTGGCATACGCCCTGCTCCCGGCTATCCGGCTTGCCCCGACCATACAGAAAAGGAAACACTGTTTACATTACTCGATGCCACCGAGAACACGGGCATTAGTTTGACAGAACACTTGGCGATGTTCCCTGCGGCCGCCGTGAGTGGTTTCTACTACTCCCACCCGGAGTCACGCTACTTTGCCGTGGGGCGCGTGGGCAAGGACCAAGTGGCCGACATCGCGAAGCGAAAAGGGATGGAAATGGCGACAATGGAACGCTGGCTGTCACCGATTTTGGACTACGATCCCTAACAGTGGCGAAACAAAAAAGGCTGCCAATTGGCAGCCTTTTTTGTTGCTGACGGGTGATGGCTTTAAGAAGGCATACCTGACAACCAGTATACGACGGTTGCAATAACAATCGTCAGGATCGCTACAGACGCACAGGCGTCAGCAAAATTATCTTCACGGGCTTCTTGGTTTTGGTCAGACATGACAACCTCAATGGAATGATGACGTTAACACCCGGCGAACCGGCTTGGAAAAGCCGCCAGTATAGCAAGATTATGAAAAAGACTGCTATTTGCTGAGATAGAGAGTGAAGTAATCGGTCAAACGCATAAGGCTTATCCGCAAAAAGCGTTAGTGGCAGAACCGATTAAAATTTATCATTCGCTCCGATTTATAATTAAGCGCCCCGCCGTCACACGCCGGGACCGCATGACACTTAACGCGAGAGATTACACGTTATATGTACGCATACGACCAGTACGATCGGCAGATCATCAGCCAACGCGTCGCTCAGTATCGGGATCAAACCGAGCGCTATCTGGCTGGCAAAATCACTGAGGAACAGTTTTTGCCGCTGCGCCTTCAAAATGGCCTGTATGTTCAGCGCCTTGCTCCCATGCTGCGCATTGCGGTGCCCTATGGCACGCTGAACAGCCAGCAGCTGCGCAAGCTAGCCTTTATTACCCGCGAGTACGACAAGGGCTATGCACACATTAGTACCCGCCAAAATGTTCAGTTGAATTGGCCGAAACTGGAAGAAGTTCCCGATATTCTGGAGCATCTGGCTGAGGTGGAAATGCACTCCATCCAGACCAGTGGTAACTGCATTCGCAATGTCACCGCAGACCAGTTCTCTGGCGTTGCCGCCGATGAAGTTGAAGATGCCCGGCCGTGGTGTGAAATCATTCGTCAGTGGTCCACTTTTCACCCGGAATTTGCCTTCCTTCCCCGTAAATTCAAAATCGCTGTGTGCGGCTCTGAGCAAGACCGGGCGGCGGTATTGGTTCACGACATCGGCTTGCAGATCGTCAAAGACGACAACGGCAATACCGCGTTCAAAGTAATTGTAGGCGGCGGTTTGGGTCGTACGCCGGTTATCGGCAGTGTTATCCACGAGGCCTTGCCACCGCGCCACTTGCTCAGCTATCTGGAGGCCATCGTTCGGGTTTACAACCAGTTGGGCCGCCGTGACAACAAATTCAAAGCGCGTATTAAAATTTTGGTTCGCGCCATGGGCGCAGACGCCTTCAAAGCTAAAGTGGAAGAAGAATGGGCCTTTATTAAAGATGGCAATTTAGACCTTCCCGACGAGGAAATTGCCCGCGCTCAGTCATTTTTCACTCGCCCGGATTACGAGGCGCTGGAAAATGAAGATCTCCAGGCCCTCGCCCTCGAGAATGTCGATTTCGCCCGCTGGCTCAACCACAATGTGCACGCCCATAAGCAACGTGGCTATGCTATCGCGACCCTATCGCTGAAAACCACCGGCGTCGCACCGGGTGATATCACTGCAGAACAGTTTGAAGCGGTCGCGGACCTCGCCGAGGAGTTTGGCTTTGGTGAAATTCGCTCAACCCATCAACAGAACCTGGTACTACCTGATATTCAGCAGCGCCAGCTTTTTGCTCTATGGCAAAAACTTGTCAGCCTGGAGCTTGCCAGCCCGACGGTAGGCACGATGAACGATATCATCTGCTGCCCCGGCGGTGATTTCTGCTCGCTGGCCAACGCCAAGTCGATCCCCATTGCAGAAGCCATTCAGCGCCGCTTCGACGATCTGGACTACCTTTACGACCTGGGCGACATAGAGCTGAATATCTCCGGCTGTATGAATGCTTGTGGCCACCACCACATTGGTAATATCGGTATCCTCGGCGTCGATAAAAAAGGTCAGGAGTTCTATCAAGTGTCGCTCGGCGGTCAGCAGGGGCTGAATGCATCGCTGGGTAAGATCCTTGGCCCTTCTTTTGCGCAAGACGAAATTCCCGACGTCGTTGAGAAAATACTCAACTGCTACCTTGAAAAGCGCCACCCCGAAGAGCGCTTTATCGATACCTACGAACGCATAGGCCTGGCGCCGTTTAAGGAGCGTGTATATGCCTAAGATTATTAAGAATGGTCAGGTTGTTGACGACAACTGGCAAGTTTGGCGCGACGCCGAGACCTTACCGAGTGCCGACCACGTTATCGTTCCGCTGGCGCTCTGGCAGCAGCAGCGCGACGCCCTGCTCGCCTTGGGCGAAATAGCCGTTTATCTGGCCAGTGACGAGTCACCTAAATCACTGAGCGACGATGACTTGTCAACGCTCAGCTTTGTGGCGGTAGACTTTCCGAAGTTTATGGACGGCCGCGGCTTCAGTTATGCCCGCGAGCTACGCGAGCAACGCCGATATCAGGGCGAAATTCGTGCCGTTGGTGATTTTATTCGCGACCAGCTGTTCTATATGAAGCGCTGCGGGTTTTCCAGCTATGCCCTGCCCAGCGACGAGCTGGAAGCCGCGCTGGCCAGCCTGAACGACTTCAGCGAAAGCTATCAGTCCAGCGTGGACCAGCCACTCCCCCTGTTCCGGCGTCGCCAAGCGTAATTGCACACTAAACCCGCTATGCGGGTTTTTTTACGCCTCTCATTCGCTCCGCTATGCTGAGTAGTGCCGGATCATTGTGATACGGCGCAAGTAGAGCAGCAGGAGCGCGTGTGGAAACCAGCCTGACCTTCTCATTTTTTCTTATTTTTAGCGGCGCCGCCTTGCTGGCCTCGCTCGTCTTAATCAGCCGTCAGCCGCTACTCATTGCCTATATTGCACTGGGCGCAATCATTGGCCCCTACGGTGGCGGCTGGGTTACCGATTTAGGCTTATTGGCAGAGATCGCCGAGTTTGGCATCGTGTTTTTGCTTTTTCTGCTCGGTCTGGATATGCAGCCCCAAGCGCTGCTGCACAGCCTGAAAAAAACCACAGGCATGGCGCTAATTAGCTCCACAATATTCCTGGCCATTGGTTACAGTGTTGGCGTGGCGTTTGGCTTTACTCAGGCCGAGGCGTGGATAATCGGGGCCGCGATGATGTTTTCCAGCACGATTATCGGCATTAAATTACTGCCAACCACCGTTTTGCACCACCGCGAAAACGGCGAACTAATGGTCGGGATTTTATTGCTGCAAGATATGATCGCCATACTCGTACTACTGTTAATTTCCAGCGTTAGCCAAGGCGAATTATCGCCCATCAGCCTCGGTAAAACCCTCGTCGCGCTCCCCCTGCTCTGCGCCCTGGCGTTTGTCGCTGTACGCTACTTATTACTGCCACTTATTCAGCGCTTTGACCGCTTTCAGGAATACATTTTTTTGCTGGCAATAGGTTGGTGCTTAGGGCTTGCCGAGGCGGCCCATGCGATGGGACTTTCTGCGGAAATGGGCGCCTTTCTCGCCGGCATAAGCCTCGCTACCAGCCCGATATCCCAGTACATCGCAATTAGCCTTAAGCCGTTAAGAGATTTCTTTTTAATATTGTTTTTTTTCTCGTTGGGGGCACGCTTCAATCTGGCGCTGATCACAGAAATAGCCACCCCAGCCCTCCTTCTCGCCGCGATACTACTCACGATAAAACCACTGAGTTTTCGCTTTCTTCTGCGGCGAACATTAGCGTCTAAGCGGCTATGCTGGGACCTGGGGCTTCGCCTGGGGCAGATCAGCGAATTCTCGCTGTTGATCGCCTACCTGGCTTTTGACCAAGGCGTCATTGGCAGTAGCGCGTCTCATCTCATTCAAGCTACAGCCATTCTGAGCTTTGTTGTGTCATCGTATATTGTTGTGCTCAACTGCCCGACGCCCATCGCGATTCGCGATGAGCTACGCCGGGATTAAGCGCTTTATTGAAACAGCACTGAAAAGGTGACGGGCACCGCCAGCGTAATGGAATTCAGCCCAGCAAGTTGTCGCAGTTTGTCTATGCCCTGCTCCAAGCCCAAAGCGGCGATATCGATAAACGCCGGCGACGTGGTTACCACACGAATATCACCATTTTCCAGCCGGCTTACCAGCGTATTAAAACGCAATGCCTGGCGCTTGCCGCCCAGCATCAGTTCGCCCTCAACGGTCATCGCTTGCGGCGAAGATACCTCAATAGCAGCAAGGGCATCCGTATCAATTGTGGCGTTGAACGTGGCCAATGGCTGGCTATCGACATCAAAAAGGTATTTTTTGATTCGCTTGTCGCGAATATCAATCCCTGAGTCAATGCTTGCCAGGTCGATATTGATAAGCGCTTTGCCGGTGGTGGTATTAAGCTGCCCGGTAACAGCATCAAAGCTAAACAACTCGGCAACGCGATTGTTTTTTACGCTCACCACATTGAGCATCGACGATTCGCTAGCCAGTTCCAAGGCCTGAGTCGCCATCGCTGCGGCATACAAGCAAAGCCCAAATACGATTTTTTTCATTACCTGTCTCCCACCGTGAACAGACGCCGGAGTACCCGACCTCCAATTGTCTTTATCTGACTCTATTTACTACGCTAAATTCCCGATATTGCGAGCACAAAAAACCCGGCCTAAGCCGGGTTTTTTGTGCTCACTAGCTGAAGGGCTATTAGATAGCGCTTTCCAGCTCAGGCAAGGCGTCAAACAGGTCTGCAACCAGACCGTAATCAGCAACCTGGAAGATAGGAGCATCTTCGTCTTTGTTGATAGCAACAATGACTTTTGAGTCCTTCATACCAGCCAAATGCTGGATAGCACCAGAAATGCCGACAGCGATGTACAGCCCCGGTGCGACGATTTTACCCGTCTGACCTACTTGCATATCGTTAGGTACGAAGCCCGCGTCAACAGCCGCGCGCGATGCACCAACTGCGGCACCAAGCTTGTCTGCCAGGGAGTACAGCATGCTGAAGTTGTCGCCATTTTGCATACCGCGGCCACCAGAGACAACGATGTCTGCGGCAGTCAGGTCTGGACGATCGCTCTTAGCCAGCTCTTCTTTCTCGAAGCTGGACTTACCCGCATCGTGTGCGCTAGCAACCGCTTCTACGGCAGCAGAACCACCTTCTGCGGCAGCAGCATCGAACGCCGTTGCACGAACAGTGATGACTTTGATCGCGTCAGAAGACTGAACAGTGGCGATAACGTTACCGGCATAGATGGGGCGCTTGAAGGTATCCGCGCTCTCTACCGAAATGATCTCTGAAATTTGCGCAACATCCAGCAACGCGGCAGCACGCGGAAGCGTGTTCTTACCGTTAGTGGTCGCAGGAGCCAGGATGTAACCGTAGTCTTTGCCCAGTTCTGCGACCAACAGCGCCACATTCTCAGCCAGCTGGTGGCCGTAGGCAGCGTTGTCTGCAACCAGCACCTTGCTAACGCCGTCGATTTTAGCCGCCGCTTCAGCCGCTGCACCACAGCCTTCACCCGCAACGAGTACGGCGATATCACCACCGATAGCTTTCGCTGCGCTGACTGTGTTCAGGGTTGCCCCATTGATAGAGGCGTTATCGTGTTCTGCAATAACTAGAATACTCATTAGATTACCTTCGCCTCGTTCTTCAGTTTCTCAACCAGTTCGGCAACGTCCGCAACCTTGATACCCGCTTGACGCTCTGCAGGCGGCTCAACCTTCAAGGTTTTCACACGTGGTGTAACATCGATACCCAGCTCGTCTGGCGTCAGTGTATCGAGAGGCTTCTTCTTCGCCTTCATGATGTTAGGCAGTGACGCGTAACGAGGCTCGTTCAAGCGCAGGTCAGTCGTTACGACTGCGGGCAATGCCAGCTTAACGGTTTGCAGACCGCCGTCAATTTCGCGAGTCACTGCAACGCTGTCGCCGTCAACGGCAACTTCTGATGCGAAAGTACCCTGAGCCATTCCGGTCAGTGCCGCCAGCATTTGGCCGGTTTGGTTGTTGTCGCCGTCGATCGCCTGCTTACCCATGATCACGAGTTGCGGCTGCTCTTTGTCAACAACGGCTTTGAGTACTTTAGCGATACCCAGTGGCTGAACGTCTTCTTCCGTTTCTACCAGGATGCCGCGATCAGCGCCCAGGGCCAACGCAGTACGGATCTGCTCTTGAGCCACTTTAGGACCGATTGAGACAGCGATGATTTCAGTAGCAACACCTTTCTCTTTCAGGCGTACCGCTTCTTCAACAGCGATTTCACAGAATGGATTGATCGCCATTTTGACATTATTCAGATCAACGTCTGTACCGTCCGACTTCGGACGCACTTTGACGTTGTAGTCAACAACTCGTTTGACAGCAACAAGAACCTTCATGGATTCCCCAGTAAACGCGTAAATGAAATGAAACAGCTAGTCGTCTTTACGCTGCGGATCAATAATTCGATCCGTCCAGACGTTTAGCCCCGTTAAAAAAAGCGCCGTTATATTGACGGCATTGGCCGTCAAGGTCAACATGAGTGCGCTATTCAGCCGCTGAATAACAGGCATAGCGCAGTTCTATTTCGCTGAATATCGCCGAAAATACGATCTGCGCGGTCATTCCTGCCATATAAAAAAGGACAACCCCGGGTAATACTGAAGTTAAGTTTGACAGCCGAGCGGTGCTTATGTGGCGTTTTTACGTGCTGACACTTATACTTGCGCCTTCAAAAATGGTGTCAAAACGCCCAGCCAATAAGGGCTACACCTGTGCTTAATCTTAGAGGAGAGAGTCTGTGGAACGCGAATCAATGGAATTTGACGTCCTGATCGTCGGTGCTGGGCCTGCAGGTTTGGCAGCAGCTTGCAAAATTCGCCAGTTAAGTGAAACCAGCGGAAAAGACATCAGCGTTTGTGTTGTAGAAAAAGGTTCTGAGGTCGGCGCCCACATTCTATCTGGCGCAGTATTTGAACCCACCGCGCTGGACGAGCTATTCCCGGACTGGAAAGAAAAAGGCGCGCCGCTGCACACGCCAGTGACTGGTGATGATATCTACTTCATGACCAGCGGTGAAAAAGCCATCAAAGTTCCCGACTTCGCTGTGCCCAAAACGATGCACAACGAAGGTAACTACATTATTAGCCTGGGCAACCTGTGCCGCTGGCTGGCCGAGCAGGCCGAAGGCATGGGTGCAGAGATCTACCCCGGCTTTGCCGCTGCTGATGTTCTGTACAATGACGACGGTAGTGTAAAAGGTATCGTCACTGGCGATATGGGCATTGCCGAAGATGGCAGCCAAAAAGACAGCTACATGCCCGGCATGGAGCTGCATGCAAAATACACCCTGTTTGCAGAAGGCTGCCGCGGTCACCTCGGCAAGCGTTTGATGGAAAAATTCGACCTGAATGCGGGCAAAGAGCCCCAGCATTACGGCATCGGCATTAAAGAACTTTGGAAAATCGATCCCGCCAAGCACGAACAAGGTAAGGTCGTTCATACTGCCGGCTGGCCACTCTCTGAAAATGGCGCCCTAGGTGGCTCTTTCCTCTACCACCTGGAAGACAACCAAGTCGCAATCGGCCTGATTACCGACCTCTGCTACGATAACCCGTGGCTGTCTCCCTTCGAGGAATTCCAACGCTATAAGCAACACCCCGTCGTCAAGCAGTACCTCGATGGCGGTGAGCGCGTGTCCTACGGCGCTCGGGCTATCGCAAAAGGCGGCCTGCAGTCTCTACCAAAAATGACCTTCCCAGGTGGTCTGCTGATTGGCTGTGACGCGGGCACGCTGAACTTTGCCAAGATCAAAGGTAGCCACACCGCGATGAAGTCCGGTTTGCTGGCCGCAGAAGTTGTCCACAAGGCGCTGACTGAAGACAATAAATCCGGTGAAGAACTCACCGAATACACCACTGCTTTTGAAGGCTCCTGGCTGTATAAAGAGCTGTACGCTCAGCGCAACTTTGGCCCAGCTCAGCACAAGTTCGGCAACTTCTTCGGCTCAGCCTATGCCTTTATCGATCAGAATATCTTTGGCGGCAACCTGCCTTGGACGCTGAGCGATACCAAGCCTGATTACGCGCAAATGAAGCCTGCAGACAGCTGCAAAAAGATTGAGTACCCCAAGCCTGATAACAAGCTGAGCTTTGACCGCTTGTCGTCAGTATTCCTCTCTAACACTAACCACGAAGAAGATCAGCCCTGCCACCTGACGCTGAAGGACGCCGAGCTGCCTATTCGTGACAACCTGCCCAAGTACGCCGAGCCCGCTCAGCGTTACTGCCCAGCAGGGGTGTATGAGGTGGTCGAAGACGAAGGTGGCCAAGCGCGCTTCCAAATCAACGGGCAAAACTGCGTGCACTGCAAGACCTGTGACATTAAGGACCCCGCCCAGAATATTGTGTGGGTGACTCCTGAAGGTTTGGGCGGACCGAACTATCCCAACATGTAGTTAAGACGCTTCAACAAAAAAGGCAGCCAGATGGCTGCCTTTTTTGGTTTTCATCTCCCCAAAGTGTCCGGGGTTACTTATACACGCCCTAGCTCAAATTGTTCACCGGCGCTGCGAACAATGAGTCGATCGCCATGCTGCTCAGCCAGATCTACCAGGCGGTAAAAACAGGCGCGATTGACTCTTGCTGACAAGCCGTGCTCGAGAGAAACGGCCGGCCTCGGCTCCCCCGAATCAGGTGACTCGGTCACACTGAGCCGATGCTGAGGACCGAGCTCATGCCATGTATCGACGTTAGTTTTAACGGCAATTCTACGCCCTTCCGACGTTGATTCGCCTACTTCCATGTCAATGATCAGCAGCGGGAGGTCTTCAACCTGTAAGCGCCATTTCTCGACCGGAGTGACTAAATAATAGTGACCATCCGCTTCGCACCGCAAAATAGAGGCAAATAGCTTAACCAACTCATGGCGCTTGATTTCGCCACCTTCGTGAACCCAACGCCCGTCAGCCAAAATCTGAATGTCGATTTCGCCACTCAGCGCCGGCTGCCACTTTTCAATCGGTGGTCTGCCGGCCTGGTCTCTCAATAAGCGTTCAATGGTTTCAAGGCTACTCATGGGGCTCTCCCTAGGGTCGCCAAGTGAGCTGCACTCAGCGAATGACTCGCACGTTAACCACACCGTCTAGGTCAGCAATTTTTGCAAGCAATGCGTCGTCGACATTGCCGTTTAAGTCGATAAGGTTATAGGCAATTTCATCGCGGCTTTTGTTAAGCATATCAATGATATTTACGTTTGCATCGGATAACAGCGCCAAGATGCTGCCAAGAATTTTCGGCACATTGCGATTGGCCACGGCTAGGCGCACATCACCACTGCGCTCAAGCTGCAGATTCGGAAAGTTTACCGAGTTCTTGATGTTTCCGTTACGCAGGAAATCATCTAACTGATCAGCCGCCATGATCGCGCAATTTTCTTCGGCCTCATCGGTGCTGGCACCGATATGCGGCATCAGCACCACATCCTCATCACGCGCAATCAATTCCGGCGTTGGAAAGTCCGTGATGAAGCGACGTAGCTGCCCGGCATCCAGGGCATCGATCACCGCAGCAACATCGACAATCTCTTCACGTGCGAAATTCAGCAAGCACGTGCCTGGGCGACAATTACTCAGAAGCTCGGCGTTCACCAGCCCTCGCGTTGCATCGAGTACCGGGAGATGGAGGGTGATGTAATCGGCACGGGCAAACAAGCTGCCCAGGTTCTCCATTTTTTTCACCGCGCTTGGCAAACGCCATGCGGCATCGACTGACAGCGCGGGGTCGTAACCAATGACCTTCATGCCCAGGTCAAGCGCGGCTCTGGCGATCATCGAGCCAATAGCCCCCAGGCCAACAATACCCAGAGTGCGGCCCGCCAGCTCATTTCCCTTAAAGCGTTTCTTTTCCTTTTCTAACAATTTGGCAAGAGCGGCGCCATCTTTCATGTCCCCTAGCGTATTCACGTAGGCAATTCCCTCGAGAATACCGCGCGAACCCAACGTCAAGCCCGCTATGACCAGCTCCTTTACCGCGTTGGCATTAGCACCCGGGCTATTAAATACCGGGATACCCCGGTCTGTGCACTCTGCGACGGGCACGTTGTTAGTGCCAGCCCCTGCGCGAGCGATGGCTTTGACCGATTGCGGAATATCCGTGCCCTGCAATTTGTGGCTGCGCAGCAAAATGGCGTCGGGTGAGCTAAATTCGCTGGCGATCTCATATTGTTCGCGAGGCAGGCGCTCGAGGCCTTTCACAGAGATTTGGTTCAGGGTAAGAATTTTGTACACACATCCTCCTTGGCAGGGACTGCAGCAGAAACCAAGCCTATGACTTAGCCGCAGGTAGTAATTCAGCGAGTTGACCTAGCTCGGACATTTCAACGAGAGGCAAGCAATGGAACGCTTTGATTTCAGCTATTTTTCCGGCCACAGCGATAGCAGCCGTAAAATCTTCATCTTGAGCAAGTAAGCGCAATTCCCAACGCTCGGCGTCATCGGCGTCAAAGCGGCTTACATCCAAACCATTGAGTAGTACCGAAAAATCGTGCAGCGGAATCGACAAGCCTTTGCCGCGCGCTTTCAAATACGCCTCTTTCAATGTCCAGGAGCGAAAGAAAACACTTAGCCGCCCTTCTTCCTCAACTTCGCGCAATGCAAGCATTTCCGCCGGAGAAAGATAATCATCAGCAGCGTCCAGCATTCCCTGGCTATCAGTTTGGAATTCGACGTCGACGCCAATATCACAGCCACTGGTCACTGCACAAAGCGTTAAGCCGTGGGTGTGGGCGGCATTAAAGCTTACGCTATCGCTGTACGCTGGTAGAAAAGGTTTACCGAAGTCGTTGCTGTCGAATGTCAGCTGCTCCGGCTCCTGCCCCGTGTACTGCGCCAGTACTGTGCGCAAAAACGCCCTACTGGCCAGGTATTCTTCTGCTTGCCCAGCATGCTGACGCTGATCGTATTCCTGCTTCTCTTCATCAGAGAGCATATTCAAATAGCGATCCATCTTCGCTAATAGTCGCGGGTCGTCAGTCGCACAACACCAAACGTCCACTTGACCCGCCGACAGGCGCCGTTGTTCGCTCGCCTTATTCATTATTCTATCCTTACCAGGGCATTCGCCCCGGTAGTGTATGGGGTACTTCGTCGCTTACCTGATATCAACCTGTTAGTTGATGGTGATATCTGCGTTGTTCCACAAATTGTTAAAATAGTTAGCAAACGCTTGAGATGACGCATTCTGAGCAACGCTTCGACGCAAATTTAACAATGCTTCGGCCTCGAGAGCGGCGCGTTGACCGGGCTCGCTCGCAAGAAGTTGAACGACCGTGTAATCACCACTCTGTTGATGCAAGGTCGCCGCAACGGCCTTGTCTTGCGCCGGTGCCGCCAATTCAAATACGAAACGTCGCAGTGCCGGCTCTACGCTGATGTCACTGCGGCGGATATCCTGCATCACCTGCCAGTCCAGACCGTGCTGCTTGGCAACTGCCTCTGCACGCTGACCGGCAGCTAATTGTTGCTCTATCTCCTGGGCGTCGGCTTTTGCCTGCTGTGCCGCTTTCTCTGTTTGCAAGCTCACTTCAATTTCTGCTCGCACATCTTCAAAGGGCCGCAGCTGGGGCGCTTGATATTGATCGACGTGCAACACCAAGAAGTGATCAGGAGCCAGTTCAAACACATCGCTGTTTAACTCTTGTTCTCTCAACTCGCTATCAAACGCGGCTTGTTTGACTCTCTGGTCAGCAAACAAGCCGTCATTATCCTCAGAAGAAAGCCAGTCGCTGCGCTTAACTTCCAGTTCCAGCTCGGCAGCCGGCATAGCGAGGCTTTCTGCGTTAAAGACGAGATCGCGCAGCGACTCAACCGCCGCCAATAACTTCGGACGCGCCTTTTGGCGACGAAGTCTTTCAGTAATTGCCAAGCGCTCCGAATCCAAACTGGGCACCTCTGGCTGCTTGACGCTCAGCAACTTAATTAAGTGGACACCTGCTTCAGTTTCAACAGGGTCGGAGACTTGCCCCGCCTCAAGCGCTGCCAGGGCATCTTCAAATTCTGCTGGAAAGCTGTCACCTGCTGTAAAGCCCAGGTTTCCGCCGTTGGACGCTGAGCCTGGGTCCTCGGACAACGACTTAGCTAATTCGGCGAACGATTCGCCGGATAACAGACGCTGCTTAACTTCATTGAGCTTGGCTACCGCCTGGTCGCGATTAAGCTCATCGTCAATTTCTAACAGTATATGAGCTGCTTCTCGCTCTGTATCCTGCGTCATCCCCTCGATAAGGCGCTCGTACTCGGCGACCACTTGCTGTTCAGACACAGGCTCGTAGAACTGCTCTTCTTTCAGCTCCAGATATGACACTTTTACCTTGGGTTCGCTCTGGAAGCGCGCGCCATTTTCTTCGTAGTAGCTTTTGAGCTCTTCATCAGTCAGCGTGATTGACTTGCGATATTTTTCGAGCGGCACGGTGACGGTTTGAAAATCGCGGCTTTCGTGGATATAGGCGATGGCTTCGTCCAACTCTCTTTCAGTAACGAAAGCCGATGCCGCCACAGATGCCGACAGCTGCTGAATAAGTAAGTCAGAGCGTAGTAATTGTTTGAACAACGCGCTGTTGTAGCCCTGCAGGCGCAATACTTGCTGGTAGCGCTCTTGTGAAAAACGACCATCTTCCTGGAACTGAGGCATGGAGGCGATGGTGATATTTAGCTGCTGGTCTGAAATCTCAATTCCCGCGTCTTCTGCCGCTTGCAAAAGCAACTGCTGTTTAATCAGCGAGTCTAAAGCCGGCTTGCGCAACACGGCATCGTCAAGCATCGAGGGCTCGAGTTTGTCGCCCATCATGTTGATCAAGCGGCGTTTCTGCATGGCAAGTGCCTGCTGCAACTCCGCCTGAGAAATTTTTTCACCATTTACTACCGCGGCCGGTGTCTGTGAGCCACCACTGAAAAGGCTGTCGATACCAAAGAACGCAAATGGCACCACGATAATGGCGATAATGACCTTGGCAGCGGTACCTTGGATATTGTTGCGGATATTTTGCAGCATTTACCTTTGAACCCATTCAAATATAAAAAAAGCGCATCTTTCGATGCGCCTTTCGACAGAGGCGGTACCTCTTCGCGACGACTCTGTCTAACGCTATGACTGTCGCAACTGAACTTAGTTGCAGGCGTCTTTCAGCGCTTTACCAGCCTTGAAGCTAGGAATCTTCGCAGCAGCAATTTCAATTGGCGCACCAGTCTGGGGGTTACGGCCAGTGCGAGCAGCGCGCTCTTTAACACTGAAAGTACCAAAACCGACCAGCGACACAGAGTCGTCAGACTTCAGCGCGTTAGTAATGGCTTCAACTGCTGCGTCCAGTGCACGACCGGCCGACGCTTTAGAGAGATCTGCTGACTCGGCAATGGCGTCGATTAGCTCAGATTTATTCACTTATCCTTCCCCTTCGAATTGTTATGAAAAACTGTATTGCAAAGCTGGTGGCGACGTTAGCATGTAAACACGATGACAGTAGCCGCCGACTCAGAGAGAAGGATTTATACCAACTGCTTCTGGGGCGGTCAAGGAAACTCTGCATCACTGGCCGCATTATCGTAAAACTGCGAAGCATAGAGCACATGCGGCTTGCAGCCTGATCACTGGATGACCAGAACAGCAAGCTCTACCGCCTGCACTCAGCCGACTCAGTGGGCACTGATTCGGCTGTCTTTTTCTCCTTCCGGATTGTTTTCCAGCGCTTTCTGCTCATCACTCAAACCCGCGAGGTATTCCTCCTCCGAAATCTCCTCGGGCACGCGCTCAAGCGCTATATTAAGCACTTCGTCAATCCACTTGACCGGTTTAATATCGAGATCGGCTTTAATATTTTCCGGAATTTCCTTTAGATCGCGTTCATTTTCGGCCGGGATCAGCACTGTGGTAATACCGCCGCGGTGCGCGGCCAGAAGCTTCTCTTTCAAGCCGCCAATCGCCAATACCTGACCGCGCAAAGTGATCTCACCGGTCATCGCCACGTCGCTGCGGACCGGAATTCCGGTGATAACAGAAACCAGCGCGGTACACATACCTATACCAGCGGACGGCCCGTCTTTCGGCGTTGCGCCTTCAGGCATGTGAATATGAATGTCGTGGCGGTCGTGATACTTCGCCGGCACGCCCAAACGCTTAGACCGGCTACGCACTACCGTCATAGCAGCTTGAATCGACTCCTGCATAACATCGCCCAGCGACCCGGTTTGGATGTGGCGGCCCTTACCAACCACCGACACCGCCTCAATGGTTAGCAGCTCACCACCCACTTGCGTCCACGCCAGCCCTGTTACTTGACCAACCTTGTTTTCTTCCTCCGCTTTACCGAAGGTAAATTTGCGAACACCCAGGTACTCTTCCAAGTTTTGCGAGGTGACCTCTATGGGCGACTTATCGTCGCTAAGCGCCACATTCTTAACAATTTTACGGCAAACCTTGGCGATCTCTCTTTCCAGGCCCCTGACACCTGCCTCGCGAGTGTAGTACCTGACAATATCTTGAATCACTTCGTCGCCGATAGACGCTTCTTTGTCCTTCAAACCGTTATTCTTCAGCTGTTTAGGAATGAGGTAGCGCCGCGCTATGTTGATCTTCTCATCTTCGGTGTATCCGGGTATGCGGATAACTTCCATCCGGTCCAGCAATGCCGGGGGAATATTCAACGAATTCGACGTGCAAATAAACATGACGTCGGATAAATCGTAGTCCACCTCGAGGTAATGATCGTTAAAGGCGTGGTTTTGCTCCGGATCCAACACTTCAAGCAGCGCCGATGCCGGGTCGCCGCGATGATCCATCCCCATCTTGTCAATTTCGTCTAACAAGAACAGCGGGTTACGCACGCCTGTCTTAGACATTTTCTGAATAACTTTACCCGGCATGGAGCCAATGTATGTGCGGCGATGACCGCGAATCTCTGCCTCGTCGCGAACCCCGCCAAGCGCCATCCGAACAAACTTCCGATTCGTTGAACGTGCGATCGACTCACCCAGCGATGTTTTACCTACCCCTGGCGGCCCCACCAAGCACAGCACGGGCCCTTTCACTTTCTTAACGCGTTTTTGTACAGCCAAATACTCGAGGATACGCTCCTTAACCTCTTCAAGACCGTAGTGATCGCTGTTAAGGATTTCTTGCGCGCGTTTGAGGTCATGTTTTACACGCGAGCGCTTCTGCCAGGGGATATTTACCAGCCAATCGATATAGCCGCGTACAACTGAGGCCTCAGCAGACATTGGCGACATCATTTTTAGCTTAGAAAGCTCAGCCTTGGCTTTCTCAAGCGCCTCTTTGCTCATACCAGATTCAGCGACGCGCTTCTCAAGCTCTTCAAGCTCGTTGGCGCCCTCTTCTGATTCGCCCAACTCGCGCTGGATCGCTTTCATCTGTTCATTGAGGTAGTACTCACGCTGGCTTTTTTCCATCTGCTTCTTAACGCGCCCGCGAATGCGTTTTTCTACTTGAAACAGGTCGATCTCCGACTCCATCAGCGCCATTAAGTGCTCTAAGCGCTCGCGCTCATCACTCATTTCCAATACCGCCTGCTTCTGCTCGAGCTCCATGCTCATGTGAGCGGCAACGGTGTCTGCCAGACGACCAGGCTCATCAATACCGGATAGAGAGGTCAGTACTTCAGAAGGGATCTTCTTGCTTAAATTAATGTATTTCTCAAACTGGGAGATAGCAGAGCGCAGCATCACCTCAGACTCTTCATCCGGGATCTTCCGCTCAACAATTGGCGAGGCCTCTGCTCTGAAATACTCGTCCTCAGCAGCGATAGCGTCTATCTGTGCGCGATAATCACCTTCAACAAGCACCTTGACGGTGCCATCAGGCAATTTCAACAACTGAAGAATATTGGCGACGGTGCCAATGTCATACAGGTCTTCTGTGGAAGGTTCATCCACATCTGGATTTTTTTGTGCTGCGAGAATAATTTCTTTGTTGTCAGCCATGGCCAGCTCGAGAGCCCGAATCGACTTATCTCGGCCTACGAACAAAGGGATAACCATGTGGGGATAGACAACTACATCTCGCAGGGGAAGCAGCGGCAACTCTAGAGTTTCACGCTTGTCAGCCATTAGCTCGCCTCTTTTTGAATCATTTTGGGCCCGCACAGCAGGTATACCGTTTTACGATATGCAGGCGGTTATGGTTCTAAGATGGGGATTTGAAGGCAGAAATACAAGACTTGACTGTAAACAAACTGACAAAAAAGCCGCCTGGGAATCAGGCGGCTTTACGTAGGTTTATTCCTCTGGAGCGACCTTTCTTTGGTCGCTGTAGACCAGAATAGGTGGCGATTCACCATTGATCACCGATGCATCCACCACGACCTTGCTGACATTATCCGTGGACGGCAGGTCATACATGGTATCCAGGAGTACAGACTCCAGGATCGAGCGCAGCCCCCGCGCACCTGTCTTACGAACCATGGCCTTCTCAGCAACGGCCCGAAGCCCGTCTTCACGGAAATCAACCTCAACACCTTCCATGTCGAAGAGCTTGGCGTACTGCTTGGTTAGCGCATTACGCGGCTGAGTCAGGATGCTGACAAGCGCCTCCGCATCGAGCTCTTCGAGCGTAGCAATCACCGGCAGTCGGCCGACAAACTCGGGGATCAAGCCGTAACGCACCAGATCCTCTGGTTCGACGTCAGCCAGTACTTCACCCACATTGCGGGATTCGTCCTTACTTTTGACCTCCGCACCGAAGCCGATGCCACCTTTCTCAGAGCGGTCACGGATGACCCGATCAAGGCCCGCAAAGGCACCGCCACAGATAAACAGGATATTCGAGGTATCTACCTGCAAAAACTCCTGCTGTGGGTGCTTCCGACCGCCCTGCGGGGGAACCGAGGCTACCGTGCCCTCAATTAACTTCAACAGCGCTTGCTGAACGCCCTCACCGGAGACATCCCGGGTAATTGAGGGGTTATCTGACTTGCGAGAGATTTTGTCGATCTCATCAATGTAGACAATACCCATCTGGGCTTTTTCAACATCGTAGTCGCACTTCTGCAACAGCTTTTGAATGATGTTCTCAACGTCTTCGCCGACGTAGCCAGCTTCCGTCAGCGTTGTTGCATCAGCGATTGTGAACGGGACATCCAACAAACGAGCGAGCGTCTCGGCCAGCAACGTCTTACCACTGCCGGTTGGCCCCACCAACAAGATATTACTCTTGCCCAGCTCTACTTCGTCCTTGCTTTTATCGCCGTGGCGGAGTCGCTTGTAGTGGTTGTATACCGCAACCGCCAACACCTTCTTGGCGCGCGCCTGACCAATAACGTACTGATCCAGGGTCGCATTAATCTCCTGCGGCGACGGCAGCTTGTCACTGCCCGCCTCGCTGGCCGCTTCCTGAACCTCTTCACGGATAATATCGTTACAGAGGTCCACGCATTCATCACAGATAAATACCGAAGGCCCCGCAATCAGCTTGCGTACTTCATGCTGACTTTTGCCGCAAAACGAACAATACAGCAGCTTGCCGTTGTCATCTGCGCCGTCTTTACTACTCATTAACAATCACCTTGTCGACGTATTGGGCATCTTTTTCTGATCTTAAGATGACCCCTTTTGCCCTGTTTTGCAAGTGAACGGCCGCGCCCGCGAGGACGCGCCCCCCTTAGCTACGTGACGTAATAACCTGATCAACAAGTCCGTAATCGCACGACTGCTGAGCATTCATAAAGTTGTCGCGCTCGGTGTCGCGAGCAATGGTTTCGTAATCCTGGCCGGTATGCTCAGCCATTAATTGATTCAGACGTTCGCGAATGATCAAAATTTCGCGCGCATGGATATCGATATCTGTCGCCTGCCCCTGTGCACCGCCGCTGGGCTGGTGAATCATCGTCCGCGCGTTAGGCAGAATAAAACGCTTGCCCTTGGCACCACCACTCAACAGGAAGGCACCCATACTGGCCGCTTGGCCAATACACATCGTACTTACGTCGGGTTTGATAAAGCTCATGGTGTCGTAAATCGACAAACCCGCGGTTACCGACCCGCCGGGCGAATTGATATACAAATGGATATCTTTATCGGGGTTCTCGGACTCCAAAAACAGCATCTGCGCCACAATCAGGTTAGCCATGTGGTCTTCAACAGGGCCCACACAGAAGATCACGCGCTCTTTGAGCAGGCGGGAGTAAATATCGTAAGACCGTTCACCGCGTGCCGTTTGCTCAACAACCATGGGCACGAGCCCCAAGTTGTTAATTGTATTGTTATTGATTCCATCAAAGGAGTTTCGGGACATACGCAATTCTCTTCTGTGTCGTGAATTGACTGTTACGTTATGGCATGCCAGAAAAAAATCAAGCGGCGGAACCGAAGTTCAGCCGCTTGACGAAGAGCACTAGTGAACTAGTGTGATCAATCTTCTTCGTCTTCCTGAGCTGGCGGAGACATAACTTCTTCGTAGCTTAAAGTTTCTTCGCTAACCTTCGCTTTTTCAAGAAGTTTTTCAACTACTTCCTCTTCAATAACCATGCCCTCAATCTGCTGCAATTGCTGCGGCTGGCTCATGTAGTAGTTGATAACTTCTTCTTTATCTTCATAGCTTGCTGCCATTTCCTCTAAAGTGGCACGCACTTTATCGGCATCAGCTTTAATCTCTTCCGCAGCAATCAGCTCGTTCAATACCAGGCCCAGCTTAACGCGGCGCTCTGCATTCTCGCGGAACAGGTCGTCTGGCAGGATATCCGCGGGGTTCAACTTTTCCGCCAATGCACCAAATTGCTGCATTTGCTGGTTGCGCAAGGCATCAATTTCCTGAGCGACCAGTGCCTTGGGCACTTGCAGCTCAGCGTGCACGTCAAGAACACCGTCCATCACTTGAGTTTTAATGCGGGTCTTTGTCGCATTTTTCAACTCGCGTTCCATATTCTTTTTAACTTCAGCACGGAAAGCGTCTTCACCGCCCTCTTCCACACCGAACATTTTAAAGAACTCATCATTCAGTTCGGGCAGCGCCTGCTCTTTCACCGCGTTCACGGTGATCGCAAATTCTACCGCGGCACCTTTAAGCTCTTCACTGTGATAGTCCTCAGGGAAGCTCAGCGCTACCACTTTCTCTTCGCCAGCCTTCATGCCGACAATACCGTCTTCAAAGCCTGGAATCATACGACCTGAACCCAATTCCAGATCGGTCCCTTCGCCTTTTCCACCTTCGAATTCTTCACCGTCCTTTGTGCCAACAAAGTCGATATTCACTTGATCGCCCGTCGCTGCCTCACGCTCTACCGCTTCCCAGCTAGCGCGCTGCTTACGAAGGTTTTCGATCATTTTATCCAGGTCGGCGTCGGTGATTTCAGATACCGGCTTCTTGACCTCGATGCTGCTGTAATCCAGCAACTCAATCTCGGGGAACACCTCAAATGTGGCAACGAATTCGATATCTTTGCCTTCATCCATGCTTTTGGGCTCAATTTCAGGGCGACCTGCAGGCTTGAGACCCTGCTCCTGAATTGCCTCGTAAAATGAGTCATTCATTACCTGACCCAACACTTCCATACGCACAGATTGACCGAAGCGCTGACGAACAACCTTCATCGGCACCTTACCGGGGCGGAAACCGTTCAGCTTGACGGTTTTCGCAGCTTCTTGCAGGCGGCTGTCTACGGCACTGTCAACACGAGCGGCAGGTACACCTACGATTAAGCGACGCTCAAGACCTGACGTCGTTTCAACTGAGACTTGCATGGAAGTTCCTCAAAAGCGATCAATCACACGACCTGGCTCTTTCAATGCCAGCCCGCTTAAAGAATTCTATGAAATGGTGCGGATGGAGAGACTCGAACTCTCACGCCTTGCGGCACCAGAACCTAAATCTGGCGTGTATACCAATTTCACCACATCCGCACACTTGTAAATCGTTGAAAACTAACGACTTAACGTGACTTCGTTTGACTGCTGCCAAACGAGGGTCGGAATTGTGCCACAGGGTCTGCCCGCAATCAAGCAAAGCCCTGCGACAAGGCCCCACAAAGGGGCCGGAGGGGCTG
The DNA here is from genome assembly GCF_002306875.1 of Spongiibacter sp. UBA1325. Lineage (NCBI taxonomy): Bacteria > Pseudomonadati > Pseudomonadota > Gammaproteobacteria > Cellvibrionales > Spongiibacteraceae > Spongiibacter > Spongiibacter sp. UBA1325. Next base: position 68,536 of record NZ_DBTD01000007.1, read on the forward strand.
AACGCTTATACGCGCTCAATAATCGTGCTGATACCCTGGCCCATGCCGATACACATGGTAGCAAGACCCACACTGGTATCTTTTTGCTCCATAACGTTAAGCAGCGTGCCGATGATACGGGTACCGGAACAGCCGAAGGGGTGACCCAACGCGATTGCGCCACCATGCAGGTTCACTTTCTCGTCCATCTTGTCCAGCAGACCCAGGTCCTTCAATACTGGCAGAGCTTGCGCGGCAAAGGCCTCGTTCAGCTCAACAGTATCGATATCATCCATCGTCAAGCCAACACGCTTCAGTGCTTTTTGGGTTGATGGCACAGGACCGTAGCCCATGATTGAGGGATCAACCCCTGCCACGGCCATGCTGCGCACTTTCGCGCGCGGCGTGAGACCGAGGTCCATCGCCCGCTGACCAGACATAACGATCATTGCTGATGCGCCGTCGGCAATCTGCGAGCTGGTACCCGCAGTTACGGTACCATTTTTAGGATCAAAAGCAGGACGCAACTGAGCCAGACTTTCCAGCGTGGTTTCAGGGCGAACGGTCGTATCGGCTTTCACCAGGATCTTGCGACCTTCTTCGTCGTGACCTTCGATGGCAACGATTTCGTTGTCGAATAAACCCTGCTCCTGCGCGGCAGCTGCACGCAGATGGGAGCGCAGACCAAATTCGTCCTGCTGCTCACGGCTAATGCCGTGCAACATACCCAGCGCTTCGGCGGTCATACCCATCATGCCCGCAGCGCGCGCCACGTACTTGCTCGCCTGAGGGTTGGGGTCAACACCGTGGTTCATCGCCAAGTGCCCCATGTGCTCAACACCACCCACCAGGAAGGTATCGCCGAGGCCTGCAGTAATTGACGCCGCTGCAGTATGCAGGGCTGACATCGAGGAACCACACAAGCGGCTAACCGTCTGACCAGCCACTTCGTGGGGCAGCTTAGTCATCACCGACATCATGCGGGCAATATTCCAGCCCTGCTCGTTGGTTTGGTTTACACAGCCCCAGATCACGTCTTCGAAGGAAGCGGGATCAACACCGGGATTGCGCGCCAGCAACGCGTCTACCAGCGCCGCCGACATATTTTCTGCGCGCACATTGCGAAATACGCCGTTCTTAGAGCGGCCCATCGCAGTACGGGCGCAATCTACAATGACTACATCATTTGCTTTGAAGTTCATGTTTCAGTCTCCGCCCGATTATTTAAAGAAAGATTCGCCTTTGGCCGCCATCTCACGCAGGCTGTCAGTAACCTGGTAAAGCTTGCCAAGATCAGCGTAGCGATCAGCCATTTCTACAAATGCCTTCACGCCCATTTGGTCGATGTAGCGCAGTGCGCCACCGCGGAATACCGGGAAACCGATACCCATCACCAAGCCCATATCGGCATCGGCAGGGTCGCGAACAATCCCCTCGTCCAAACAGCGAACCGTTTCAACACACATTGGGATCATCATGCGAGCGAGAATGTCCTCATCGCTGATTTCCACTTTGTTTTGCTGCGCTTGTGCCGCCATAGACAGAGCCGTTTCGTCCTCGGCCTTCTTGGGCTTACCGCGCTTGTCTTCCTCGTATTTGTAGAAACCCAGGCCATTTTTCTGGCCGTAGCGGTTTGCTTCAAACATCATTTGAGAGATGCCTTTGAAGTCGTGGCGCATGCGATCCGGGAAGCCTTCTGCCATTACCTCTGCAGCGTGGAAGCCGGTATCGATACCCACCACGTCCATCAGGTAAGCCGGACCCATTGGCATACCGAAGCTTTCCATTACTTTGTCTACGTGGCGGAAATCCGCACCGTCGCGAACCAGCATGTCGAAGCCAGCGAAGTATGGGAACAGCACGCGGTTTACAAAGAAGCCTGGGCAGTCGTTAACGACGATAGGCGTTTTACCCATTTGCAGGGCATATTTAACGGTGCGCGCAACGGTGGCATCGCTGGTTTTTTCGCCGCGAATAACCTCTACCAAAGGCATGGCATGCACAGGGTTAAAGAAGTGCATACCACAGAAATTCTCTGGTCTTTCAAGAGCTTCTGCAAGATAGCTAATAGAGATTGTAGAAGTATTAGAAGCCAAAACCGCATCTTCACGGATGTGCTTTTCGGTCTCAGCAAGTACGGCGTGCTTCACCTTGGGATTCTCAACAACCGCTTCGACGATCACGTCGGCAGCGTCAAACCCATCGTAATTCAAGGTGGGACGAATGCTGCTCAGTACTGAGGCCATTTTATCCGGGGTCATACGACCGCGAGCAACGCGCTTGGAAAGCAGCTTGCCAGCTTCTTTCAAACCCAGCTCAAGACCGGCTTCAGCGATATCTTTCATCAAAATGGGCGTGCCTTTGTAGGCAGATTGGTAAGCGATACCGCCACCCATGATACCGGCGCCCAAAACTGCGCCTTGTTTTACGTCGCCACCGGCTTTCGCCGCGGCTTTGGCTGCTTTACTAACGCTCTGCTCGTTCAGGAACAAGCCGACCAACGCGTTAGACTGCGGGGTGCGTACCAGCTTGATGAAATGGTCAATTTCAACTTCGATAGCTTCATCGCGGCTCAACGTCGCGTTGCGCTCCATCGATTTTACGGCAGTCACAGGCGCGGGCATGTTCTTACCTGCTTGCTGTGCAACCATGGCTTTACCAGTAGTAAAGGCCATCATGCGCTCAATATCGTTCAGCTTGACGGGCGATTTTTTCTCTTCGCGGCGCGCTTGGTAATCAAACTCACCGGCAATGGTTTTCTTCAGCAAATCAACGGCAGCATCTTTCAATAACTCAGGTGCAACCACCGCATCTACGCCGCCATCTTTCAAGGCAGCATCAGGCTTTTGCTGGTTACCAGTAGCCACCCACAGGTTCGCGTTGTCGCAACCAATAACACGTGGCAGACGCACAGTGCCCCCAAAACCTGGGTTGATACCCAGTTTCACTTCGGGCAGACCAACCACAGCGCTGCTAGACATCACGCGGAAGTCACAGGCCAAACACATCTCATAACCACCGCCCAATGCAACGCCGTTGATGGCAGCGACAGTGGGTACCGGCAGGTCTTCAAAAGCGTTGAACACATCATTAGCTTGCGAGCACCATTGACGCAGCTCGTCATCTGGCAACTTGAACAGCTCGGTGAATTCGGTGATGTCAGCGCCGACGATAAATACCGCCTTACCACTGGTAACCACAACACCTTTCAATCCGGATTCGGCAGCCAAAGCTTTGGTCGCCTCCCCCAACTCTTCGAGAGTGATGCGGTTAAATTTGTTGACGGAATCGCCCTGGAGGTCGAAGCAGAGCTCCGCGATGCCATCTTCCAGAAAGCTTGCGCTTAACGCCTTGCCTTGATAAATCATTGTTTTCCCTCTATTCGAGTTCTCTAGTCGAGATGTTGGCGGCGGCATTTGCCTGAAGCAACATGTTTACCATGTAAACATTCGGGTGCTAAAACTACCGGAAAGCGTAATTTATGGCAAGCCGCCACGTAAAATCCCCGCTCACCCGAGCTACTCGGTCAGGCAATCCGGGTCAAACCTGTACTCCTCACGCAGCCAAGCAGCCAACTCCCCTGCAGCGGGATGCGCTATGCGGTCACACCTGGATGCAATTGCCGCTTTTAATGCCGCCGGCATACCATCCAAGCCCTCATTCTGGAACATTGGCGCATACTCCGCCAATAATTGCGCCAAGTCTTCGGGCAAACTCCCCAACGCAGCCTTGAAAAGGCTGTCTTGCGCTATAGTTTCGCCTGCATATACCGAGGCGAGACCCATCAGCGGTAGTAACGATAGGTGAAACTGGTTCATCGGGTTCACGAAATGTCCGCTCGCCAGCGTTTTTAATGACGACGGGCGCCCGGAAAATGGCAGGGTATTGAGAAAGCGACTGCTCTTTTTGCCATCATTGACAGGGTAGTTATCCCACAACAATGGCCTTCGGCCAAGGATCGACGCGGCTCGATGCATGTCGTCAGCGTCGTAGGCGGCAGAAATAACGCGCGGCCCCGTCCACAGGATATCGACCTCCTCGGCCAAGCCTTCATTGAGCGTCGCAAAATAATCCTTCGGGCAATCGCCAAACAGGCTTTCCAATATCGGGTCTTCGCTGTAATAGCTCGGGCAAATCGCCAGCGGGGTATCGGGCAACACCTGCCGAACTGCATCCACCACTCGTAATTGGCTGACTGCCAATTCAGGCACCCCAGCAGGCAGGTCATCAAACAAAATCCATAACTGGGATGGCCACAGCGCTTTAATTTGTTGCAGCTTTCGCCTCAGGTCAGCGCCATCCGCTTCCGTGAAGTGAGCTTGCAGACCGGCAGGAGACAGACCGACCCCCCAGCCAATACCGGCTTCGCGCGCGGATTCCGAGAGGCTGCGCAATCGCGCAAAGTGCCCCGGGTCGAAATCCTCGCGCCAACGACTACGCAGACTGCTGTCGCCTTTAGGGGCGTAGATATACGCCGAATAGCCCCAATCCGCCAGCATCTCCGGCAGAGACTGACGCTGGGGCCAACTCCACTGGCGGCCGTAGAAACCTTCTATGACGCCCAGCTGAAAGGGATGCATTAGCCGCGATAGTAGCGCTGGGGAACAAAACTGCCGCTGCGAACGGCAACTGGAATTTTCTTGCCTCTCAGCTCGGCAAACAGCGCTTGCTGCTCCACCACCGAACACGCGATGTAGGCCATCGCCAGCGGTCCCCCCGTCGACGGACCAAAGCCCCCACTGCAGACCTCACCGACATGTTCGCCGTCAGCGTTAACAATGGCGCTGTGTTCACGAACCGGCGCTCGCCCTTCCACATCTAACAGCACCCGCTTCTCAGCGACGCCGTCTTGTAGCTGCTGAGCAATCACGTTGGCGCCGATGTATCCGCCCTCTCTCTCGCCGCCTGGACGCCGGCATTTTTGGATTGCCCACAACAAGCCCGCTTCAATTGGGCTGCGAGATTGGTCCATATCGTGCCCGTACAAGCACAGCCCGGCCTCGAGACGCAACGAGTCGCGAGCCCCCAGACCAATAGCCTCCACTTCAGGTTCAGCTAAAAGCGCTTTTGCTAATTTTTCGGCATCGGCGCTGGCCACGGAAATTTCATAGCCATCCTCGCCAGTGTAACCGGAGCAGCTCAGCCAGCAATCAATGCCCGCCACGCTGATAAAACCCGTATCCATAAAGCGCATGGCAGCCGTTGTCGGCGCCAACTTGCTTAGCACCGCGCGAGCTTTTGGCCCCTGCAACGCCAGTAGTGCGCGATCATTTTGCAGCTCAACCTGTATTGATGAAGGCAGGTGCTCACGCAGCCAGGCGGCATCGTCGTTTTTACATGCGGCATTGACCACTAGTAGAAAATCATCGCCGCGATTGGCAAACATCAGATCGTCACGAATACCGCCTTGCTCATTTAGCATTAAGCCGTAGCGTTGACGCCCCTCTGCCAGACCGAGCACATCTTGAGGCAGTATTTTCTCCAGCTCCCGAGCTATATTTTCACCTTGAAGGCGAATTTGCCCCATGTGCGATACATCGAACAACCCTGCCGCTTCTCTGGTATGAAGGTGCTCTTTCTTTACACCCAGAGGATATTGCACAGGCATTTCATAACCGGCGAAGGGCACCATTTTTGCGCCAAGGTCGATATGAAGCTGGTAGAGCGCGGTGCGCTGGAGATTGGAATCACTCAAAATTTGTCCCCACGGTAAGATGCGGTGAAGTAGCTCACACTAAATTGAAAAGTCGGTCGAAATTCCTGCTGCTCTGCTCAGCAACCTGCTCAAAACTAAGCCCTTTTAGTTCGGCAACACACTCGGCGACCTCGCGAACGTATTTGGGCTCATTTTTCTTGCCGCGATAAGGCACCGGCGCAAGATAGGGAGAATCGGTTTCCACCAGCAAGCGCTCCATCGGCACTCTTTTTACCACGTCGCGCAGCTCGGCGGCATTCTTGAAGGTGATAATGCCCGAAAAGGAAATGTAGTAGCCCATCTCCATGGCTGCGCTGGCCATTTCCCACGATTCGGTGAAGCAGTGCAGCACACCAGCAACCTTTGGGTCGCCGTGCTGCTGTATCAACGACAGGGTATCTTCACGGGCGTCACGCGTGTGCACGATGACGGGCTTTCCCGTTTTTACTGACGCCTTCAAGTGATTGGCGAAGCTGCCTTGCTGCAGCACTTTCTTCTCAGCGCTGTAGTAATAGTCGAGCCCGGTTTCGCCGATCGCAATCACTTTCTCCTGGGCTGAGAGTTCAACCAAGGCATCGACTTCACAAATATCGTCGCTGATATCCAAGGGGTGAACCCCCACAGATGCATAGATATTGTCAAACTGCTGTGCGATCTCTACGACCTTGGGGGCGTTATTTAAGTCGATGCCAATGCACAACATTCTATCTACCCCACGCTCCTGCGCGGCGCGAACCGCAGCAGCAAGCTCGCCATCGTATGGACTGAGGTCAATGCGATCCAGGTGACAGTGGCTGTCTACCAACATAGTAAAAGGGTTTCCAAATTTGCTATCGAGGAGGGGCTACAATTACATGGTATGGGTCGGTTTTTCCGACTCCAGTATTCCGGCTAACTGCTGCTCTATTTTTTGGTTGGCGGTTTTGTCTTCACCAATGAACTGAACACCAATACCCGCCGCGCGATTACTTTGCGCACCACGCGGGGTAATCCACACCACTTTTCCGGCAACGGGAATTTTTTCCACTTCGTCCATCAGCGTCAGCAGCATGAAGACTTCATCGCCAACCTTGTAGGACTTGGTCGTTGGCACAAATAGACCACCATCGCGAATAAACGGCATGTATGCCGCATACAACACTGCTTTATCACGGATTGTCAGGGACAAAATACCGTTGCGCGCGCCCTGCTGTGCTCCACTCATGAACCCTTCCCCATTTGTGCCCACCGCCTACATCGGGTGTTCGGCGAGTTATGTTTCTACTATATCAATAAGCCCGCGACGGCGCACGGCCATAAAAGTCATCAAACCAGTCCAGTAGCAGCTTCTCCAATACCAGGCGTTTATTGAGCGCCGCACCGCGAAGCAAGGTCGCCCGCAATCCCAAGGCTTGCTCGTATTGCAGATAAACCGACGGCAAGGCCATAGACGTGTAAGCCTGCCAACGCGCGTTCAACGGCTGACCGGCCGACAAGTGTTTGATCAGTGCCGCCAAGCGATTCAGCCACCACTCAAGCACCTCTGGAACTTCCCGGTCTTGCCAGCTATCGGCCAGTTGCAGCACGGTCTTTTTGCCCTCGACCACCTCAGCCAGCGCGGCGTCCTGTGCTCGCCATTGGCTCAGGCCATCGCTCTCATAAAGCTGTTGAGCGGCCAGAGGACGCCCGCCAGACTCCCGCAACAGGGCCTCGGCATCCTCAGTCTGCCCTAACTGATTCTGCAACCATTTCAGGGCACTGTTGTGTTCGGGCAGGGGGAAGGTAAGCTGCACGCAGCGCGAGCGAATAGTCGCCAACAACTGACTCGGCGAGTGACTCAGCAAAACCAGTACGGTGTCGCCCGCCGGCTCCTCCAGGGTTTTCAATAAGGCATTTGCGGTGTAGGGGTTCATCGCCTCAGCGGGGTGAATCAATACCAGCTTACGGCCACCCTCTCGGTAAGCACTTTGCGAAGTAAATTGCTGAAGAGCACGGACCTGATCAACACCAATCTGGCGCTTGCCCTCTTCCGGGCAAAGCTCGCGGATATCCGGGTGACTGCCACTCTGGTAAAGCTGGCACGAATGGCATTCACCACAAGCCAAAAAATTTTTTGGGTGTTCACACAACAGGCTGCAAAGCAGCGCCCGACCAAACTGCAGCTTGCCGATACCCGAGGGTCCAGCCAGTAACAGCGCATGGGGAAACCGCCGCCCTTCATGTAAGCCTGCCAGCTGCTGCCATTGTGGCATTTGCCAGGGATAACTCAGCGGCATACTGCTCATGCCCCAGCCCCCTGCAATACCTCTTGCAGCACCTGGTGAATATCCTGCTGCACTGCTTCCAGCGCTTGCGAGGCATCAATCACCCGGTATCGCTCCGGCTCAGCGTGTGCCTGATCCAAATAGCCCTGGCGCACGCGCTGAAAGAAATCTGCCTGCTCGCGCTCGAAGCGATCGAGCTCCCCGCGACGACTCGCGCGCCCCATACCGACCTCAATAGGGGCATCGAGCAACAGCGTAAGATCCGGTTGCAACTCAGCCTGCACCAATTGGCGCAACTGCTGAATAACTGCCACAGATAGGCCTCTCCCAGCTCCCTGGTATGCCATGGTGGCATCCGTAAAGCGATCACAAATCACCCAGGTGCCGGCGTTTAGCGCAGGGATTATTTTCTGTTGTAAATGCTGCGCTCTCGCCGCGAACACCAGCAATAACTCCGTCAGCTCTGCCATCGGCTCATCGCGAGGCTCGAGCAACAATTCGCGAATTCTCTCCGCTAAAGCGGTACCGCCCGGCTCGCGGGTTTGGATATAGGGAATGCCCGCCGCCGCCAGCGTATCGACGATAAACGCCATATTGCTGGACTTTCCGACGCCCTCCCCACCTTCCAGGGTAATAAATCGCGCAGTCGTCGGCATTAGCGTTTCTCCGTAGCCACAGGGCTGGATCGATAATCACTGCGTCGACGCAGCTGGTAGCGTTTCACCGCAGCCTCATGCTCGGCCAAGGTGGCCGAAAATTGATGGCTGCCATCACCCTTCGCCACAAAGAACAAGCTATCACCTGCCACTGGGTGAAGGGCTGCGTGAATGGCTTCTCGCCCAGCCAATGCTATCGGCGTTGGCGGCAAGCCGTTGATTCTGTATGTGTTGTAAGGGTTACTGGCGTCACGCAAATCTCGCCCACGGATGTTGCCGCGGTAGGCCTCCCCCATTCCATAAATGACAGTTGGGTCTGTCTGCAAACGCATACCACGCTGAAGGCGTCGAACAAATACGCCGGCGATCTCGCCGCGCTCATGGGGCACGCCGGTCTCTTTCTCGATGATCGACGCCATAATCAGCGCTTCATAGGCGGTTTTATATGGCAAGCCGTCCGCTCGCGCCGCCCACTCTTCATTTAATACTCGCTGTAATCGCTGGTAGGCGCGGCGCAACAACATCTCGGCTGAATCACCGCGATGAAAGTCATAGGTATCAGGGAAAAACAAACCTTCCGGGTTTTCTGCCAGCGGCTGTTCGATACCAAGACTGGACCAAAACTGCTCATCGGTCGGGAGTTTCATATCCTCAGCATCAATCAATGCGTGGGACGACAACTGCTGTATTACCTGGCCAAGCGTAGAGCCCTCGACAAAGGTCAATTGATGGCTCAGCACCTCGCCATCGCGGAGCATTTGCAGCCATTCTCCCACGGTTATGCCGGGCTCTAGGCGATATTCCCCCGCGCGAATTTCTGCCTGTGATGGAAATAAGCGGCCGTAGATCTTCAGTACATCGGGCTGTGTGAGCCACCCCTGTGAGGCGGCCTGATTAATGGCAGCAGAAAACCCGGTCCCCCGGTTCAGTACAAACGTTTGGGCAGTCTCGCCCAGATTCAGAGCCCGGTCAAAGTAGCGATCGACATATGCCAGCAAGAGCAGACAGAGGATTACAACGGGAAAAATAAGCGCTATCGCAGCGCGAAATAATTTACGCATGAAATTGAGATTCAAAATGTGCCTGCGCCGCTCGGCTCATCGGACCGATAGATTTCTGTAGACAGCCGATAGACAGCACCGGCCACAGGCCAAAAACACTATTGCATACAAAGATTTCGTCAGCACGTTGGAGCATTGACGGGCCCATATTTACTTGAAGAGTCGGTATTCCCTGCGCTTTCGCCCAGTGCAGTATTTTCTCCCGCATGATACCTGCAACACCACTCTCGTTCAGCGACGGTGTATACAGTTTTCCGGAACTTACGGCAAACAGGTTACTTCGCGTTCCTTCTATCACGCGGCCACTGGTATCCAGCATCAAGCCTTCATCGCAAGTACTGCGTTGCAACTCCTCGGCGGCCATTACCTGCTCCAACCGGTTGCAATGTTTAATGCCGGCAAACTGGGCATTCATTGCCATGCGAGTTTGACACAACATAAGTCGGGCGCCGTGGCGCCACAACTCACCACCAGGTGCTGGCCAGAGGGATAATAAGCGCTCTGCAGTGCGCGATTGAGGCTGGTAGCCGCGCCCGCCACTGCGGCGAAAACACAGAATCTTAAGGACTCGCCTACCTTTTACCGGCGCGCAGATTGCGCGAACGTCCTCGCGCAAGGCTACGCTATCGATGTCTAACCGCAAGCGCGTCGCACCGGATAACAGTCTCGCCAGGTGCTCGTCCAGCCATAACGGCTTACCCTCATTCACCAATAGGGTTTCGTACAGCCCGTCGCCATAGGCCATACCTCGATTCGCCGCTAAAGATCGATCACAGGGCTTGCCGTTAAAAATGGCCTGTTTATCTACCATCCGAGAGCGCCAACTCAGCCTTGATAGCGACTGAAAAGCAAGCTGCCGTTAGTGCCACCAAAACCGAACGAATTCGACATGGCGTGCTCAATCCGGCGCTGCTGGGCAGCGTTGGGAACGTAATTCAGGGTACAGCCCTCATCCGGCGTCTGTAGATTTATGGTCGGCGGCGCCACCTGATCGCGAATGGCAAGCACCGAGAATATCGCCTCAACAGCGCCAGCTGCGCCCAGCAGATGCCCAACCATCGATTTGGTGGAACTTACCGCCACCGCATCAGCCGCCGATCCCATTAAGCGCTCTATCGCCCGGCTTTCTGCAACATCGCCCGCCACCGTGGAGGTGCCGTGTGCATTGATATAATCCAGTACCGCGGCATCTTTTTGGGCATCGTTCAATGCCGCTTGCATTGCCGCTAACGCACCGCGGCCGTCTTCTGGTGGAGAGGTCATATGAAAGGCGTCGCAGCTCATACCAAAACCGCTCAACTCAGCGTAAATTGTCGCGCCGCGCTGCCTGGCAGATTCAAGTTCTTCCAGTACTAGCATGCCCGCACCATCGCCCAATACGAAGCCATCGCGCTCTTTGTCCCAGGGCCGGCTTGCGCCCTGAGGATCATCGTTGCGCGTCGACATTGCCCGCGCCGCGGCAAAGCCGCCCAAGCCAACCGGCGTGGTTGCCATCTCGGCACCACCAACGAGCATCGCATCGGCATCGCCGTAGGCGATCATGCGCGCCGCCATACCAATATTGTGGGTGCCCGTGGTGCACGCGGTGGTGATCGCTATGCTTGGCCCTTGAAGGTTGTGGCGGATCGCCATCAGTCCCGCCACCATATTGATGATCGCGCCTGGCACCGTGAACGGTGACAGCTTTCTCGGGCCACTCTTCTCGATAGTCATCCGGCTTTTTTCAATCAAGCCGATACCGCCAATACCAGAACCAATAGCGGTTCCTACGCGATGCGCATTGCTGTCTTGTATCGCCAGCCCAGAATCACTCAGGGCCTGCTCTGCTGCCGCAATGCCATAGTGGATAAACGGATCAAAGCGCTTGGCTTCTTTCGCCGACATATATTCGTCGACAGAAAAATCCTTTATCGAGGCCCCAATGCGCGTTGCATACGCCGAGGTGTCAAAGCTATTTATTTCGGCAACCCCGCTGCGCCCCTCGAGAATCTGCTGCCAGCTTTCTGCAACGGAATTACCGAGTGGGCTCACCATCCCCAATCCAGTTACCACCACTCTGCGCTTTGACATGAATACCTCCAGCTACCTATTTTCTATGCTCGCTTACCCTACAGAAACTGGCTATCTGATACCGAGCTACCGCCTTTACCGGCAGAATACTATCGCAATCTGCGCGCAAACTTTATCTTCAGGCATAAAAAAAAGCCGCTCTATGTTCATAGAAACGGCTTTTTCCTTGCGGGAATTCCCGCCTGTGCAGAAAACTTACTGCAGATTTTCTTTGATGTAATCGATGGCCAGCTTCACAGTTGTGATCTTCTCGGCTTCTTCATCGGGAATTTCAGTTTCAAATTCCTCTTCAAGGGCCATTACCAGCTCAACGGTATCCAGAGAATCTGCGCCCAGATCTTCTACAAAAGAGGCAGACTCCTGCACGTCGTCTTCCTTAACACCGAGTTGCTCTGCCACAATTTTCTTGACGCGTTCTTCAATGCTACTCATGGTCCTAAATGACTCCTAATTAATTTTTAAAGTTTGGAGCGCCTGACTCACCCTAGGGCAACTCAGTCGTTCACCGAAAATAGTGATGCGTACGGCCCAGCACTTGGACGCTAATTCTACATCGACTACCGACGCTTGTGCATAGCTAAAACAGAAAAATTCGACATTTCTAGAAAGAAAGCCCTATTTTTCAAATGTTTACGCCATATACATACCGCCATTTACATGAATTGTCTCACCCGTAATGTAAGCCCCGGCATCACTCGCCAAAAACGCGACAACGGCCGCAATTTCCTCGGGCTGCCCCAGGCGCTGCAGAGGAATTTGCCCTGCGAGGGATTCACGCTGTTCCTCGGGCAATTTCTTCGTCATGTCCGTATCAATAAACCCCGGCGCTACGCTGTTCACCGTGATTCCACGAGAACCAATCTCCCGGGCAAGCGCTCGAGTAAAGCCGTCCATTCCGGCCTTTGCCGCGGCATAATTGGCCTGACCAGCATTGCCCATTGAGCCCACAACAGAGCTGATATTGATAATTCGCCCCCAGCGCGCTTTAGTCATGCCGCGCAGGCTGGCTTTTGCAATGCGATAAAGAGAGTTGAGATTAGTGTCGATGACATCGAACCACTCCTCTTCTTTCATTCGCATCATAATATTGTCTTTGGTAATACCGGCGTTATTCACCAGTACGGTAGGTGCACCGTATTGCTCACCAATGGCCTTAAGCACGGCGTCCACTGACTGTGATGACGCAACATCCAATACCATTCCGCAGCCCGTCACGCCCTGCTCAGCGAAGCCTGCAGATATTGACTCTGCGCCTGACTCCGATGTAGCCGTGCCAACGACGGTGTAACCTACCTCGCCTAGTGCCAGAGCGATTGCCCGCCCAATACCGCGACTTGCTCCGGTCACCAATGCAACTTTATCACTCATACAACGACTTCCTTATTATTCAGCGACCGCAGCCAGTGCGGCCTCTAGGGTTTCTGGACTCTCTACGTTCAAGCACTGCAGCGATTTCTGGATTCGCTTATTCAAGCCACTCAGCACCTTGCCTGGCCCGCACTCTACCGTCATCTCGATCCCAGAGTCGGTCATTGTCTGCACACAGGACACCCATTTGACCGCACTGTATATCTGCTGAGTCAGCAATTCCTTGATCTGAGCCGGGTTTGCTTCAGTTTGTGCGTGAACATTGTGCACCACGGGAATGACAGGCGCGTTAATCGTCAATTCTGCCAAGGCTTGGGCTAGCTTTTCACCCGCTGGGCGCATCAATGAGGTATGGAAAGGAGCGCTCACCGGCAGCAACATCGCGCGCTTGGCACCGGCGTCTTTCAGCGCACCCAGCGCCGCTTCCACAGCCTGGGTATGTCCCGCCACAACCACCTGTCCAGGCGAGTTGTAATTCACCGCCTCAACAACGCCGTCAGTTGCCGCACAAATCTCTTCAATTTTCGCGTCATCCAACCCCAGCACAGCCGCCATAGCGCCCTCACCCACCGGCACGGCAGTCTGCATATATTGACCACGCGCACGAACCAGTCGCACGGCGTCAGCAAAGTCGATTGCACCGGCACAGACCAGCGCAGAGAACTCACCCAGGCTGTGCCCGGCCATCATCGCCGGGCGCAGGCCACCCTGTGCTAACCACAGGCGCCACACCGCCACACTAGCGGTAAGCAACACGGGCTGTGTCGTCTCGGTCAGATTCAGCTGAGCTTGCTCACCTTCTTGAACCAACGCCCACATATCGTAATCCAGGGCGTCAGAGGCCTCGGCAAAGGTGTTCTTCACCTCGGGAAAGGCTGCCGCTAAATCGGCAAGCATGCCGACTTTCTGCGAACCTTGTCCGGGAAAAACGAATGCTAACTTCTTTGCTTCCATCAGTTGTACATCCTTTGTTATCTATTCACTTATTGATTTTTAAATGGCGCATCGCGCTACAAATGCTCGGCGATGCGCGCTGGTAGATCCTGGCCGACTGCTCTAGCGGCTTGCTGGATTGCCGCTAGAAAACCTTTTTCATCAGAGCTGCCATGACTTTTCACAACCACTCCCTTCAGCCCGAGCAGTACAGCGCCGTTGTAATGACGCGGGTCGTGCCGCTTTTGAAAACGCTTTAGCACCGGCAACAACAATAAACCGACCAAGCGCCCGAGAAGGGTTTCGCGCAGCTGAGCACGCAGTGTTCGATTGATAAATGACGCCGTACCTTCACTCACCTTCAAGGCGATATTGCCAACAAAGCCATCGCAAACCACCACATCGACCTCACTGCCAAAAATATCCCCTCCTTCAACGAAGCCCACGTAGTTAAGCCGTGGTTCCTCGTTCAACAGCGCCGCCGTGTCTTGCATCAGTGCGGTCCCCTTTATCAGCTCCTCACCAATGTTCAATAAACCAACGCGCGGCTGGGCAGTGCCATCCACAACGCTGCACAGAGCACTCCCCATCACTGCGTACTGGCGAAGTTCTTCAGCACTGCACTCGACATTTGCGCCGAGATCCAGCATGAAGGTGTGATGGTGGTCGGAGGGGATTGGGGCGCAGATCGCGGGCCGGCGAATGCCGTCCATGCGCTGGACAATAATGCAGCTCATTGCCACGAGTGCGCCCGTGTTTCCGGCGCTAAGCACCGCGGACACCTGGCCATCACGAAGCAGCTCTAAAGCGATCGCCATGGACGACTGGCGTTTTGTTCGAAGTGCCGAAGCAGGTTTATCATCCATCAGCACCACATCCGGCGCATGGACAATAGATAAGCGGTCGAGGGGCGCGCTGGAATCAGCCAGGGCAGCACGAATAGCGGGCTCGTCGCCTACTAGCGTGATATGAAGTTCTGAATTCTCGTTCAGTGCGAGAACGGAGGCGGGAATCGTAGAGCGGAGACCGAAGTCTCCGCCCATTGCATCAACGGCTAGCCGCAGTGATGCCACGCAAATGTTAGTCGTCTTTACCAGCGACTACTTTACGGCCACGGAAGAAACCGTCAGCGGTAACGTTATGGCGCAGATGCTTTTCACCGCTAGTCTGGTCTACTGACAGCGCTGCGCTAGACAGTGCATCGTGTGAACGACGCATGCCGCGACGAGAACGGGTCTTCTTGCTTTTCTGAACAGCCATGGCTCAACAATTCCTCTTCACTTAATCTTGGGGTTTTAATGACCCCAGTACAGAAAAAGGCGACTCGCCCTTCTCTTCAATTCCGGCGCCTTCCGGCGCGGGATAGTCAGTTGGCGCGGTGGTTTTGCACTCGTCTATATCGTGGTAGCTAACGAAAGGCGTGCTGATAATCAGCTCGTCTTGCAATAACTCATCGAGCGCCAGTAGCTCTTCACCCAAAATCACCGGATCCAATGACTTCGGCAAAGCTTTGGCCTGCTCCTCGGTCCACACTAGAGCGAGAGCGAATTCCGCCGCAATTTCAATGGGCATGGCCTGTAAACAGCGCTCGCAGTTCACTTCGACTGCAGCACGAGCCTTCCCATCCACTCGGTAAAACCCCTGTTCATCTCGATACAGCTTGATATCGGCCAGTACTTCGCCGTTATCAGAAGCCAGTCCCGCCGCAAAACGGGGTAACTCGCTTACGCTGATCTTCGCGCAAATTTCCGCAGCGCTGATGCAGAGTTTCCTCGCATCCAGCTGCTTAGGCAGGGGCTGTCTTTGCATAAGCGCGCAATCATAGGGATTTGACCGGGCGATGTCAAAGCAAAAAGCCGTATTTTTAGGCGCTTACGCCGCCTTTTCGCCCACACAAGAACCGCGGGCAAGCCACTGCCCCCAAGCCCCTGCAAACTGGCGGCAGGGATTCTGCTAAACTGCCCGAAACTTCTGACCGGACCCCGCATTAAATGGCAAGCCCCACCAGGATCGTACTCGCCTCTAGCTCACGCTACCGCCAGCAATTAATCAGCCAACTCGGCATACAAGCCGAGTGTCACGCTCCAAATATCGACGAAACATCATTAAATACGGAAAAGCCCGCAGAGACCGCGCTGCGCCTAGCGCGGCAGAAAGCCGCCCACGTGGCCACTCAGCACAAAGACGCCCTAGTTATTGGCAGTGATCAGGTTGCAGACCTCGACGGCATCGCGCTGGGCAAGCCCGGCGACCGGGACCGAACCATTGAGCAGCTTCAAGCTTGCTCCGGCAAAACGCTGCACTTCCACACCGGCCTATGCCTGATTAACAGCCAAAGCGGCCGCCAGCAGAACTGCGTAGAAACGTTTACCGTCTATTTTCGCGCCTTGACCACCGACCAGATCACTCGCTATGTGGACAATGAGCCCGCGTTCGACTGCGCCGGCGGCTTCAAAATGGAGGGCTTGGGCATTAGTTTATTTGAGCGCCTGAGCGGCGACGACCCCAATACCCTGATTGGCTTACCGCTCATACGCTTGGTGGATTTTCTGACCAACGAGGGCTACGCCCTCCCCTAGGCAACCCTGCCGCGCGAGCCTGACTTAGCGCGGCAGCGCCGCATCCAGATGGTCGAAATGGTCAATAATGGCGCGAGGCCCCCACCGCTTTAGGCGATCAGGATGATGCACGCCGTAACTAACACCTATCGACGGCATACCAAAGCGATGAGCCATCTCCAGGTCGTACTCCGTATCGCCGACCATGACCGCGTCATGCGGCGCGACACTCAGCGCCTCACACAATTCACGCAACATCAACGGATCTGGCTTTGACGCCGTTTCATCGGCGCAGCGACTGGCAGTAAACAGCGCGGCCTCCGGCAAGTGCGAGAATACCCGGTTCAAGCCCTTGCGACTTTTGCCCGTTGCCACGCACAACTGATGGCCCGCCGCGTGCAAGCGCCGCAAACCACGCTCAACCCCGTCAAAATACGAGCATGGCTGGCGATCAGCCTCTACAAAACGCCGTGCGTAGGCATCGCGAATCTCGGTGACACCCTCTGGAGACTTCGAAGGAAAAAGAATCGCAATCGCGCGACTCAATTCCAAGCCAATAATATCGCGCACCTCCGCCGGGCTCGGCGGCGCCACGCCACAGTCGGCAGCGGCCTGGCGCATGCACGCCACGATCTTGTCAGATGAATCGAGCAGCGTCCCATCCCAGTCAAAAATAATAAGCATGACGGCTAGTTACCCTCACCTTCTAGAACTTCTTGCAGGTCACTTGGCAGAGGCGCTTCCACCGAGACTTTCCTTCCACCCAAAATGAAAGACAACGAATGGGCGTGCAGAAATAAACGCTTTAAGCCCTTTTCGCGAAAACGCTGATTCGCCGCGTCGTCCCCATATTTTTCGTCACCAAGGATCGGATGCCCAGCGTACTGGCAGTGAACGCGAATTTGATGGGTGCGCCCGGTAATTGGTCTGGCCTCCACCAAGCTTGCACCCTCAATACGCTTGAGCAGCCGATATTCGGTGAGCGAGACCTTTCCCTCAACACCTGCACGAACCATCCTTTCACCGGACTGCAGCACATTTTTCTGCAGTCGCACATTCACCTGATTTTTGCGCACAGGCCAACTCCCGCCCACCAGCGCAAGATAGCGCTTATCGACTGCATGCTTTTTCTGAAGAAGTTGATGCAATTCCTTAAGAACGCTTCTTTTTTTCGAAACCATGACACAGCCTGAGGTGTCGCGATCAAGGCGATGAACCAATTCCAAATGCCGACACTCCGGGTATATTTGGCGCAGAGATTCAATCAGGCCCATCGACACTCCACTGCCGCCATGCACCGCCAATCCCGAGGGTTTATTGACTATCATCAAGCCCTCATCCTCGTAGATCACCGCATCTCGGATCCGCGTTGCCAGCGAAGTCGACACAGGCACCGTCTCGCGTTGCGCCAACCGAACAGGCGGAATGCGCAACACATCCCCCGCCATGAGCTTGTATGCCGGCTTAGCCCGCGATTTATTCACTCGCACTTCGCCACGGCGTAAAATGTTATAAATCTTAGACTTAGGAACACCTTTTAACTCTCTCATTAAAAAGTTATCCAGCCTCTGCCCGGCAAAATCGTCAGTCACGGTGACAAACCGCACTGCGGGATTAACTAATCCGTCTGAACTCACTCAAAACCTCGGTAAATCATTGAGACAACTACTGAATACTGCTATATTCCAACGCGTAGCCGTTGGGCCCGGTTCCCGCCACAGCAGGGCTGTGTTGCAAGGGAAAACCGCCAACCGTCTACAGAGGCAGATATCGCCATAGGGAATTTGGCAGCGCCTCACCACGTGAACAAACAGTGTACCGGCGGCATTTTAGCGTAGTGCCGGTACATAAAACATTGTGCTGCCGAGATTTGCCGGCACCGTAGATGTGATAGAACTCTGTAAAAGCGACGTACGAATAGACGTTACCGATATTTGGCGCGTATACCCTGCGCCTACCGTATTAGACGAACGACGACCAGCGCGTGAACAATCGCGCCGAGAAAAGCGCGGCAACAAACGACCATGCCGCACACAATGAGAACGCTGGCCGAAAACGGCCCCGGCGCCCATAAGGCCCAATCGACTCATTGCAACGCTTATAGATGCTCAATCACGTGAGCGGCCCGACAGATCCCGGCTTTTGGGATTTGATAGCTCATGAAAAGAATGCTTATTAACGCAACTCAGCCAGAAGAGTTGCGTGTTGCCCTCGTAGACGGGCAACGCCTTTACGACCTGGATATCGAGAACCGTACCCGCGTCCAGAAAAAAGCCAACGTGTACAAGGGTAAAATTACCCGCGTTGAACCCAGCTTAGAAGCCGCTTTTGTCGACTTCGGCGCCGAACGTCACGGTTTTCTTCCCCTCAAAGAAATTTCCAAAGAATATTTCTACCGCAACCCTTCTGACGTTTCCGGCCGTGCGAAAATCAAGGACCTTGTAAAAGAAGGCACCGAAGTTATCGTCCAGGTTGAAAAAGAGGAGCGCGGCAATAAAGGTGCTGCGCTCACAACCTTTATCAGCCTCGCCGGCCGCTACATGGTACTGATGCCAAACAATCCCCGTGCCGGCGGTATTTCTCGTCGCATTGAGGGAGAAGAGCGCGCCGCTTTGCGCGATGCGCTGAACAGCATCAACATCCCAGACAGCATGGGCGTCATTGTTCGCACAGCGGGCATCGGCCGCAGCTCGGAAGAACTGCAGTGGGATTTAGACTACCTTCTTCACCTGTGGTCAGCCATTCAGCAAGCCGGCGAAGAACGCAAGGCACCCGTGCTTATCCTTCAGGAAAGCAACGTTATTATCCGCGCAATTCGCGACTATTTGCGCGACGATATCGACCAGGTCTTGATCGATTCCGAAGAATCCTACAACGAAGCGATGCACTTCGTTGAACAGGTGATGCCGCACTTTAAAAACAAGGTGCGCTACTACCAAGACCAAGTTCCCCTGTTCAACCGCTACCAGATAGAGTCCCAGATTGAATCGGCTTTTCAGCGCGAGGTTCAGCTCCCCAGCGGCGGCTCTATCGTTATCGATCCAACAGAGGCACTCGTCTCCATCGATATTAACTCTGCCAGAGCAACCAAGGGCGGCGATATCGAGGAAACAGCGCTGCAAACCAACCTTGAAGCAGCTGACGAGATTGCCCGCCAGTTGCGACTGCGTGATATCGGCGGCCTGATCGTTGTCGATTTTATCGACATGATGGCAGCCAAAAACCAACGCGAAGTGGAAAACCGGGTCCGCGATGCCATGGCAACGGACCGCGCCCGCATCCAAACCGGGCGGATCTCCCGCTTTGGCCTGCTTGAAATGTCACGCCAACGCCTCCGCCCCTCACTGGGCGAGACCAGTGCCAAAGTCTGCCCACGTTGTAGCGGCCAGGGCACTATTCGCGACACCAAATCCCTCGCCCTGTCGATTCTTCGCCTCGTTGAAGAAGAAGCGAATAAAGAGAAAAGCGCCGAAATTCGCGCCATTGTTCCTGTCAATGTTGGCTCGTATCTGCTGAACGAAAAGCGCACAGCGATACACGACATCGAGCAGCGCAGTAACGTACGTGTGGTAGTGATCCCCGCCCCACACCTGGACACACCACATTTCGAGGTAGCCCGCCTGCGCGAGAGCGACATCGACGGCGATGCCGAGGTCAGCTACAAAATTGCCGCTGAAGCGGAAAGTGAAGACGAGCAAATCAAGGCCCCACAAGCGCCCGCCGCCGCACCGGCTGCGGTGGTTCGCACATTGGCACCCAAAACACCGGCACCAGCACCCTCGCCGGCAAGCGACAAACCCGCCGACAATAAGCCTGCTGAGCAAAAGGCGGATGAGGAAGGCTTTTTCAGCAAGCTGGGTAAAAGTATCGCCGCCTTCTTTAAAGGCGAAGAGCCTGAACCCGAGCCCACTCCTGAACCACGCCGCGCCAATAATCGCAACCGCAACAACAACCGCGGCGGTCAGAACCGCAACAACAACCGCGGTGGCCAGAACCGCAACCGCAATCGTCGCCCCAACGACCAGCGCAATCGCAACAACCAAGGTGGTGACAGCGACACAGCGAAAGCGAACAGCGAACGCGGCGGCAACAAGCAAAACCGCGATAAGCGCAATGACGAGCGCGGTGACAATCGCAGCGATAGCCGCAACAACAACCGCAATCGCAACCGTAATCGCAATGATCGCGACAATACGGCGGCGAACAAAGGCAATGACAAGCCCAGCAACGACACGCGCAAGCCGGAAAACGATCAGGCCGACAGCGATAACAACGGCAATGAGTCAAACAATCGCCCGCGTCGCCGCGGCAACCGCCGCCCTCGCGGCCCCCAGGAACGTAAACGCAGTGCCGCACCCGTAGATGCTTTGCCGGAAGAGGCACGCAACAGTATTGTTGCTGAGGAGACTGCAGAGGATGCGAAGGTAAACACTGAAGCGGCTCCGACGACAGAGGCGCCCACCACAGCGGCTGAGGCTCCCGCCCCCCGCAGCGAGGAAACGCCGAACCAAGCTACTGCGCCCACTGCCCCGACTGCAGACGTGAAGGACACCGTCAGCAACGACTCAGTGGAGGTAGAGGCAACTGAAAGCGCCGTTACTGAAAACGAGCCGGCGCCAGCCAAGCGCAATGAAGAGGCCGAACCGACAGCGACGGAAGACAGCGCAGCCGAAGCCGAGGTAGCGGAGACTGAAGCGACACCACCGTCCGATATGCCGGCGCAGGACGTCGAACCAGCCGCTGAAGCACCGGCTGAGCCGTCAGCACCGGATACAGCGGCTGAAACAGCATCAGAGCCCG
>NZ_DBTD01000006.1:0-81619 GCF_002306875.1 Spongiibacter sp. UBA1325
TAAATATTGGGCCCATGTGACAACGCGATGTTCCGCAGGAACCGCGTTGGACGCCGCAACGCAGTGGAGGCGCCCGAAGGGCCAGAGGCGCCGCCTCTGGTCAAAGTAGGTCATGGCCAAAGCACTCCTTCTAGTCATGGACCACACCGACACCCCGGTCAGCATTAGCTGTCCGGGGTTTTTATTTGGGATTGCGGTTACCGTCTGTTCCGTTACGCAGCTCGCAGAGCTGCCATGTGACAAGCCACGTACCGAAGGTACAGGGTTGGGGCGCTTTGCTATGTAGCCTGAAAAAGTGGGGCAGCCGGCGATCGCAGTCTGTCCCGCGAAGCGCTGTGGGACCATTCTGTCTAAGCCACGGCACTAGCCAGGCCTTAATCAAAGTGGCCAAAGCACTCGCCAGGTTGTTAAAAACAAGGCGCTATACAGCGTCCTGCGTTTCGATAAATAGCTCGGATAAAAGGCGGGATAGAAAGAATTAGGGGGGCACAGACGGATAAATCGCTAACTTTACCTAGCGACGCTGTAGGTTAATTTCGCGGATTTTAATTTCACTACTTGTAGAGAGTTCACGAAGAATATCGATAGAGTGCTGGGCAGCACTGGTCTCCTCTGCACTCAATGAGTCGTTACTTTCTCGTTCTTTGATTACCTGCTCTATAGCGCGTGCCGCTTGGCTGACTTCATCTATTCCCAGTACCCCAGATGTTCCGGCAATCGTATGGGCTTGGCGATAGATATCTTGTAATGTCTCTTCCTTCGGTTGAGCCAAGTTACTCGTCCAGGCCTCAACCAATTGCGTTACTCGCCCGGGTAGTTTTTTAATGTAGTCGCGTTGTAGTTGCCGCAACTCTTCATTTATATCTTGGTGTGATGGGTTAGGCACGGTGAAAATCCTCCCATATATCCTTCAATTTTTGCGCCATATCCATTGGCTCAAAGGGCTTACTAATCACTGCATTTGCGCCCAAGCTGAGTAGCTGGTCGACTTCGTCAGCTTGCACCTTCGCGGTGATAAATACGATAGGTGTGTTTTGATATTGCTCGTTATTGCGAATTTCTGACAGTACACTGGGGCCGTCCATGCCGGGCATCATGACATCCAATAGTATTAGCTGGGCCGGGAATGTTTCCAGTGTAGCGAGGCCTTCTGGTCCGCTTGCACAGCAGCGAGTGTCGAGGCCGCCTATCGTTTTTAAGGCGATATCGGCGACGATTCGAATGTCCTCTTCGTCTTCAATATAAAGTACGCGTTCTAGGCTTTCATTGTGTGACATTTTAAGCCCCTGTCCGGTCCTTTTTACGCAAGTCGATATAAAACTCTGTGCCGTTTTTTACACTGGAATTGAAGCTGAGTTCCCCTTCATGGTGCTCGACAATCGCTTTAGATATATGCAACCCCAAACCAGTACCACCGATAGCGCGTTGGTTGGAGCTATCCGCTTGGGTAAACTTTTCAAAAATATGAGGTTGGAACTCCTCGGGTATACCTTTACCTTGGTCTTTCACGACGATTCTTATGCCGTGTTCAGTCTCTTCTGCTGAGACATACACTTCGGTGTTCAACGGTGAGAATTTCGCAGCGTTAGACAATAGGTTGCTCATTACTTGCATCATTCGGTCAGGGTCGACATCGATACTCAGGTGGTCGGGGCACTCGCCCAGCACATAGCGCACCTGGTATTTGTCACCGTAAACACGATTGTCACTGATAGCGGTTTCCAAAAAGGATCTTAGCGGGATGCGGGTGATGCGATATTGCATCTTCTCCGACTCGATTTTAGAGATATCGAGGATGTCGTTAATGAGTAAAAGCAGGCGCTCGCTATTTTTTTGGGCGATATCTATGAGTGCTTCACTTTTTTCAGGATCATTGGTCAACGCGCCTGACTTGAGAATGTCCAGAGAAGCCTTGATCGACGTCAGGGGCGTGCGTAGTTCGTGGCTGACTGTCGAGATGAATTCGTCTTTGATGCGCTGCTCATGAACACGCCGCATCGCCTCACGCAGCTTTTCTTCTGTGTCCTTGCGTTCTGAAATGTCGCGAACGATGCCGGTAAACATTCGTTCGCCTTTGATCAGCATCTCGCTGACGGCGAGCTCCATCGGGAAAACATCTCCGTTCTTGCGTTGGCCGCGTACTTCTCGACCGATATCAATGACCTTTTTGGTGCCAGTGGTCAGGTAACTGTGAATGTAACCATCGTGTTCTTCACGGTAGGGACTCGGCATCAACATACTGACATTGCGGCCAATTAATTCTTGGCTTTGATAGCCAAATATCCGCTCTGCAGCAGGGTTTACGGTATCGATAAGTCCTTGATTATTAATCGTTATAACGCCGTCGACCATCGTTTCTAGAATGGCCTTGCTACGATTTAGCAAATCTGTGACAGCATCGGGTTTTGGCATCGAATTCAGATCATACAATCAATAGGGTTGCCACGGTGTCATTCGAGCTTAGTGCTTGTCCCGCAAGGCTTTAACTGGGAATTGTACTTACCGAATAAGGCCTTAATGGAAGTCGTGAGAGTCCACGTGTAGCGGGAAGAGCGCACCGATATCACGCAGGGTGTGTGCGATGATGTGCGTCACTCTACTACCTGTCTGCTGGTCACTGTGCTGTATTTCACCCGTCACTTCCAGTATTCGCGCCGACAGGATGGCCTGGCGGTTTTCCGCTTGTTTCGCTGGCCACACAATGACATTGATGTTCCCGGTGTCATCTTCGAGTGTCATAAACAGTACGCCAGAAGCACTACCGGGGCGTTGCCGGCAACTGACGATGCCCGCAACGGTCAGCCATTGGCCATCTTTAATATCGCTCAGGCGAGCCGCTTGCTGATAGTGTCCGCAATACCCTTCACTGCGTAGCCACGCCATAGGGTGGCGACGGAGGCTTAGTGAGTTGTAGGCATAGTCATGTTGAATGTTCTCCTTCTCCGAGGGTATCGGTAGGGTAGCGGGTGCTTCAGTATTGTGGGTGTTGACTAGCTGGCCGCTACCGCGGTGCTGCTGTATGTACCAATAGCTGCGGTAGCGATCTATTTCGAAGTCGTGAAACACATCGCTGCGCGCAAGTAGGTTGAGCTGGCTTGTACTGAAATTCCCCTCACTGCGAAGTCGCTGAAGGCAGCTCTCCACTGAGGTAAACGCTTGTTGCTGGCGTAGCTGGCAAAGTGCTTGTGCGCTTTCATATGACAGGCCTTTGATGGTTCGCAAGCCGAGGCGAATTGCAGAGCTTTCTTGTTTAAACACCACACGGTGTTCCCAGTCACTGTGGCAGGCAGAGACTGGGAGAATGGCTACGTCGTGCCGCTGAGCGTCCTGACAAAGCTGAGAAACAGAATAGAAGCCCATCGGCTGGCTATTGAGTAAGCCGCAGTAAAAAGCGGCAGGATGGTGACACTTGATCCAAGCCGAGGCGTAGGCGAGGAGAGCAAAGCTCGCTGAATGTGACTCTGGAAAACCGTAGGCACCAAACCCTTTCATTTGGCTGAATAAGCGCTCTGCAAAGTCGAGGTCGTAGCCGCGCTCAAGCATGCCGTTCACCAATTTATCTTTAAAACCCGCTAAGTCGCCATTCTTCCCCCAGCTTGCCATTGCCCGCCGTAATTGGTCGGCTTCACCGCCGCTAAAGCCAGCGGCGACCATGGCAAGTTGAATCACTTGCTCCTGGAATATGGGCACCCCGAGAGTGCGCTTGAGTACTTTTTCAATCTCCTTATTTGCGTAGTGCTCAGCTTCTAAACCCTGCCGGCGACGAAGGAAGGGGTGCACCATACCGCCCTGGATGGGGCCAGGACGTACGATCGCTATTTGAATCACTAAATCGTAGAAGCAGCTAGGTTGAAGGCGGGGAAGCATGGTCATCTGTGCCCGGGACTCAATCTGAAAGACCCCAATGCTGTCTGCGCGTTTGAGCATGGCATAAGTCTCTGCATCTTCTGCAGGGATATCACTTAGTCTGATATCTGTGCCCGCGGCATCACTGATATACCGCAGGCTTCGGCGTAAGGCGCTTAGCATTCCTAAGGCCAAGATATCAATTTTCAACATGCCCAAGGCTTCCAGGTCGGACTTGTCCCATTGAATAATGGTGCGCTCGGGCATGGCGGCATTTTCCTGGGGCACCAAGGTATTGATCGGCTCACGACTGATAACAAAGCCGCCAACGTGTTGAGACAAATGCCGGGGGAATCCGATAAGGGCATTGACCGCATCGATGAATTGCTGGCCGCGGTGGTCCGATGTGCTTATACCCAGCTCACTGAGGCGCAGGGCTAAGCTGCTTTGGTTGTCCCACCACGCCATATTTTTACTGAGCTGGTTGATGAGCTGGGTGTCCAAGCCCAGTGCCTTGCCCACATCGCGCACAGCGCTTCGGCGCCGGTAGCTAATAACGGTGGCAGCCAAAGAAGCATGGCTGCGACCATACTTGCGATAAATGTATTGAATCACCTCCTCTCGGCGTTCGTGTTCGAAATCGACATCGATATCCGGAGGTTCATCGCGCTCCCGAGAGATAAAGCGTTCAAATAGCAGCTCGCTCCGGCTTGGGTCGACTTCCGTGATGAATAAGCAATAACACACTGCTGAGTTTGCCGCGGAGCCCCGGCCCTGGCAGAGGATGCCCTGGCTTCGGGCGAACTGGACGATGTCGTAGACAGTGAGGAAATAGTGCTCATAGCGTAGCTCAGCAATGAGGCTTAGCTCTTTATCAATACTGCTCTGAACATCGCCTGGAATGCCTTGCGGCCAGCGTTTCTCGGCGCCCATTTGGGTTAGCTCGCGCAAAAAAACGGTGGCACTTTTTTCCTTGGGTACCAGCTCGGTGGGGTATTGGTACTTTACCTCTTTTAGGTCGAACTGGCAGCGAGCGGCAAGTTTGTCGCTTTCGTCTAACAAGGCCTGAGGGTAGTCGCGCGATAATAGCTCCCGAGGTTTTATATAGTATTCGCTATTCATCAAGGTGTTGCGGCCGAGTTGGCCAACGGTTGAATGCAGGCGAATTGCGCGAAGCACATCGAATAGGGGGTGGCGGCTGCGACAGTGCATCAAAATATGGGGGGCGGCCACAAGCGGAATTTGGTAGCGGCACGCCAGGTCATAGTGTTTGAGGTAATACGCTTCCTGTTGGGCAGTGCAGTGCAGCGCGACACCCAGCCACAAGCGCGTAGGGAACAAGGCCTTTAAGTCCTTCAAACCAGTTGCGCCACATTTACTTTCAGGAAGATAAATCGCGAGTAGGTGCCGGTTGAAGCGCTGAAGTGCCTCCACGCTCAGGGCATAATTGCCTTTGGTGCTATGCAAACGGCTGTAACTGATGAGTGAGCATAGCTCGCTGTAAGCTTGCCGACAGGGCGCGACGAGTAGCAGTTGGAATCCTTCTTGAAACTGGAAGCGTGCGCCGCATATCAGCTTGATATTTGCGTCTTTGGCCGCTTGCCAGGCCCGCACTATTCCCGCCAGAGAAGCTTCGTCACACAGGGCGATTGCACTGTAGCCATTCGCCTCGGCTTGGGCAACCAGCTCCTCCGGGTGGGATGCCGCGCGTAAGAAACTGAAGTTACTCTGACAGTTCAGCAGTGTGGCCATGGCGCTTTCAGGAAAAAAAGCCGTGCAGGTACCACTGCTGACTGAGGCAGTCTTTAAATAGCCAGCACAGGCCGTGGTCGTTGTGTCGGGCAATGTAGTAGTCGCGAACCTGGCGTTGCTGCCACCAATTACTATCCAGGCGCTCCGGGCCCTGAAGTATTTCAAGGGGGCCCTGCCAGACCAATCCGGTGGTAGTGCGTTGAAGCGGCAGAGGCGTCGGCAACAGCAAACTGGGTCTGAGCGCTTCACTGCTTGCCTCGTGGTCACGGTGTTCGCAGTTATAGTCGCTGACGGGGCACGCAACGCCTTGTTGTTCCGGTAACACTCGGTCGTCTATCTTCAACTGCTGAAGCGCGTTGTCACCTAGGCGCAGCTGCAAGCTATTGATTAGGCGAAGTTGGGCGTCATTCTGCTCGGTGGCTTCTCTATGCTCGTCAAAAAGTTGCTGTTTGGTGGCTTCCAGGCTGACAAACTCTCTGCATTCCAAAGTAATGCCTTCTACAGCGCCAGCTAAGGTAAACCCTTCCAGCTGCAGAGCAATGAGTTCGAGAAGGTTTTTGCGATGAAAGTGGCGGTGATTAACCGGCGTTTTCCAGTGCTGGCGTTCGCCGCTTAGATAGTGGAAGGTCCAGTGCAGGTCACGGTTTAAGCACTGGCGCAGACGTAAATAGACCTCTAGCTCTTTGAGCATGGCAGACATCGGAAAGCGCAGCTGGTCACTCTGAAATAAGCCGCCATCAAACTGACGCTCACTGACAAAAACGTCAGCGGGTTGGTAGCGCTGTCTTGGATCCTGCTTGCGCCCAGTTAGGCGGGCGACAAAGTCGGCCATAACCGGGTCGAAGCTGCTCAACAGTTGCTTGCGCGGCAGGCTAAGAACATCCCCTAGTCGCCTCAGGCCCATATTGTGCAGCGCTTCTAATTGGGCGCTTGGCAGCGGGAGCTGGCGGCAGGGTAGTGACGCCAGTGCGCGCTTTAGTGGATCGCGTTTGAGCTCGCCCTCGGTATTTACTAGATGAGCGGGGCGAATGCCTTGCAAGCTTAAGAGTTCTGCTGCCAAAGGGGTATTGCCCAGGCCAATATTTAACTGTAAGCCGCGTTTTCGATAGGCGGAAAGCAGGGCGCGATACAAACGCTGCAAGTTGCCAAATAGCTTGAGCGAGCGGCTCACCTCCAATAAGAGTGCGTTGGGCGGCGATAGACTGATGTCGTCGCTGAAGCGATAGGCCCAAAGAGCCAGGCGCTGCCAGTGGGCCTGTTCGCACTCGCTCTGCTGCGGTTGGCAGTAGAGCGAGGGGCAAAGCGCTAAAGCAGTGGTTAACGACATTCCCTCGGTAACGCCCGCGAGCCTGCTAGCGGCGTTCACCAGTGCTACCTGTTGCTGTGCAATCAGGGCGCAGGGCTCGCTCAGCGGTGCGCCGGGCAAGGCCTCCAAACCCAGTAGTGGGAACCGTAAGCACACATACAGCATGGATTATGACCGTATTACTGAGTGGCTAGAGGGTGTTGACGGACGTCCAGCGACATGGAGATTGACCGCAAGGCGCCGCCGCGGGTTGGTGTTTGTTGGCCACTCATTAACAGGGCGCTGGGCTTCAGTTAGCTGTTTATTTCGCGGCAGTGTGAGTTGCTGGCCGGCATGACCACCATATTGTTTAAGAATGACCAACTTAATGTCTCGAGGCCCCCCTTCGACCTGTACGCGCAGCGGGGCAGGCGAGGCTTGTGGTTGGCAGCGGCTTGGGCGGAAGTGAAGGTGCCAGCAGTGACCTTCACGTGCTGCCAAATGTAATCGCCGTAGCTGCTTGTCATTCGGCGAACAATTTGCCGACCAGCTGAGTAGCGCGCAAAAGACCCCGCTGCGCAAGGCCTCTTCGGCGGCCCAAAGCTGGTGTTGACGATGGGCATGAATCAGCCACTGCTGTTGCGCAGCCAGGCCGTGCTGAGCGAGCCCAGGGGCAAAGGGGAGATAAGGCGGGTTTAACCAGGCAATGGGGCGGTCGCGATTGAGCTGGCTCAGCGTAGGCATGACCAATTCCAGCTCGCCTACCCCAGGGGTATCACACAAAAATTCACTGCTGCCGCTGCTCGGCCAGCCACCTTGGTGTAAGGCTCGGTCTAAGGGAGCAAAGCCCGTCGCGTTACTCTGGCCGCCTACTGCGTGGCGGCGACGTTGTTTGGCTGGCCACAGCTGCTGTCGGTTGATAAGTTGTTCAAGTGTTTTACTAGGCATTGGACATGGCGCGAATCTATATGCTGTATGTATATACAGTATATCAACTGACTGGAAAGTCAATAAAGCCAACGCGTCGTTCTATGACAAATCAGGAGCTGGTATGCAATGCCCCCTAGCGTCACTCATCCACGATTACCGCCTAGCCTTGGCTGAAAGTGATACGGCGGCACGTTATTGCAGTGTGGCGACGGTAGATGGTCAGCAGGCGAGCACAAGAACGGTGGTACTGCGTGATATCACCACTTTAGGGCCAATGATTTTTATCAACGATAGCTCGCCAAAGTGGCCGGTGCTGATGGCCGGTGGCAGCGAGGTATTGCTGTTCTGGCCCTCGCAAATGTGCCAATACCGCCTGCGCGGTACATGGCAGGTGCTGGGTGAGGACGAGATGCTTGAGCATTGGCAGAACAAACCCGATGCGGCAAAGCTGTTGGATCACCTGTACCAGCGCCTCCCGCAAAGCTCGACGCTAACCTCAGCTGCGCAGCTGCGAGAGGAGCTCGATGGCTTGCGACAACGCTTTGCTGGCGCCGATATTCCCTTTGTCGGTAACGCGCGGGGAGTGGTTCTGGCAGTGGACTATCTGGAGTCCTGGTGCGCAGCAGCAGATGGGGTACACCAGCGCCGCTTGTATCGACGGATCAATGGCGACTGGCTCAGCGAGCCTTTGGTTCCTTAGGGACTGGCTATTCCACGTACGCTGGTTGTGGCAAGAGGCCGCTGACATAGGCCATTACATGGAAGAGAAAATTCTGCTCATTTGTGCCCGATAGCAGCGCTGCACCGGGGCCAATGGCGTAGACAGCAACATCCTCGCCGCCGTGAGTTTCACTACTGAGAGGAACGAGAGCGTCCTGTTGAAATCCTCTGTCCTGGGTGTCAACGCCGTGCAGATCGCGGCGACTGCCAGCCGCCGTCTGCTCTTGGGCGCTGAAATACTCAGAGCCGGGGCCGTTGGCATAAGCCAGGGTTGTGTAGGGCAGGCCATCTGCCGCGGTGCTTGGAGTATTGCTGCCCACGCTGACCACCTTACCCAGTATCGGGTTGCCCCGCCGAGGATAGCCTGCAATCGTGAAAACATGGCTGTGATCCGCTGTGACGACAATGAGAGTGTCCTCGGGGCTGGTTTGCTCTACGGCAAGTGCCACCGCCTCAGATAAAGCAATGGTGTCATGCAAGGCCTTACTGGCATTGCCAGCGTGGTGGCCGTGGTCGATGCGTCCCGCTTCAACCATAAGGAAAAAGCCCTGTTCATTTTTGCTGAGTAACGCGAGGGCCGCTTCGGTCATTTCCCTTAGCGATGGCTCGTTGTCAGGTTCGTCGCGGCGTTCTAGCTCATACTGCATGTGTGAGCCACTGAAAAGCGCGAACAGTTTTTCTGTGGCCGCTAAGTCGAGTGCATTCAGCGCTGCTTTACTATCGAGGTAGCGTGCTGCTGGGTATTGCTGCTGCCACTCAGCGAGTAAATTGCGCCCGTCAGTGCGCTGGCCCCCATCGATACCGGCGGGTAAAAAATGCCGTCGCCCGCCGCCCATAACCACGTCAATGCCGTCAACATCCACATTGGCAAAGCGGGCTTCCAGGTTTTTTTCAAAGCCGATTAGTTGACTGGAAATATCCTCACAGCCAGCTGAAATTGCCTGTTGTGGCAAGGTGCTGTTGTCTTCCCAGTTACGATCAGCCGATTTGGCATACGTCGCCGCGGGGGTGGCGTGGGTAACACGTGCGGTGGACACCAGACCTGTGGTCTTGCCGGCAATTTCTGCGAGTTCGAGCAGGCTAACTAGCGCATTTCCCGTGGCGCTGCTGCAATCGCCGCGGCGAGTATTTTCGTCAACGCCTAGCAAACCAATATTGGTTTTAACGCCCGAGACTATCGCGGTCATGGTGCCGGCCGAATCTGGGGTTTGAGCATCCACATTGTAGGTTTTTACCAGGCCGCTGAAAGGAAAACGGTCAAAGCTCAGGTTGTTTTCCTCCCCGGGCATTCCCTTCTGTTGGCCGTCGAGAATACGGGCGGCGGTAATAGTGGAAACCCCCATACCATCGCCGACAAACAGGATAATATTTTTGGCTTTGCCGTGAGCCTGGGCATAGGTTGTTTTGTCGAGGAGCTGGCGCTGCGCTTGCTGATACCAGGGATTGGTTAGCGTATTTTCTAACAGTGGTGATGAGAGGTGCAGGGGTGGTGGTGTTTTGCTACAGCCAACACCCGCAATAACGCCGAGAAGTAACCCAAACCGAAGATACAAGCGCATAGCGCCCCCTGAGCAGCTGGTAGATAGCACCGAAGTATAGGGCTGCTTAGGGGGTAATCCCAGCGGCTAGGGCGCCGCTTGCTCCGTTTGCCAGTTCAGGCGCAGGTCCCAATGCCGCACTTTGTCGGCGGGTAACACGCTGGCTGTTTCAGGGTCGATCTCCCGGTAGACATTCACCGCCGGCGCAATATTGGGGTCGCGCCCATACACAAAGTCTTGGTCGGCAACAATCGTCATATAGGCTTTATTCAAGTCCAGTGCTCGGCGCAGTGAGGGCGTAATAAGTTGGTAAACATCTTTACCGGCCAGCGCAGCGGTATTTAAGCTGCCATCTTCATTGAGAAAGCGTTGACGAATTTCGGCGTTTTCTCGGAACTCATTGCCACCGCCCACTGTTGCCAGATAGTCAGCGATTTCTCCGATCACTTCGCCATCGACCTTTTGTTGGCCAACGTAAGGTGCGTCTTGCATACCTTTCAGGTTGATATAGGACCAACCCTTGCTCCCAGTCACCTTGCGAGCAAAGGCGAAGGTTTGGTCAATGGTGGTGCCAACGGTTGTGTGGCAGCCCATGCAAAATAAGTTCTCTTCCTCACTTTGCATCCGCAGGCTGCCTTGCTCA
Organism: Spongiibacter sp. UBA1325; assembly: GCF_002306875.1. Lineage (NCBI taxonomy): Bacteria > Pseudomonadati > Pseudomonadota > Gammaproteobacteria > Cellvibrionales > Spongiibacteraceae > Spongiibacter > Spongiibacter sp. UBA1325. The sequence goes on from NZ_DBTD01000006.1 coordinate 10,715, forward strand.
TCTTCGATAAAGCCGAGCATCATCCAGCCAAAGCTGTTATCGGTACCCTTGTCTCCGCGGTTGATATATTTCGGGATCAACTCATCGACTTTCTCCTGGCGCTCATTGCCGTACATCGATACCAGGTGCTCTGGTGGATAGAACACAAACTTATTCATGTAACGCAGCTCTTTCATACGAGGAGGCACGGTGATCTCGCCGCCTTCGTTGATACCGACATAGCGCACACTGTGCAGAAATTCCGTGCCCAGGGGGTATAGCATGGTTGCTACCACTTCATCGGCGGCATCACCCACATAGTGCTCAGGGCGCTTGATACGGTTGACTACGCTGAGTTCTTCGTCACCGTTTAGGTCGACGCAAAAGGCCCGCTCATCGATGTCCGGGGTCGAAATATCGTGTAGATCCTTAATAGCCATTTCCAGTATCGAGAGGTTTGCCAGATAGGCGTCTTTTGAATATTGGCCGTCACCGCCACAGCTGGCTTGGCGAAACTTGGCAGGCAGGCGAATCATGACATCGTCGGTTGCGCCATTGGTTGGCCAGAATGTGCTGGGCAGGGGTTTGTAATTGAAGGCCACCCAGTGGCTGCCATCTTTGGCAAAGCCCAGCTCATCGAAAGCCTCTGCCCCCAGTGCTAAATTTTTTAGCTCGGGAATGGGGCCCTGCCAGTCGCGGGTATTTTTAAGTTGTTCAATCAGCGGGCTGTAATTATCGGTATGAATATAGTCCAGCACATGCTGGTCGCTGATTTTTTCAATGCGTTCGCGGCGATCTTCAAATAGGTTGGTCCAGTGGTTAACTTCGCCAATGTCAGAGAACAGGTAGGCGACCTGCTGACTGCCATCGTCCATGGTGTTGGGCCTGCTGCGATAGGGGTAGGTTTGGTGGCAGGTCATGCAAGGATTGTACTTGGCTTCGTGCTTGGTATAGCACTGGGGTGGGATAACCGCCTCGGCATTGTAAATGGTTTCTGGTTTGGGCTGGCGCAGGGTCGGTGTTGGTGACGCGGTGGCAACCTCGCCTGGAAACGAAAGACTGCTCAGCAGTTCCTGGTCTGCCGCCGGGAGCTTGTCCCCCGATTGCTCCGGCGCTTGCTGGCCAGGGGGCGCCGTTGTGTGGGCGTTGTCACCACTGCATGCATACAGCAAGGCACTGAGAAGAATCATCCAGGTTTTTTTCATTGCGGATACCAACATGTTTACTAATAAAAAAAGGGGCGAAGAATCCGCCCCTTTTGTTTACTGTTGCTTGGCCCATCGGCCGCGCGTCGTACTACAGAGCAGGATCTTCAAACAGCCAGATCACATTGTTCTCGTGGTTGCCAGTGTCTTCGCCAATCAACACTCGTCCATCGTCCAAGATCACCAGATTGTCGGGGTTGGAGATGTTATTTGTGTTACAGCGGTTTGCTGCGCGATCGCCGTAGTAGGGGCCGCCGACAAGCGCTGGGGTGAGGGTGTTGATGTCCACCAGGCCATCTTTTTCAACGAGCTTCATGCGGTAGACCACACCACACTTGCCGTGAGTGCCGTCTAGCTGAATGTCTCCGGCGCCGTCAGCCATAGTGGCGTCGAACGAAGACATGGCCAGATACATGTAGGCTTGAGCACCATCTGCAGCGCCGTTATTCCACCATGTGTCGGCCAAGCCGAAGTTGATGTTGATGCCTTCCATCTTGCGGAACTCAGCCGTCGCGCCCATTGCGGCAGCGAGTTTGCGGCTTTCAAGGAAGGCGACACGCTCGTCGGCAAAGGGGTTGGCGGCAACGCTACCGCTGTTGTCGAGATCTTGCCCTGACTTGAATTCTGCGAAGGCCTGAATTTGCGCATCGCTAATGTGTTTGGCGTCGGCAAACGTGCCGTCGAAGCTCGCAATGGCGTTTTCGATATCGGCCTCATTGCCAGCACCGATCTCAATCCACTCCACAGCAAAGGCAGCTTCCGCTGGGTCAGTGATGCCATTGGACTGGGTGACTTTTGCGGCGTAGAGCTTGCCCGCGCTCATATCGTTAGCGGCGTTGGCCACAAACTTAAACAGCACTGTGCCGGTGCCATCGTCGCTGAGGAAGACGGTGCGGCGGTCTGGCATAACCACGGGGTTTTCGTGTGAGAAGCGCCCCATCAGCTCAAGTTTGTTCACTTCAACATCGGCAACATTGGCTGTTGCTGCAGTGTTGTTAGTGCCGATCTCGACAATGTAGCCGTAGTCGTAAGGGTTGCCCCAGTTACCGCTGCGATCAAGCGGGTAGCCTTTGTATTCAGCAATCGCTTCGGCATTGGAGAAATAATTGGCATTGGCATTGAACCAGTCGGCTGTATTGTCAAAGTACAGTTCTTCTGCCGACAGCGGCGTGCCCCAGGGGCTTACGGTGCCAAAACAGTTAACCCAGGTGCCGTCGACACTGGAGAAGTCCAGCATACCTTCCTGGGTCGGGCTGTAGGTATCCGTTAAGCGAATACGGCTCATGCTGCCTGGGCGGTCTTCCCAGTTGGTATACAGGTAGTAGCCGGTGCCACCATCGGAGACGGCGCCGTTAAAGTCGGGGTCGTTAGAGCTTTTGATTAAACTGCCGTTAGCGCTGAGGATGTCACCCATTTTGTTGCCATCGGCGAGGTTGTCACCCTGCTGTGCCAACACAATGTAGCTGCCAGCGGCGCTTTGTACGGTTTCTTTTTGTGCCGCGGTGATGGGGAAATCCAGAGCGGCGATATCGCCCATGTTGTTAACGTCGGCGTTAAAGTAGCCAACGGTACCTACGTTAAAGACCTTGCCAGCTGAATCGGTGGTTGTGTTAGAGCTGCTTGGGTGCTGAATATTGGAGAACAGCTTGCCGTCTTCGTTAACGAATATCCCGGTAAACTCAGCGCCGAGCGGAGCGGTAGCAAACCGTTTGAGGCCTTTAGGGGTCACCGTAGAGACGCCATCAGCACCATCTTGACCGTCTGCGCCATCCTGCCCATCAGCGCCATTTGCACCATTGCTTCCATCTACGCCCGCAGGACCTTGTGGGCCTACCGCGCCGTCTTGGCCATCGCTACCATTTCGTCCGTCATCGCCGCCGCAGGCTGACAATGTTGCAGCCAGAATAGCGGCAATGGAAGCGCTCAATAACTTCTTGTTCATAACAGTTCCCTAGAAAGAGGTGGATTGGTCTAGTTATAACGGGGGGCCAGTCTAGGGACGGACTATGACGGTTTAACAAAGAAAACATGTCGAAGTGTTGACGAATTTGTGACAACCACCAGGCTGGTTGAGTGCGACATATTTGTGCGTTAGAACATTTTACGCCTCATTGGAGGGCGGTAGTGGCGGCAGATTCGATCGCCGCGGCCGGCGAGTAGCGTGAATTGGCGGTGGAAGTAGTGTTGGCATGGATTCTGTATAGAACACGGTGTCCGCACTCTTGGTATCGCAGGACATGCTGTCAAAGCATCACAATTTGGTAATGGAGAGCTAGGGTTCCGGTTGCGCACCTTGCACAACGTCTGGTCCGAGAGCTTTCGACCTCTTCCCTCATCGATTGGATTCGCCACGGGATAGGTTACACGGCGGGACAAAAGCCCGGGAGACGATCGGCAGCCAGTTGCCAGGAGTGCTCTATTTACCGCGTAACGATGCCGGAGGCAGGCAATGAAACGAATAGCCGCATTACTACTTACTCTCTCATGTTCCTCTTTTAGTCTCGCTTCAGACAGCTTCAAAGTATGTTGGTCAATTTATGTTGGCTGGATGCCGTGGGGCTATGGTGACGAGCAAAAAATCGTCGATAAATGGGCGAAGAAATACGGCATTGAGATTGATGTCGTTCAGATCAACGACTACATCGAGTCAATAAACCAATACACCACCGGCGAGTTTGACGCCTGCACCATGACGAACATGGATGCGCTGACAATTCCCGCTGCCGGTGGTGTGGACAGTACCGCGCTAATTGTCGGCGATTTTTCTAATGGCAATGACGGGCTGGTACTGAAAAATACCGACTCACTTCAGGCTGTGAAGGGGCAGCAAGTGAATTTAGTTGAGTTGAGTGTTTCCCACTATTTGCTGGCGCGGGCACTGGATAGCGTCGGCATGAGCGAATCTGACGTTACCGTTGTGAATACCTCCGACGCCGATATGGTCGCTATCTACCCAACAGCGGGGGTAAGTTCTGTGGTGACCTGGAACCCATTACTCAGTGAAATTCTCACCATGCCCGGCGCAAACAAGGTGTTCGACTCTTCTCAAATACCCGGCGAAATTATCGACCTGCTCGTGGTGAACACCGAGGTATTAAAGAAAAACCCTGCTCTGGGTAAGGCGTTAGTTGGCGCCTGGTATGAAATCATGGCGATCATGAGCGCCCCAGGAAAGGCAGGCCTCGCTGCTCGCACGGCGATGGCAATTGCGTCGGGGACGGACACTGCCGGCTACGATGCGCAGCTGGCCAGTACGAAAATGTTTTACACGCCCAGCGACGCGGTCGCTTTCACCCGCAGCAGTGACCTGAAGTCAACCATGCAGAGTGTGGCTGAATTCTCGTTTAACCACGGTTTGCTGGGTGACGGCGCTCCCGACGCCGGTTTCATCGGTATCGAAACGCCTGTCGGTGTATATGGTAATCCGGCAAACATCAAACTGCGTTTTAACCCCAGCTATATGCAAATGGCGGCTGACGGCAAATTGTAAACCGTGCCCGAGGGTGGCGCCTGGCACCCTAACTATTTTTCTCAGCTGGGATGCTTCTATGAAACGATTGATTAATCAGCAGCCGACGCGGGTATGGGGCATTGCCTTGTCATTACTGCCCTTTGTATTCCTGCTGGTGCTTTACGTCACGGCCTCTGATGCACGCTTGGCGGAAAACCCCCAAGACAAGCTTTTACCCAGTTTCTCTCAGATGGGCGAAGCGATGCAGCGCTTAGCGTTTGAGCCGAGTAAGCGCACGGGGCAGTACCTGTTTTGGCAGGACACTCTCAGCAGTTTGCAGCGCCTGGGTTTGGGTATGGCAATTGCCGCTGGCTTGGGGATGTTGCTCGGTTTGAGTACCGGCGCCTTTCCTGTGGCCTATTCCGGTGTTGCGCCACTGCTGACGGTGGCATCACTGATACCGCCAATGGCGATTTTGCCGATACTGTTTATTGTCTTTGGTTTGGGGGAGGTGTCTAAGGTCGCGCTTATTGCTATTGGCGTAACGCCCTTCGTCGCGCGCGATATCCAAAAGCGCTGTCTGGAAATTCCCCGGGAACAGCTGGTAAAAGCGCAAACACTGGGTGCCAATAGTGGGCAAATAGTCTTGCGGGTGCTGATCCCCCAATTGATGCCTCGGCTAATTGATTCCTTGCGACTGTCGTTGGGGAGCGCGTGGTTGTTCCTTATCGCCGCAGAAGCAATCGCTTCTACCGATGGCCTCGGGTATCGGGTGTTTCTTGTTCGTCGTTACCTGTCGATGGATGTGATTCTGCCCTATGTTGCCTGGATCGCGTTGCTGGCATTTGTTATCGACTTTGCGCTGCGCAAGCTGAGTTTGTGGGCCTTTCCCTGGCAGGAGAATCGCTCATGATCGAGATTCGCAATGTATGGAAGCGCTACGGCGACAACGTCATTCTTGAAAATATTTCTGCCACGGTTGCTGAAGGCGAATTTATCACTTTGGTCGGGGCCTCGGGCTGTGGCAAGAGTACCTTCCTGCGCATGTTGTTGGGCACTGATGTGCCCAATCAGGGTGAGATTCTGCTGGACGGCAAAACCATTGCCGATGAGCCCGATGCCGAGCGCGGCGTGGTCTTTCAGCAGTACTCGGTGTTTCCCCACATGACCGTGTTGGAAAACGTCATTATCGCCCGTGCGTTTGAGAAGACCCACCTGGGCTTTCTCTGGGGCAAGCGTAAGCGCGCTGCCCGCGACGAAGCGATGGCAATGCTGGAAACGGTGGGGCTGTCACATATGGCGGCACGTTACCCGGATGAACTCTCCGGCGGTATGCGCCAGCGACTGGCGATTGCTCAGGCGTTGATTCTAAAACCTCGGATCTTATTGCTGGATGAGCCTTTCGGAGCGCTCGATCCCGGCATTCGCGCCGACATGCACGCGCTTGTGCTGTCGCTGTGGCGCCAGCACAAGCTCACCGTGTTTATGGTGACCCACGACCTGGCCGAGGGTTTTCATCTGGGTACCCGTCTGTGGGTGTTCGACAAGTTGCGTCTCGACCCGCAAGCGCCCAATCGCTTCGGTGCAGGTATTACCTACGACCTACCCGTTGGGCAGTGCGAGCCTGAATTACTGCAAGAAATTGACAGTGGCCTGAGCAGCTCAGGCCAGGAGTTAGTCTCATGAATCATTATGAAACCACTATCGCGCCGGGCGGCCACTGGTCGCTGGAGCTGCGTCGCGGCACCTTGCTGCGGCTGCAGGATATCGACGGCAACGGTAATGCCGGGCTGTTGTTTTATAACCCGCGCAACCTGCTCGAGCGCTACAACGCGCCGGACACGCTCAAGTGTCAGCACACCTTCAAACTCACTCGTGGCAACTGTCTGTACTCGGACATGGGACGCATTTTTGCCTCGATCGTTGACGATGATCTGGGCTGGCACGACACCGTGTGTGGCAATAGCCACGCCAGCCATATTGATGCGCGCTGGGGCCGTCGCGATTACCAACACGACCGCAACGACTGGCACCAGAACGGTCACGACGCCTTTCTGGTTGAGCTGGCGAAATACGGTCTTGGCGCCGCGGACATGGCCGCCAACATCAATGTCTTCAGCAAGGTGGAAACTGACGACGAGGGCAATCTGCACTTGGCCACCGACCACAGTGCACCGGGCAGCACGCTGACTCTGCGCATCGAGATGGATTGCCTAGTGCTGATTCACGCCTGTCCTCACCCGCTGAACACTGCTGCCGACTACCCGCGCTGCCGCATTGGTGTGGAATTGAGCGTGGCCGAGCCGATGACTGAGGACGATATCTGCCTTAATCACTGCGACGAAAACCGTCGCGGCTTTGCCAACAACGCACTGTATTACCTGGGCGCCTGAGGAGAGAAACATGATTAAACACAGTGAACGCCTCGCCGCTACCGCGCTGCGCCGCGAGCAGATCGACGCCGGGGATTACTACATTGCAAAACTGGGCGCCGGCGAAGTGCTGCGCATTCTGGATTTGGAGGGCAATCAGGCGGCCGATACGCTGTTCTTCTGCGCCGACGATCCCGCCGAGCGCTACAGCGCCACCGACACCATTCGCGAACAGGGCAATGTCTATCTGAGCGCCGGTTCGGTGCTACGCAGTACCCTTAACCGCCCGATGCTGGAAATAGTGGCCGATACCTGTGGTCGTCACGACACCTTGGGTGGTGCCTGCGCCAGCGAAAGCAATACCGTGCGTTACGACCTGGAAAAACGCTGCATGCACGCCTGTCGCGACAGTTGGATGCTCGCTATTGCCGAGCACCCCGAGTACGGGCTGAGCAAGCGCGACATCGGCCACAACATCAACTTTTTTATGAATGTGCCGGTCACGGCCAATGGCGAACTGAGCTTTGCCGACGGTATTTCCGGCGCGGGGAAATATGTGGAACTGAAAGCGCTGGTCGACACCATTGTGCTCATTTCCAATTGCCCGCAGCTCAACAACCCCTGCAATGCCTACAACCCGACCCCGGTCGAGTGCCTGATCTGGGCGGCCTGATTAACAAGCGATCCAACGACTTCAGTGGACGACCACTGTCGTAGACACAAGCGGGACGGCCCGCAACGGACCAGCATGTTCAAGAAAATATTGATTGCCAACCGCGGTGCCATCGCCACCCGCATTATTCGCAGCTTGCGCGAATTGGGCATCACTTCCGTGGCGGTCTACGCCGACGTCGATGCCCGTAGTCTGCATGTGCGTCAGGCCGATGAAGCCTACAGCCTCGGCGAGGGCGGTGCAGCTGACACCTATCTCAACAGCGACAAAGTCTTGGAAATTGCCCGCGCCTGCGGCGCCGAGGCCATCCATCCCGGCTACGGTTTCCTCAGCGAAAACGCGGCTTTCGTCACTGCCTGCGAGGCGGCGGGGATCGTCTTTATCGGCCCAACTGCGGAGCAGATGCAAAGCTTTGGCTTGAAACACCGCGCGCGGGAGATTGCTGCGGCCGCGGGCGTGCCCCTGCCGCCGGGCTCGGGCTTGCTGGCGGATGTGGATACCGCCTGTGCCGAGGCCGCGAATATTGGCTACCCGGTCATGCTCAAAAGCACCGCCGGGGGCGGCGGTATCGGCATGCAGGTTTGCGATTCAGAGGCGGTGCTGCGCGAGGCCTTTAACAAGGTCAAGCAACTGGGTAAGAACAACTTTGCCGACGACGGCGTGTTTCTGGAGAAATACATTGCCCGCGCCCGGCATATTGAAGTGCAAGCCTTTGGCGACGGCAAGGGCGGTGTGTTGGCCATCGGCGAGCGCGACTGCAGCGCCCAGCGCCGCAACCAGAAAGTGATTGAAGAGTGCCCGGCGCCGAATTTGCCCGAGCCAGTGCGTCAGCGGCTTTACACGCTGGCTGAGGCGCTGCTGTCCAGTGTGAACTACCGCAATGCCGCGACGGTGGAGTACATTTTTGATGCCGATACCGAGGAGTGCTATTTCCTCGAAGTGAATACCCGCTTACAGGTGGAGCACGGCGTCACCGAGATGGTCTGGTCGGTGGACCTAGTGCAGTGGATGTTGCAACAGGCGGCGGGGGAACTGCCGCCACTGGATGCGCTGCGTCAGGGGCTGTCTGCCAGCGGGCACGCGATTCAGTTGCGAGTGTATGCCGAAGATCCCTACCGGGATTTTCAGCCCTGCGCGGGGCTGCTCAGTCATGTGGCATTTCCCCAGCCTGATGAAGCGCTGCCGGGCCTGCGTATTGAACACTGGCTGGAAAGCGGCATTGAGGTGTCACCGTACTTCGATCCGATGCTGGCGAAGATTCTCTACCGAGGGGAGGACCGCGACGCCGCGATTCAAGGCCTGCGCGAGACGCTGGATCAGACGCAGTTGTACGGCATTGAAAGCAACGGTGCCTATCTGCGTTACTTGCTGGATGACGATGTGGTGGCGAAGGGCGACGTCACAACCCGCTATCTTGCGCAGGTAACTTGGCAGCCTGCGCGTATCGATGTACTGCAGGGCGGTACTCAGACCACCATCCAGGATTTCCCTGGTCGCAGCGGTTACTGGGATGTGGGCGTGCCGCCCTCGGGGCCCTTCGACAATTATTCCTTCCGCCTCGCCAATGCGATGCTGGGCAACACGCCTGATGCGGCGGCACTGGAAGTCACCCTGCAGGGGCCGACCCTGCAATTCAGTGCGCCGACCCGCATTGTGGTGGCGGGGGCGGCCATTCCACTAAGTCTGGATGGCGAGCCCGTGGCGATGCACACGCCGGTGGAGGTGGCCGCTGGGCAGACTCTGATCATGGGGCGTATTGAGTGCGGCGCGCGGGCATATCTGGCCGTTGCAGGTGGCCTCGATTGCCCCGAGTACCTCGGCTCGCGCTCCACCTTTACCCTCGGCCAGTTCGGCGGTCATAACGGCCGCGCGCTGCGCACCGGCGATGTGTTGGCGCTGGCGCAGAGCGCATCCACTGGGCTGGCGCTGAGCCCGGATCGGGCTGCTTTGCCGGACATCGGCTCGCAGTGGTCGCTACGGGTGATTTATGGCCCCCACGGCGCGCCAGACTTTTTTACCGACGCCGATATCCAGCAGTTCTTCAGCACCGACTGGGAAGTGCATTACAACTCCAGCCGCACCGGCGTGCGCCTGATCGGCCCTAAGCCGCAGTGGGCACGCCAGAGTGGCGGCGAAGCGGGCATGCATCCGTCCAATATTCATGACAACGCCTACGCCTTCGGCACGGTGGATTTCACCGGCGATATGCCGGTGATTCTCGGCCCAGATGGCCCTTCGCTGGGCGGCTTTGTTTGCCCGGCTACGGTGATTACCGCCGACCTGTGGAAACTCGGTCAGTTGCGCGCTGGAGACACGCTGCGCTTTGTGCCGGTCAGCGTTGACGCGGCGGTGGCGGCTGAGCGCTGCCAGCAGGCCTTTTTCGCCGGTGATGAGCTTGGCGATAGCGACGCTGCTGCCGAATCCGTGGCGCCGGTCTCTGTCGGGGCTCTGCCGTCGCCCATCGTGCAACGCCTCAGTGTGGACGAGGTGGGCGATGAGGTGGTTTATCGCGCAGCGGGCGATCACTTCCTACTGGTGGAATACGGCCCGCTGGAGCTGGATATTCGCCTGCGCTTTCGCGCCCATGCTTTGATGCAGGATTTGCAGCAGACACCATTGCCGGGGCTGCGTGAACTCACGCCGGGCATTCGCTCACTGCAACTGCATTATGACGCGCAGCAATTACCGCTGCGTGAGCTGCTGGACGAGCTGGCGCGCCGCGAACGGCGTTTATCGCAGCGCTTGGATTCCCTGCACGTGCCATCGCGCACGGTGTGGCTACCGCTGAGCTGGGACGACGAGGCCTGCCAGTTGGCAGTGGATAAATATCAGCAGTCAGTGCGTGCCAATGCGCCCTGGTGCCCGAGTAATCTGGAATTTATCCGCCGCATCAACGGCCTCGACAGCATTGCCGAGGTGAAAAAGATCGTCTTCGACGCCGCCTATCTGGTGATGGGCCTGGGCGATGTGTATCTGGGCGCGCCGGTCGCCACGCCAGTCGATCCGCGTCACCGCTTGGTGACCACCAAATACAATCCGGCGCGTACCTGGACCGCAGAAAACTCGGTGGGTATCGGCGGCTCTTATCTTTGCGTGTACGGCATGGAAGGGCCGGGCGGTTACCAGTTTGTCGGCCGCACTCTGCAAATGTGGAATCGCTACCGCCGCACGGCCGCGTTTACCGAGCCCTATCTGCTGCGCTTCTTCGATCAGATTCGTTTCTACGAAGTCAGCCACGATGAACTCACGAAAATCCGTCGTGATTTCCCGCTGGGCGATTACCCGCTGCGCACTGAGGAGGGCGAGTTTTCGCTGGCGGAGTACGAAGCGTTTACTGCGCAGCACGCGGCGGAAATCGATGCCCATACTCGCCGCCGAGAGCAGGCCTTCGACGACGAGCTGGCGCGCTGGCATGCCGATGGTCAGTTCCACTACGAGGCACCGGAGGTCGAGGTCAGTGACGATACGCTGGTGATTGGCGACGACGATATTGTGGTGGACAGCTCGGTGGCGGGCAGCGTTTGGCAGCTGAATGTGGCCGAGGGCGATACCGTTGAAGCCGGGCAGTGCGTGATGCTGCTGGAGTCGATGAAGATGGAAGTCGCCGTGCTGGCCAGCCAGCCGGGCCGGGTGAAAACGGTGGTGGTGAAAGCCGGCGGCCGCGTCAGTGCCGGTCAGCCACTGTTAATTCTGGAAGGGGAGAGCGACCAATGACCTTGCCTACACTGAGTCGTCGCAGCCTGCATCAGGCCTACCGCGATGGTAGCCTGACACCGCGCAGGCTGATGGCCGACATTGCCGCACGCTGCGACGCGCTCAACGACCACAATATCTGGATTTACCGCCTCAGCGCGGCGGAGCTGGAGCCGTATCTGCAAACGCTGGACGGGCACAGTCCCGACAGCCTGCCGTTGTTCGGCCTGCCCTTTGCCATTAAAGACAATATCGATCTGGCGGGGGTGCCGACCACGGCGGCCTGCGACGCCTTCAGCTATACCCCCTCGCAATCGGCGACGGTGGTGCAAGCACTGATTGCCGCCGGGGCGATTCCGGTGGGCAAGAGTAACCTCGACCAATTTGCCACCGGGCTGGTGGGCACCCGCTCGCCCTGGGGCGCCTGTAAAAACAGTGTCGACCCCGACATGATCAGTGGCGGTTCCAGCTCTGGCTCGGCGGTGGCCGTGGCCAAGGGGCTGGCCTGTTTCAGCCTAGGCACTGACACGGCGGGCTCGGGTCGTGTGCCAGCCTGCTTTAATAATCTGGTGGGCCTCAAGCCCAGTATCGGCCTGTTGTCGGCCACGGGGATGGTGCCCGCCTGCCGCTCGCTGGACTGCATGACAGTGTTTGCGTTGAATGTGGATGACGCCCACGCGGTGCTGTCGGTGGCTGAGGGTGAGGACGCCAGTGATGCCTACAGCCGCGCCAACCCCTTCGGCAACCGTTCTCGCCATTACGGACGACATGCCGGCAAATTGCGCCTGGGCGTGATGCCAGCGGAACAACTCGCCTTTTTCGGTCACGCGGGCTACGAGCAGGCCTATCAGCAGAGCCTCGCGGCGATTACCGAGGATGATGAGATCGAGCTGATCGAGGTGGATATGTCGGCCTTTCTCGATGCCGCCAAACTCCTCTATGAAGGCCCCTGGGTGGCGGAGCGCTATCTGGCCTGCTCACCGCTGATTGAGGAGCAGCCCGAGGCGCTGCTGCCGGTCACCCGAACGATTATCAGCGGTGGTGCAGCGCCGTCAGCGCGGGATGCCTTCTCTTTTCAGTATCGTTTAAAAGCCTTGCGCAAACTGGCGCAGGCCGCGCTGGATTCGGTGGATGCGCTGCTCACACCCACCGCGCCGCGGCCCTATTCGATTGCCGAGCTGGACGCTGACCCCATCGCCCTGAACAGCAATACCGGCTACTACACCAACTATATGAACCTGTTTGACCTCTGCGGTTTGGCGCTGCCTACGGCGTTTACCGACGACGGTTTCCCCTTTGGCCTGACGCTGGTTGCCGAGGCCTTTGGCGACCGCAAGCTGCTGTCGATTGGTAACCGTCTGCAACAGCGTTTTGCCCTGCCGCTGGGCGCGGAAAAGCGTGCTTTTGAAGCGCTTTCCGAGAATGCTTCGACAGCGGCCGAGCGGGTGGACGTGGTGGTTTGCGGCGCCCATCTGGACGGTCAGCCCCTGAACTGGCAGCTTCGTGAGCGTGGTGCCACCTTACAGCTGTGCACGCAGTCAGCCCCTGATTACCAGCTCTATGCCTTGCCCGGTGGGCCGCCGTTGCGTCCGGCCATGGTGCTGGCCGAGTCCGGCCAGGGGCAGGCGATCGAGGTGGAGGTCTGGTCGATGCCGCTCGCCGAACTTGGCAGTTTTGTGGCCGGGATCCCGGCGCCGCTGGGCATTGGCAAAGTGCGGCTGGCCGACGGACGGCTGTGCCCGGGCTTTATCTGCGAGCAGTCAGGGATTCATGGCGCGACGGACATCAGCCATTTTGGCGGCTGGCGGGCCTACCTCTGCAGCTTATAACATGTCAGCATGGTGGTTTTACTGTGATCGCTGAACCATGTTGGAAAGCTGGAAAGATTATTGCCCTTACTGCGGCGAGCGTATCGAACTGCTGATCGACCCGAGCCTAGCAGGGGAGCCGTACGTTGAAGACTGCGAGGTTTGCTGTCGCCCCATGCGCGTCAGCGTGAGCGATGGCGACGCGCCACTGGGCGCTGATAGCTGGGCGCAGGCGATAGAGGAGCTGCCCGCGTCGGCTTCCGACTCCGGTTTGCAGGTTCAGCTTCAACGCGAAGATGAGGTGTAACGATGCCCTGTGAACTGCGAGCGTTAGAAGCAGATATCTGTGAGCTGAAGGTTGATGCCATCGTTAATGCCGCGAATAACAGTTTGCTCGGCGGGGGCAGTGTCGACGGCGCCATTCACCGGGCGGCGGGGCCGGCGTTGTTGGAATTCTGTCGCGGCTTGCAGGGTTGCGCGACCGGCGATGCCAAAGTCAGCCCCGGTTTTGCACTGCCAGCTCAATACGTTCTTCATACGGTAGGGCCGGTGTGGCACGGCGGTGATCAGGGCGAGGCCGATAAACTGGCGAGTTGCTACCGCCGCTGTATTGAAGAGGCCAAGGCACTGGAGCTCGCTACTCTGGCCTTTCCGGCCATTAGCTGCGGCGTATATGGCTACCCTCACGACCAGGCTTGCGCTATTGCGGTGGCCAGTTTACGGGAGGCCTTGCTTGAGCCGCGCAGCCTCCGGCAGATCTTTCTGGTGGCGTTCAGCCCGGAAATGCTGGCCCACTGGCAGCGGGCTTTAGCGCACGGCTAGGGTTTACTGGCGGCCTAAAGCCTTGAGCAAACTGGCTTCCGTTTGTGGCCCCGTGAGTACACTGTGCAGTTCACCTTGTGGGCTGAGGATATAGGTGGTCGGTAATACTTTAGGGCGTTCTTGCCCGAGCAATTGGGCGGGGTCGGCGAGCATACTTTCAAATTGAATATCCAACTCGGCAATGGCCTCGTCTAGCGCCGGGCCCTGCAGGCGGTCGTAGTTTGCGCCGTAAACGTCGATGTCGCTGTGCTCGGCATCAAGTTTATTGAGTTCGGGAATTTCATCGCGACAGGGACCGCACCATGTCGCCCAATAATTAATCAGTACCCAGTTGCCGGTATCAGGCAAGCCCGCTGCGCTGGTTTCGCTGCGGCTGCAGGCGATTAATAAAGAGCAGGTAAGCAGTAGCAAGATTGATCGCAGTTGTATCATTTCCTATTCCAAATGGTGGCCAGCAATGCGCTGTGTATAATGTCGCTTATCGTTTACTACGCTGGATGAGCCATGTCTGTTTACACCCTGTACCACAACCCTCGCTGTTCCAAGTCACGTCAAACCAAGCAGTTGCTTGAAGACAATGGGATAACACCAGAGGTCGTCCTGTATTTAGAAGACAGCCCGAGTGCGGATACGCTGCGAGACTTGCTGGCGAAGCTGGGTATTTCTCCGCGGCAATTGTTGCGCAAGGGCGAGGCAGAATACAAGGAGCGCGGCTTGGCGGATGACAGTCTCAGTGATGAGGTCTTAATTCAGGCGATGGTTGAAGCGCCGAAACTGATTGAACGGCCGATTGTCGTAAAAGGCGATCAGGCGGTGCTCGGGCGTCCACCTGAGAACGTACTGGCTTTGATCGATTAAGGAATCTTCAATGACAGATGGCCCCTACATTTTGGTGCTGTACTACAGCCGTCACGGCGCAACCCGGCGCTTGGCCGAGCAGATAGCGCGTGGTGTGGAGCAGGCGGGTATGGCAGCGCGGCTGCGCACGGTGCCCGCGATTTCCACCGTGTGTGAGGCCGTCGAAGAGGATATTCCCGATGAGGGGCACCTCTACGCCAGTCAGGAAGATTTACGCGATTGCGCAGGCCTGGCAATGGGCAGCCCTACGCGCTTTGGCAATATGGCGGCGCCGCTGAAGTACTTTATAGATGGTAGCTCGGCGTTGTGGATGAGTGGGGCTCTGATAGGGAAGCCCGCTGCGGTCTTTACATCCAGCGCCAGTCTGCATGGCGGTCAGGAGACGACGCTAACCTCGATGATGTTGCCACTACTGCACCACGGTATGGTGATCGCCGGTTTGCCCTACAGCGAGTCCTCGCTGAGCACAACAACCACAGGTGGGACGCCCTACGGAGCAAGCCACGTTGCCGGCAGTGACGGGCGCGATGTCGACGCCACCGAGCTGGGGTTGGCGACTGCTCTGGGCAAGCGTCTTGCGTTACTGGCTCAGCGACTGGTTGATTAACTCTACATAAGGAAACTTCAGGTATGACAAGTTTGGAAAAGCGCGCGGCCGTCACGGCGGCTTTGATGAAGTTTTCCTACGTCGGTTTGTTAATTTCATTGAGTTTGAGTACGTGGGTGTGGGTGCAAGAGGGACGCCAGCCCAGCGTTACCATCTGGCTGATTCGCGTGTTGCCACTGCTGATTTTTGTGCTGCCGGTTTTTCGCCAGCAGCTCAAAGGCATTGCCTGGATGTGTTTTGTAAGCCTGTTGTATTTTGCCTCGGCGGTTACCGAGGCCATGTCGCCCTTTGTTATTTGGATCAATTATATTGAGCTGGCGTTGGTAGTTATTTTGTTCTGCAGCGCGACGGCGTTTATTCGCTGGCATGCGCAGGCAATGCGCGCCGCATAAGAAGTATGAGGAGTAAGGACACAGTATGAGCGATGCAAATAAGCGCGGTTTTTTTAACCGTTTGGGCAATGTGCTGGACGGTGTGCGCCGCTGGACCTTAAACCTGTTCTTCTTGGTGTTTATCGGCTTGCTGCTGTTCAACATTGTGAATGCCTTCCGTGTTGAAGTGCCAAACGGTGGCGTTCTGGTACTGGCTCCTGAGGGGGTGGTGGTTGAGCAATACACCGCCGTTGACGCATTCACGCAAATCAGTGGCAGTGGTCTGCCGATAGAAACCCTGTTGCAAGACCTGATCGATAGTGTGGATTACGCCCGCGAGGACAGCAGCATTCAGGTACTGTTGTTATTGCTCGATGATATGCAGCACATCGGTATGGCCCGCTCATTGGAATTGTCAGATGCGCTGCGGCGTTTTCGCGAGTCGGGCAAGCAAATTGTCGCGATGTCGGGACACTACGATCAGGACAAGTATTTGTTGGCGAGCGAGGCTGACCAAATACTGCTGCACAATATGGGTGGCGTCAGCCTGGAAGGCTTTGCCGTGGTACGCAACTACCTGAGTGAGGCGATTGATAAACTAAAGGTGAACTTCCACGTATTTAAAGTGGGAAGCTACAAGTCGGCACTCGAGCCATTTATTCGCAATGATATGTCGCCGGAAGCGCGTGAAGCGAACCGAGGCTGGCTGGAACCGCTGTGGGATCTATACCGCGACCGCGTCGTTGAGCGCCGCAATATTGCCGTTAAAGACTTTAATTACTACGTGAACCATATCGATCGCGTGCTGGCTGGTAGTGGTGGCGATGCCGCACAAGCTGCCCTGGATTATGGCTTGGTCGACGGTATTGTCAGTCGGCCGCGGCTCAGCGAAATGATGGCTGAGCAGGTCGGTTGGGATAAAGATGGCTATTTTAACCAGGTTTATTACAAGCACTATCTGCGCTTTAAGCGGGGCATAACCTTACCCGACGATACTGCGGGTGTGGCGTTAATCGTTGCTAGCGGCAATATTGTGGATGGTGAGCGGCCTGCGGGCAGCATTGGCGGTGATAGCCTTGCACGTCTGGTTCGTACCGCGCGGCTGGATGAGAGTGTTAAGGCGCTGGTGTTGCGCATCGACAGCGGCGGGGGCTCCGCTTTTGCATCGGAAATTATTCGCGCCGAACTTGAGGCCCTGCAACAGGCGGGCAAGCCCTATGTGGTGTCAATGAGCAGCCTGGCGGCATCAGGTGGATACTGGATAGCGGCAGGTGCCGATGAGATCTGGGCGAGCCCCGCTACGTTGACAGGCTCTATTGGCATCTTTGGTGCTTTTCCCACCGTTGAGGAATTACTGGCTGATCTGGGTGTAAACACCGACGGTGTCGGCACATCGGCAGTTGCCGGAAAGCTGCGTGTTGACCGCCCGCTAGACCCTATTGTGGCGAGATCCATTCAAAGCAGTATCGATAATGGCTATCGCCGATTTATTAATGTGGTTGCCGAGGGCCGCGGCAAGCTGCCAGAACAAGTCGAGCCGATTGCCGAAGGGCGAGTATGGAGTGGTATGGATGCTCATGAACTCGGCTTGGTAGATAAGCTGGGCACCTTAGAACAAGCCATTCAGTCGGCCGCGAAACTAGCCGGGCTGAGTGACAGCCGACACCGCGAATTGCGCTTGCCGATGAGCCCGGAAGAAGAGCTGATGCGCTGGATACTAAGCTCGGGGGTCGCAGCGCCTTTGCTCCCCCAGTCTCTCTCTGCGTTAATTCAGCAGTGGCTGCCTGCGACCGCAGCGCTCCCCACGCTGAACGACCCGCGTGGTATGTATGCTTATTGCCCTGTTTGCGTAAGTCCGTAGATCGATATGCGGTCGGGGATGTTGGCAAAAGAGGAGGGGGCGAGTGACGCTAGCTTCAGGGATTTCGGAGTTCTCGAATCCCTAATCCTGTACGCCTTTTTAGCATTTTCGCCAGTGAGTCCGCGTCGGAGTAGCCGAGTTTACTCGCAATATGCTCCAGCTTTTTGCCTCGTTGCAGTCCTTGTCTTGCAATGCTTTCACAAACTCCCTCTTCTACGTCTTTGTAAGTGAGGGAGTCCTCTTTTAGTCGGCGCAGCATGGTTCTTTCACCTAGACCAATTTCTTGAGCGACTTGTCTTCTGGAAAAGGCTTTTCCTGTCTGGATTAACTCAAGTAAGACCTGCTCAATTTGAGCCGCTATTTTATTGAGCTTGTCTGCCTGATTTGCTAATTGGATATCGAGTGTTTCATATAAAATAGGATCTGAGGACGGCAGCGGCAGGTCCATCAAGTCCCAGGTCATACAAACTGCGTAGTCCTCTGTATCGAAGATGCATTCGCACCCCAGCTCTTTCTCGTAATGCTCCTTCAAACCAAAGTCCGGGTGGGCAAACCATAGCTGTGTCAGCTGACATGTCTCCTCGGTGAAACAGTCGCGAACTATCTTGGTGCATGCACCGATGAAGGCATCGTAGGAGTGGTGTGTAATGTCTGCCTCTGGGGCTATTGGCCAAAATTTCATTACGCCCATGTTGTTTTTTTCCGATAATGAAAAGTCCCAAACTTGATTGACGACGGAAATTTGATGGAGTGATTCAATAATTGATTGGCGAAAGGTTTTCGCTGCCATCATTTTGTAGGCGAGCGTACCTGCCGTCCTGAAATGAAAGTGCTTCAGAACGTGCAGTCCGACGTCAGGGCGACCTCCGATACGGTGTGCGGTTTTCCAAAGAGCTGTCAAATCGTCCTGATTGATGCGGGATTGTGCATCCCAACTCTGTTTGTCTATCCCTGCTTCTTGGAAGAGTGACGCTACCTCCAGTCCGCACGCGTCAGCGGCAGACTGTGCGGTCATATCGGCCCATTGCCTGTTAGTTGTTAATACACGAAATTTGCTTGTCACGAATTAACGGATTACAGGCACGATAGTCGGTTGTCAAGTAAGTAGTTTAACGTAGACTCGTGTGCTTCGTATGCCAGCCTTTTTTGGTTGGGATTACTTGGTTATTCGCAACTGAATTTATTGTCGAGGGGGCGTAAGCATGCGCGAAGCTAGCAGGTTACTTGTCTATTTAATTGTTCTTTGTTCGTCATTATGGCTAGCGGCGTGTGGTGGCTCTAGTAGTGGCTCAGGCAATAATTCTGCCTCTGGTGGCAGTGAGCCCGGCGATGTCTCGCAGGGAAGGGTGTTTTTTATTCAGCCTGGCCCTGACGCGACAACGGATATGGTATTGGCGATGATTGAAGCCAAGCCGAAGGATGTCATTGAGTTCGCAGAAGGTTACTTCGAGCTGACATCTGGTATCCAGATTTCAGGTACCGAAAATATCTTGGTGAAAGGGCAGGGGATGGATAAAACCATCCTCTCGTTTAAAAACAGTGGTTCCCAAGAGGGTTTTTTAGCAACGACAGTTAGAGGCATTACGGTGGAGGACCTCACCGTTCTGGATTCACCGGGCGATGCTTTTAAATTACAGGGGGTAGATCATGGCACCCTGCGCCGCGTGCGAGCATTCTGGTCGAGCGGGCGTAACCTTGCGAATGAAGACACAGTGACAGCAGAGAACTACAAAACCAAGCTAAAAGTCGCATGTACTGATCCTGCTCGCCATAACCCCGATAACCCAAACCCGCTAGAGACTGATACCAGCTCTCCAGACTATAACGTGAGTAAGCTTTCCGGGCGCTATGGTATTTACCCTGTTAATTCACAAAATATCTTGGTTGATGGTGCTGAGGCCATTGGAGCGTCAGACGCAGGTATTTATGTTGGTCAAACTGACAATGCGATCATTCAAAATAGTCGGGCAGCGTTCAACGTGTTTGGCTTTGAAATAGAGAATGTTCGTGGCGGTGAGTACGTAAATAACTTATCGGAGTGTAATACAGGCGGTTTTTTGGTCTACGATCTAGACGGTTTAACCCGCTATGGAAGTCGGACACGTGTCTACAAAAACACTTCACGAAACAACAATACCTACAACTTTGCTGAACCGGGCAGCATCGTATCGAATGTACCCCGCGGCACCGGTATGCTTACGATGGGTTACGATAAGATCGATATCTTCGACAATGTATTCGAAGATAACGGCACGGCAGGGATAGTACACACAAGCTATAAACTCTTTGGTGTGCCGGGTGATCGCCGACTAGATCTGTACAGCGAGGGCGTTCACATTTGGAATAACGAATTCCGTAACAACGGGAACGACATTCCGATGCCAGATTTTGCGGCAATCGTCGAAACTGGTGGAGAACAGGTTACGTCTGCCTTCCCAATGCTTGTTGGCCTTAAGATGCTCGCTGGAGCTGGTGAATACCGTGGAGCGCATATCGTTTGGGATGGCTACTTGGACGAATATGACGCAGATTGCCCCTATCCAACTGATGATAAAGGTCAGCCAGTGCCAGCCGATGCAGAGGGCAAACCAGTTTCAGGTAATCAATACCCTAATCCGAGCTGCCGCTATAATGCTTATAAATTCAATGATGCTGGGGAGCGCCTCAAGCCGCTTTGGTGGTCTTCGTGTATCGATGACAGCAATCGCTTTGATAGTGATAGTATGACCTTTGCCAATTTCGATGGCACCGAAGGCTTGGAAGCCCTTCTTTACCTTCCTCCGGAAGATCAAGATGACCTTGTTGATATTGTTACCAGCTTGCCGAATTTTGCCGCTGATACTGATATCACGCCTCATCGCTGTGAAGATCAGTACGGTAGTAATATGCCTTTGCTTCCGCCAATTGTAATTCCCGAGTTTGAACCCTCCGGAACGATTGACCCTGCACCGTCTGACGAGCTTGTGGAGTCTCTTTGTAACCAGTCTGTAGCGAGTGGTAAAATTAATGCGAGTGCTTACAAGGTGAACTGCCCAAGGCTGGATCAATATAACCTCTTCAGTGACAAAGAGGACCCAACTAGCCTACCTAATGGCAGGGGTATTCCCTTTGTATTGAATACAAAGCTTTTCTCGGACTATTCGACAAAATTTCGTGTGGCCTACCTTCCTGAAGGTACACAGGCAATCTATCGTGACGGTAATGACAGCGCGAACGCCACTATTCTGTTTCCCCTTGGCACAATTTTGGCGAAAACGTTCTCCTTTACCGACGAGCCAAGTGGCAAAGAAACGCCTGTGGAAACTCGCTTAATTATTAAACGTCAAACTAGTAGCGGCCAGTATTACTGGGACGCCTTAGAGTATAAATGGGGCGTTGAAGGCGGAGAGAAGGTGGCTAGGTTAGCTCAGCAGGGAGATGTTGTTAGTGCAAGCTGGGACTATCATGACGTCAATAGTGGCGAGCACTATCAAGGCAGTACCGATGAATATGTGTTGCCGAATGCGAACCAATGCCAGAGTTGTCATGCTAACGACGATGCTGAAACGGGTGCAGCACCTATCGGCCCGAAGGTTCGCAATCTTAATCGACCATTTAAGAGTGAATCGCCACTGACAACAGGGATAGACAATCACCCCGTCAACGGCGTAAACCAGATTGTTTATTGGTGTCAGAATGGTTTGATGAAGAACTGCCCTGAGAACATGGAAACCGATAGTAGTCAGCATGTGAGTGCGGTTGAGCGCAACCCCATATTCAATGTGCCCGGTGATTCTGGCTATGATGCTGGCAGTGATGAAGACATCGAAGCACGAGTGCGTTCATATCTAGAGGTTAATTGCGCACACTGCCACAACCCTCGCGGGTTGGCTCAGAATACCGGTTTCTATCTGGATGTCTTCCGCAAGGTCAATGACACCTTTGGTATCTGTAAAGGGCCAACCGCAAGTGGTACAGAGGGACGTGGGGGGCGAGAGTACGATATCGTACCGGGTAATGCGCAAGAGTCGATTTTACCCTACCGCTTAGGGCCAGAAGCCGACACATTGGCCGCGCGAATGCCTCCCATCGCGCGCAGCACCGTGCACGGCGCAGCTTTTGACTTAGTAACTCAGTGGATCAATGATGTGGTCGATGATAGTTACGATAACGCAGATGCGTGCGGTGAAAATAACGACAGTGGCAGCTTACCAATGTGTTTGCCAGACGAAATACCTGTTCTGGGTGGGCAGTGTTTACCGCTATAACGGCGCCAAATCCAGATGAGCTTTAGCCACCTTCGGGTGGCTTTTTAATGCGTGAAATTTGGCGAAGAACAAGATGTGGAAGGAATGTGCTGCCCTTAATATTGATGTTAAGGGCATAAGGTTTTTGTTTTGCCAGTTATTGTTCGGCTTTTAGCTCCTGAATAATCGATGCCCACATAGCATCTGGCGCGGCGTAGGGAGCATAAATAGCCAATCGGTCTGCATAGCCAGCATATTTCTTTTTCAGCAAACCGGCGATCTCTTCAGGTTTGCCGCGAGTGCAGAACGCGTTGAGAAAATCATCGTCCACATAGCTGCCCAACTCATCCCATTTGCCTTCCTTGGAGAGGCGATTCATTGTCGGCTGTAAGTCGCCCAGGCCTACCGCCTCCATCGGCGGGGCATAGGCTGGCGTCGAGGCATAGAACCCCAACAAGCTCTTCACGCTATTCTCCGCCGCAACATATTCCTCTTCGGTTTCTCCGGTAATGATGATGGCATTAACCTGTAAGGTGAAGTCATCCAGTGAGCGCGCCGATTTCTCTAAGCCCCTTTTCACGGCAGGTAAGGCTTTCTCCTCCAGAAAGGGCAGGCTGTTGAAGGGGTGGACGATCAAACCGTCGGCAACCTCGCCGGCGACTTCGGTCATTTTTGGTCCCAGTGCGCCCAGCATGATTGGTGGAATTCCATAGGGATTTGGCCCGGGATTGAACATCGGCGTCATCAATGTATGGCGATAATACTTCCCCTGGAAGTCGAGTTTGTTGCCATGTTGCCAACAGTCGAAAAACGCTTTGACCGCTAAGATATACTCTCGCATTCTCGCCGCGGGTGGATTGAAGTCTATACCGAAGCGCTTTTCTATGTGCGCTTTAATCTGTGAGCCGATCCCCAGGCTGAATTTACCCTTTGAAAACGTTTGTAGGTCCCACGCCTGGTAGGCAATGTGAGAGGGGTTTCTGGGGAAGGCCACGGCAATGCCGGTGGCAATATCCAGTTCGGGGGCATGCTCTGAGGCGAGCGCTAAAGGGAAGAACGGATCCCAGCTACCCTCCAGTGAATACACGCCGTCATAGCCGATTGCTGCCAGGCGTTTGGCTTCCGCCGCTGCGCCACTCATTTGCGCATAAAAGGGGCCGTCAATTTTCATTATTTTTACCTTGTTCTATTTACTTGGATTGCTGTCGCGATTGCATTCAAACCAGCCGATGACGGGCGCCTCATCGTCGATATAGCAGCGTACTAAAGAGCGTCGATACTCGGTGTGCTTGGGCGGTGAGAAGGTGTGGGTAATATCGATTTCCACACCAGAGATCGTTTCAATACGACCACTGATCAGCCTACCACTACTGCAGGCGAGGTCGAAGTGCCCGGCAACGGAGCGATGTGGGGAGGTCGCATCAAAAGAGAGGTCGAATTCAACGCCCTCCAGATTTTCCATCTCGCCGTCGTTTTCCTGGAAGTAACCAACCTTGATTTCCGGCCACTCCGGAATATTCACCACGGTGGACTGCAAACTGAATTTCTCCGTATTAATGACCAGAAACTGCCACTGCATATCCCAGGGGCGGGGGCCCCATGAGTGGTCGCGTTCGCCCCTAACGGTAACGTCTTGTGTGTGCTTATCGATGCTCACCGTCAAGGCGCCGGCGATTGGCTGTTCATAGCGATTGGTGCTAAAGCCCTCCGCTTGATGATCTTCAACGGTGCCACCGCCGCGAGAGTGGGCAGGGCCTAGGGCATTCATGGTTAGCTGGACGGCGACCGGCAGCACCAGGCCTTGGCGTTGCCCCGACAGGACTCTTGCAAAGCCTGATACGCTCAGCGTTCCGGTTTGCAGGGCCTCACCGGCCTGATAACTAAATGCTAAGCCCCAGCCCTCATACGCAAACACCTGCTTGTCGCTGTGTAATGTCAACGCCGAGAAGGGGAGGCGATACTCTTCGATCGCTAACCATTCTTCACCATCGAGCAGATACAGCCAAAATAGCACGCGTTGTTGTACGGGGTGCCAACCAACTCGACAGTGCCCGGCGATGCGGCCATTGGCGTCATACCAATCGAAAAAATACGATTCATTCCAGTCAGCGTGAGCGCTGCTAAAAGGGTGTGGAAACTCGTCGTCGAGTTGAATACCAAATTGCGTCAGCGTTTTATTGTCTAGCATTGTGCTCTGCTCTCGGTAGTGTGTTTGGTTGTGGCAATCAGCAAGGCCGCACTTACAAAAGTGATACCACGCCGGTATCAGCGTTGAGGCGGATACTGTCACCGGTTTTTATTCGTTGGGTGGCAACGCGGGTATTTACGATTGCCGGCAGGCCGTACTCTCTGGCAATGACAGCGCCGTGGGAGACTGAGCTTCCCACGTCGGTAATTAATCCGGCTATTGAGCTGAAGTACGGGGTCCAGCCTACATCGGTGATGGGCGCCACAAGGATTTCACCGGGCTGAAGCCCAGCGGCATCGCTAACGCTAAACGCCACCCTGGCCTTGCCCTCGACCAGGCCAGAGGAAACCGGCCGCCCGAGAATGTCGCCACCGCTGTCCGCGCTCTGCAGTCGACGGTCGAGTGGTTGTGGAGGGCCCACGCAGATTTCATTGAAATAGAGTTTATTTTGAAAGGCGAGGGCGGATCGACGATTGCTGGCTTTTTCTTTCTCCAGCGCTGTGTCAGCGGAGCGGACGACGCTCATGAGTTCATCGTGGGTGAAAAAGAAAACCTGATCGGCGTCGTCCAGCTTTCCTTCGCGGTGAA
The DNA here is from genome assembly GCF_002306875.1 of Spongiibacter sp. UBA1325. Classification (NCBI taxonomy): domain Bacteria; kingdom Pseudomonadati; phylum Pseudomonadota; class Gammaproteobacteria; order Cellvibrionales; family Spongiibacteraceae; genus Spongiibacter; species Spongiibacter sp. UBA1325. The sequence continues at coordinate 35,417 of NZ_DBTD01000006.1, forward strand.
GTTGCTCACCTAGCGCCCGGTAGCTGCGCTTGAAACGGTTGGCGATGTCGACCAGTAGTGATTTCGTTGCCTCTCGTCGGCGAATAGCCGCGTGCGCCTTGGGCAATATCCAGCGTACGCCTCGACTCAGTTGGCTAGTGTCGACTGCCTGAGGCTTTGGGTTCACCGCCTTGCCTGAACGGCGCGCGCATACCGAGGCCTGCAATGTGGTGACCAATGTCTCGGGCGCATCTGCCCAGCAGGCTTCTCGCATGCAGAGTTCCCGGTAGCCACGGTGACCGTGGCGATGTAAAAATGCCTTAAAGTCGTCAGACACTATTGTGCTACTGGCTAGCCACTCGACAGCGTCAGTTGGCGAGGCATCGACGAAAGCCTGAGCGTCGCGCTCATGTTGAGCGATTTTTTCGACAATGGCATCCAGCTGCTCGACGAGGATGGCGCTTTCTACGCCGCTTGCGCCAGCCATTAAGTTTGCCGCTTGTGCTTGTTCTGCCGCGTTGCTTTCCTGCCCCCCGGAGATCATGGATTGGAGGATATTGCTGGCCACTCCTGAGGTTGTGGAAGATTGGAGGTGGACGGCCATTGCCTCGGAATAGAAGGGCAAGGCCGTGTCCAGCGCGTGAGCGATTTCCACGCTATTGCCAGAAATTGGTAGGTCGAAGTCGTTGGCTTTTTTGCTGAATCTTGCGATGACGTCATCGGCTTTTTGCAGATACCGGAGCATTTTTACGGTGCCCAATAGACGTATCCACCAGGGGCGCTTGGGGGGCTCTTGAAGCTCTTCCACCACTCCACCGCACAGGCTGTAGCCCATAGATTTTGCGTCCACCCCGAGTACGTTGGCAGCGGCAGCGATTGATCCGCTGAGGTTGATGAAGAGCTTGCCGTGACTCATTGCTATTTGAGTCCAGTCATCGGTTACGGCTTTGCGACCGGCATAACTCACATGCATGTGTTGCATGCCATTCTCTATGCTTCGCCCCGTGGTTGAAAAGGTTAGGGGGCAGACGGCGCCCGGCATCATTTCGCCGACGTTGCAGCGCGTGACAACGTCAGTGGCGTTGATTGGTGTATCTAACTCGTTCAGATCAGTCCCGATGGTGGTGATCGGCCGAGCTTGCAGCCAGAAGATGCGGCCCTGGCTGTCAGCGGCCCACTCCAGGTCAAGCGGGATACCGGCCTGTTGGCTAGCGTGCTTGGCCTGAGCAACGAGGGCGTCGAGTAGCGCGTCGGAGAGTATCGGCGTATCGCCGATAAGCTCAGAGTAGCTTAGCTGGCCACTGCGGTTAAATTCGTAGTGATCGGGTGTCGCTTCCCCGCTGACGAGTGATTCGCCGAGCCCCTCTACGGCGTTCACGACAAGCCGGTCGTGGCGGCCCGATACCGGGTCTACCGTGAATACCACACCGGCGGCGCTGGCATCTACCATGGTTTGCACAACAACGTTCATTTGCACGCCATGAATATTGTTCTTGCCTTGGTAAGCACTTGCCCGTTGGCTGTGTAGCGATGTGACGCAGCGGTCTATTGCTGCTTTTAGGTCGTCGAGTCCCTCGACGTTGAGGATACTTTCATACTGGCCGGCGAAGGAACTCTCCGCACCGTCTTCCCCCATTGCCGATGATCGAACGGCGACCATAGCGCCACCGAGCTTCTGGTAATAATCGGCCAATGCTTCAGGGTGCTTGCCACATTGCGCATTAACGATAACAAAGCCACTGGGCACCGTAAGTCCCCAGCGCATCAGTTGGTTGAGGCCGCTGGCTTTACCGCCCATGGCAAGCAATGCATCTTGGCTTGTATCGGTATCGTTTAGCCAGTGAATAGTCGTCACACTGTCGGTGATCATCGTTTTTCTCAGCTCATTATTGTTATGTGTGGTGTTGCTTCTACCGGTGATGGCGTCAAGCTTATCTTTGCTATACGATCGTATAGTGTTGGCTTTGTGTCAAGGGCAGTGCTAACTTCTTAAAATTGAAAGCATTTTTCTAATGAATTGGGGTAAGTTAAATTCCGATGAAGGCCGGTAGCGGAGCGCCGAAAACGAATGAGCGCCGGGAGCGGGTACTCCGGGCAGCCGCGCAGTTATTTGGACAACTCGGTTTTGACGGGACGTCGTTTGCGTTGGTGGCAGAGAAAGCGGGTGAACAGAAAACCTTTGTTCAATACCATTTCCAAAATAAAGACGTACTCTGGCGGGCGGCTGTGTCGCATGTTTGGTTGCAGCGCAATAATGCCTTACCGCGCTACATTGAAGATATTTCCTTGCAGCGTGCGCCCGACGACAGGGAAAAAATGATTCGTGACTTGTGCCGAAAAATACTGCACTTCACGTTTGCTCACCCCGAGTGGGTAAAAATAATGTTTCAGGAAGCATCGGCGCCTGGGCCGCGTTTAGATTGGCTCGTCAAAGAATTTATCGGCACGGACTTTATTGAAGGGCGCGCAATGATAGAGCTGGGCCAGCATCACGGTTTACTGCCAAAAGTGGATGCGATGGACCTTTTGCATATTCTGTCCGGCGCGTTGCTGTATTTGGTCAGCGTTGCGCCGATAACTGAGCGTGTGTTGGGGCTGCGGCCCGATTCCAATGACTACATTGACCACCACGTTGATACGCTGACACGCATCCTTCGGCAGCACGCCTAGGGCCCGGGCACCCGCGTGGACTTCAGGCCTTATTGTTCGCCACTTTGATGGGGGTAGTGCTGCCGCCATTCTTCAAACCCGCCGTCCATGCTGTAGACCTCGGTAAAGTCTTTCTCAACGAAAAACTGTGCGGCGCTCTGGCTGCTATTACCGTGGTAGCAGTATATGATCAGCGGCGCGTCCGGGTCGGCGTCTTCAATAAACTGCTGTAGGTTGTGGTTGTCCAAATGGCTGGCGCCCTTGATGTGCCCCAGCTGGTAGGACTGCTCGTCGCGAATGTCGGCGAGTTGTGTCGAGGGCTGGCGCAGCAGCTGTTCGGCGTCTGAGATCGAGATGCGTTTAAAGGACATAAGCGTTCTTATCAGGTCAGTCGGAAAATTACTGGTGAAATAACGGAGCGAGTGCGCGGGGCGCTACTCGCTCAGTGCCGGTTCGAGCTCGCGAGCAGACTTACTGCCAAACAGCACTTTCACATCTTCAAGTACGATATACAGGCAGGGTATTAATATCAATGTGATGACCGTAGCGAAGATGATGCCGAAGCCGAGTGACACCGCCATGGGAATCACAAACTGGGCTTGCAAGCTGTCTTCCATCAACATGGGTAACAGACCAAAGAAGGTGGTTAGCGACGTCAGCAGTATGGCTCTAAAGCGCTGACAGCCCGAGTCGACAACGGCGTCGATCAGGCGCTCGCCGCGGTCGATCGCCGAGTTAATGAAGTCCACCATAATCAGGCTGTCGTTGACGACAACGCCGGATAGCGCGATAACGCCAAAGAACGACATCATACTGAAGGACAGGTCCGTCACAATGTGGCCGAACACCGCACCGATAATGCCAAACGGGATCACCCCCATAATGATTAGCGGCTGCAGATACGAGCGCAAGGGGATGGCCAATAAGCCATAAATGCCAAACAGGGCGAGGGCAAAGCCGACCAGTAGACTGACCATCAGCGTGCCGACTTCCTCACTTTCGCCACTGAGTTTGATGTCCAGGCCGGGGTAGCGCTGTTGCAAACCGGGCAGCAGGTTTTTAAGGATGCTGGAGGTGACTTTATCCGGCTCAACACGTGACTTATCGGCTTGGGCAGTCACACTGATAGAGCGCTCGCCATCAATACGCGTCATGGTTGTGTAGGCGGGCTGGATGGTGATTTTCGCCACGTTAGAGAGTGGCACAAAGGCGCCCTCGGCGGAGCGAATAAACATGTTTTGCAGGTCGGACACCGCCGCACGCTCATCGCGCGGGTAGCGAACCATCACCTTCACTTCGTCGTTGCCGCGCTGCACGCGCTGGGCTTCCGCGCCATAGAAGGCATCGCGAATCTGCTGTCCTAGTGCTGCTGAGCTGAGGCCCAGGGTTTCCGCTTCGGGGAGAATTTCCAGGACAATTTCATCGCGAAGCGCGCTGGCACCATTGCGAATATCGTAGACGCCCTCATAACGGCGCAGAGCATTTTCCACTTGTGATGCGGCAGCGGTAAGGTCTTCCGGATGGGGGCTGCTGATCTTTAGGGAGATCGACGGACCCATCTGTTGGTCGGCAATACTCACTGCCAGCACCTTGGCACCGGGGATATCACCAATTTCTTCGCGCCAGCGCCGCGCAATTTCCGCACCGTCGATATCGCGCATGTCATTCTTGGTGAGCTCGGCCATAAACGTCACGTGACGTCCGCCGCGACCAAAGGCGGCAACGTGGCTGATAAGTGCACGGTTGTCGTCGTTGGCATGGGCCGCGGAATAGGCCTCATTGACCTTGCGGAGGCTGCTATCCATATGTTCGAAGGCGCGGCGCGTTTCTTCCTCGGGGGTGCCTTCAACCATTTCCAGATTTGCCTGAACGAAGTCGCCAGGTACCTCGGGGATCATGACGAAATGCACCACTCCGCCGGCAACCAGCCCCACTGTGACGATGAGCATGGCGGTGAAGCTCGCGCCGGTGATATAGCGCTGGGCAATGGCCCGCTTAATAAAAGGCCGGTAGGTGTTTTCGACAAAATTACTGAGTATTGCATTGGACTTTGCCGGAATGCGATCGAGCTTTTGCCAAATGGGCCCAGTGCCGGGCGAACTGTGTGCCAGGTGAGCGGGGAGAATCCACTTCGACTCCACCAGTGAAAATGCCAGGCACAGGATAACAACCCAACCGACGGACTCCGGGAAAGGCGCGAAGGTACCGCTGGCGAACAGGGTTGGCGAAAACGCCATAATGGTGGTGAGTACGCCAAAGGTGGCGGGGGTGGCTACGCGCAAGGCACCTTTAATAACGGTGTCGACGGAGTGGCCGCTTTTTTCCGCTTCCGCGTAGGCGCTTTCACCAATGATGATCGCGTCGTCAACCACGATACCCAGTACCAAAATAAAGCCAAACAGGCTGAGCATATTCAGGCTGATATCGACCATTGGCATCAGCGCGAAGGTGCCGAGGAAGCAGATCGGCAAGCCGACCATTACCCAGAACGCCAGCTTGATATTCAGGAACAGACTCAACACCACAAATACCAGTAAGGCACCCATACTGAGGTTGTCGAGCATCATGCTCATACGGCCTTTCAGGTAGTAGCTGATGTCGGCAAACTGCGCAATCTCAACGCCCTCCGGCAATTGCTCGCGCTTGTTTTCGACATAGCGGCTTACCGCCTCGGCAACGCGGATTAAATCCTGGCTACCTACTGAGAAGACTTGCAGGCCCAGGCTGGGCTTGCCGTCGAAGTATGCAAAGCCGTCAACTTCCTCAAAGCCGTCGTTAATCGTCGCAATGTCGGCCAGCGTTAAGCGGGTACCGTCGGGGAAGCTTTTTACAACCAGGCGCTCAAACTCCTGCTGCTGGCGCGCCTGGCCTTGGGTTCGCAGGGAAATATTGCCGTTACTGGTTTTAATGGTGCCGCCGGGCAGGTCAAGCGACGAGCGACGAATGGCATCGGCGACATCGCTGAGGGTCAGCTGGTACTCGAGCAAGCGGTGCTCGGGAATTTCGATGCTGATCTCAAAGTCGCGGGCGCCGTTGATCTGAACAAAGGCGATGTCGGGGTCTTGCAGCATCTCCTGTTTGACCTGCTCGCCCAGCGATTTCAGGCTGCGCTCATCCAGGTCGCCGTAAAGCTCAACGTTGACGGTGTGCTTCTGAAACTCCAAGCGCTTTACGATGGGGCGCTCAGCCTGTTCGGGAAAACTGACAATGCCATCTACCGCGCTTTTGATCTCGTCCATCACGGCCAAGATGTCATAGTCTTTGTAGATGTCGGCACTGATCGTTGCCAGTGATTCGTCGGCGGTGGACTCTATGCTCTCAATCGCATCAATGTCCTGCAGCGCTTCCTCAATTTTGAGAATGACACCGTCTTCAACTTCCTCCGGCGTTGCGCCGGGGTAGGGAACCGTGATGCGGATGATGTTGATTTCGAAGTCGGGTTGCAGGGTGCGCTGAATATTCAGTGCCGAGCCAATCCCCACGCACAAGATGACGATCATCAACAGGTTGGCGGCAACGCTGTTTCGTGCGAACCACGGAATGATGCCGCGGCGAGTGTCTAGGTGCTCGGGAATAGTCATTGGACGCTGCTAAGCTCGGTAAAGGTAGCCATGCCTGATTCGCTCTGGGGCTTAACCAGTTCGGCGGTCGACATGCTGCTGTTGACTTTAACGGGGGTGCCGCTGATGGCGCTGGGCACCGATGACAGGCAGATCCGATCACCTTCCTCCAGACCTTCATACACGTAGACCAGCTTGCCTTCTGTGCGCAATGCTTTGATATCGCGGTTGCGCAGGGTTTGCTTGTCGTCGACCACCCACAGTTGATTACCGGTGCGCAGGATATGCCGAGGAACGGCGATCAGCCCATCGATTTTTCTGCCCTCTATATCCGCTTTTACAAAGCTGCCATTGAGGAGGGGCTTGCCCGGGTTCTCCAAGCGGTAGGGGTCATTCACGCGGGCGACAACAAATAACACGCGACTGCGTTCATCGAGCACGCCCTCGCTGCGCACGACCTCGGCGGGCCAGCGATCGCCAATGTCATTTTCCAGAATGACTCGGGGGTAGGTGTCGTCCTGGCTATTATTGGGTAGCTCCAAATAAGCGAGGCGGTCCGTTGGCACAGGTAGCCGTACTTCGGCAGTGTCAACGGAGAACATTTGGCCGACCGGCGTACCGGTACTAACAAATTGCCCGAGGTCGACCTGACGCATTTTAATCAAGCCGCGATAAGGGGCTTTGATTTGCGTCCGGTCCAGGTTGATCTTGGCCTGACGGCGGTCCGCGAGTGCGGAGTTCAGTCTGGCTTTGGCTTCGTTTAATTGCGGCAGCCTAAGTGCCAGGGCGCGCGCTTCTTTACTGGCGTGACGGCGGGGGTATTTGCGTAGGTCTTCCTTCGCGACTGCCGCGCGCCCTTTCTCCTGGAGCAGGTTGCTGTGGGCAGTGGCCACGGCGGCCTCAGCGCGTTTGAGTTCCGCGCGGTAATTGCGATCGTCAATGCGCAACAGTACTTCGCCTTGTTCTACCAAGCCGCCATTTTCGAATTTGGGAGAAACGTCCATGACCTGCCCCGATACTTCGGTGACCAGGCTGGTTTCTGTGCGCGGCTGCACGGTGCCCTGACTACTCACGTTGATCGTCAGCGCCTGTTTGGTCGCAATGGCGACGTCAATGATCAGTGAATGCTGCTCAACGTCCTGCTGTTCGGGGGCTGGGCGCAGCGCGAAAAGGATCACGGCAACGACAATGGAAAGGCCGATGATTGACGCGACGGCAATGGCCTGCTTGGGCAAATTAGGCAAAACAACGTTCTCTTTTTGTCGGTGGCGGCAATGCCGCCGGCGAGTCGATGGTTTATTGGGGCGCTATTCTAGCCTTATCTGCCATCTAACAGTGTGAAATCTTGGTAAGAGCGGCGTCTTTGTCACATTTTGGGCGACTATTCGTCGCCCAGCGGGATAGCGGGTGCCCAGCGCAACCAGCTCGGTTCCACGTCGGCGTGCAGCGGAAAGTGCTGGCTGGCTTCTGCCGGGGGTGCCAGGCCGTCCTCGCCCCGCCCTTCTGGGGTGGCGAAGGCGATGCCGCCTTCAAGCAGCGATTCGACCGACTTACTGCGGATGGTCGTGCCGCTGAATAGGCCAAAATTAATGGCGACGCCGCTGGAATTCCAAAAGCGGGTGTTGCGCCGCACCAGCGTGGCGTAGCGGGGCTCAATATTAATATGGATTAAGGTACGGCGTGCATCGCTAGACAGTTCAAAGCCGTAGACTTCACCCACAGGAATGTCGCGATAAAAGACCTTCACACCCTCTTTGAGTGAGCCGCGCTGATCAGCACTCAATATTACATTCAGCCCTTTTGCGGGCGCCCGCAGCGGTGGCGCGCGCTCCAAGCCGATAAACTCTGTGAGCACGTCGCCGCTGCCCGGTAGCACACTAATATAGGCGCCGGTTACCAGGGTTTCGAGATTGCGCGTACCCACTAAGCCCAGTTGCGGTTTCACCACCCAAAAGCGGCTACCTTCGCGGGCGATAGCTTTTGCCGAAGGCGCCAGGCGGGCACTGACCACAACGCCTTGCATGCTCTGGTCCAGCTCAACGGCGGTCACTTCGCCGACCTTGATTCCCTCGTATTTAATTTCGGTTCCCTTGCTTAAACTGGCGCCGCTGGAGAAGTACAGGCGAATTTCTCTGCCCTTGTCGGCAAAGCTGCTTTCGTAGTCCTCGTGCAGGGTATAACGCAGTCCCTCCCAGGCGGCTTGCGGGCGAGCCACTTCAGGGGTGTGAAAGGCAATGCCGCCACTGACAATGGTCGCCAGCGACTCGGTTTTTACGTCGAGGCCACCGAGGCCACCGCTGATACTAATGCCGCTGGCGTTCCAGAACAGCGATTCGCGGTGCAATAGGTGGGCGTAGCGCTGATGAATAAATACGCCGATTTCAACGCCTCTGCGCTGCAGCGACACGCTTTCCACTTGTCCGACAGCGATCTTGCGAAAATACACCTTGCTGCCAATTTTCACCGAGCCCAGTTCGTCGGCCTCGAGCACCACCCTGATCCCAGGTGCACTGATACGCTGACTGGGGGCGTCGCGCAGAGCCGTATAGCGTTCCTGCAGCTCGCCGTCTTCGCCGTCGACATTCACGGCGATATACGGTCCTCCCAGCAGGGTGTCGAGTCCCTCAACACCTGAACCCGACACTTTGGGGCTGACTAGCCAAAACTGGCTATTTTCATTGAGGTAGTCGTAATAGGGGGCGTTGATGCGCAGCTCGGCCTCGGCACCGGCGGTAGGGCCAGCCTCATTAAAGCGCAAGTTCTCGACGCTGCCGATGCGAATACCTTGCAGGCGAAGGTCCGCACCCTGGCTCAGGCCCTCGGCGCTGTCGAAGGCCACCACAATGCGCTTGCCGCCTTCGGCGTGCGCGCGGTTTTGATGCAGCGTAAATCGGTGACCGCTGTCGACAGCGTCGCCGTCTTCGGGACTGTCGAAGGCCACACCGCCCGCAAGAATGCTCGCCAATGAGCCGGTTTCAAGCTGGACGCCTTGCAGCCCCGCTGTGACTTTAACGCCGCTGTGGTTCCAAAATCGGCTGCGATGGTTAATGAGATGGGTGTAGCGTGGGTCGATGTGGGCAGTAATCTCCACACCGTCGTCAAGCAGTGTATAACCCTCAATATCACCGACGTCGATTTGCTGATAGAGCACGGGGGCGCCAACAGATAGCGAGCCCAGCTCTTTGGCGTGCAAGGTGATTTGGAGCCCCGAGTCGCTGCGAGGCGTGGCCGGGGGTTCGAGTAGCGCGGTAAAACTGCGCGCCGCTTGACCGTCACCGGGTTGAAAACTGATGTAGTTGCCGGCGACCAGGGTGTCGAGCCCCGAGACGCCAGAGAGCGAGATTTGCGGTTTAACCAGCCAGAACTTGGTGTTCTCGTTAATCAGTGGCTCGATCTGTGTTTGCAGGTCCAGCGTGGCATTTACCCCTTTTAGCGCGTCGTCGAGTTGAAGTTGACTGACGCTACCCACGGTAATTCCTTGGTATACCACGGGCGTTTTGCCAGCGGTAATGCCGCTGCCATTGTCAAAGTGTACGGTCACCTGCAGGGCATTGCTGCTCAGGTTTTCGTAGAGCAACCACATTGCAATGGCTGCGGCCACCACAGGAAGTAACCACACTGCCGACAGCCGTTTTTTGGTTTTTAATTCGGCTTGGGGATAGTTTTGTTCAGTGTTTGTCATGGTGTTCCAAATCCCAAATCAGTCTCGGGTCAAAGCTGTTGGCGGCAAGCATGGTCAATACCACCGCACCAGCAAAGGCAGTGGCGGCGGGGCCGGTATCGACGGTGGCGATATTACCAAGGCTGACAACAGTAACCAGTATCGAAATCATGAATAGGTCCAGCATCGACCAGCGGCCGATAAGGTGCACAAAACGGTAGAGTGCGGTGCATTGCTGCTTGCTCAGCGAAAGGCGAAACTGCACCACCATCATCAGTAATAGCAGTGCAACGATTTTAATAATTGGCACAACGATGCTGGCAATAAAGACAACGGCGGCGATCGCTCGCAGATCTGCCTGCCATAGGCGAATGATCCCCGACATAATGGTGTCGGGTACGCCCTGTCCTAGATTGACAACCGTCATAATGGTTAAGACATTCGCCGGTATCAGCAGCACGGCGGCGGCGAGGCACAGCGCCAGTGAACGCTGCAGACTGTGATGGCGGCGGAAGTAGAGGTGGGCATGACAGCGCGGGCAGCGTGCCAGGTGATGTTGGTCGCGCGCAGGCATGGCGCTGAGTAAGCCGCAGTGCTGGCAGCGGGCGAGCCCGTGTTGCTTGGCCGTTGCTGCGTTCATGTCTGCCTCCGCTGCCAAAACTGCCAGGCTTGCTCGGCATTAAAGCTCTGCGCGCAAAGGATAAGGCTGATCATTAAACCGGCCAGGCAGTAGCTTCCGCTGAGAATGTGTATCTCACCGTCGTCCATCATCTTCACGTAGGCCACTAAAATTCCGATCGCATAGACCTCCAACATGCTCCACTCCTGCATAAAGTTGCCGAGCTTGATGCTTCGAGAAAAGCTTGGCGGGCAGTAGTTAAGTTGCTGGCAAAGGGCGATAAAGGTATTGAGGAGTAAATGCATTAGCGGCGCTAACAGCGAACAGAGTAATACAATCAGAGACAGCAGTTTGAAGTCCTGTTGCCACAGTCTGAGTACGCCTTCTGCAAGGGTGTTGCTGCCGGTTTGCCCGGCCAGGGTAAATTGTAAAAGTGGCAGGCAGGTGGCGGGAATGAATAAAATCAGGCCACACAAACCGGCGGCCAAACTGAGCTGTGGCAGGCGTGGCAGCGCTTCAGCTAAGACCGCATTGCAGCGCGTGCAGTGGGCGCGCTTTTTACTTTCGAGCCGTGGCAGCGTTTGCAACAAATCGCAGTCGGGGCAGGCGTGAAGGTGGGGTTGTTGCGTCATTGTTTGGCGTTTACTGCAGTGGCGCGAATAAGTAGGCGCAGCGGCTAGCCAGGCGGCGGATCAGCGACCAGCTGGCAACCTCTCTTGGCAGCAGCTGTCGACACTGCTTGAAGTCATTTTCGAGCATGTGAGTGAGTTCCCCCGCAAAACCCTGATCATAGACCAGTGCACTTATTTCAAAGTTCAGCCGGAAGGAGCGGTTATCCAGGTTTGCCGTTCCCACGACGGAAATCTCATCATCCACCAGCATGACTTTTTGATGCAAGAAGCCACATTGGTAGTAATAAAACTGCACGCCGTGGGGCAAGGTTTCTCGAATTGCTGAGAAAGACGACAATTTGATGATCAGTTTGTCGGGCTGCTCGGGAAGCATAATGCGTAAATCCACGCCGCGCATCGCGGCCAATTGCAAGGCGTGAATAATGGGGGTGTCGGGAACAAAGTAGGGGCTGACGATCCACAGGCGCTCTCGGGCTTGGTGAATGAGCGTTTCAAAAAACAATGCGCAGCTTTCGATGCTGTCGGCGGGGCCGGTGCCAATAATCAGCATTTGTTGGTCGCTATGGTCACCGGGTGCGGCCTCACAGGGTGTAGGTGTCCAGTTCAGAGGTGGTAGTGACTCCTGTGCCCAGTACCAGTCTTCGACAAAACTCAATTGTACGGCTTGCACCGCTGGCCCTGTTATTGCCAGGCCGGTATCGCGCCAAGGTGTAAGGACGGGGTGTTGATGACGGTATTCATCGCCAATGTTCATACCGCTAATGGCGGCGTAGTTACCATCGCAAACGACAATTTTTCGGTGGTTGCGAAAGTTCAACTGTAGGCGATTGCCTGCGCCCTTGGTGCTATTGAAGGGGACAATTTGTACGCCGGCAGCGCGAAGTCTCTGCACATATTGGCGCGGCAATTTTAGACTGCCGATTTCGTCGTAAATAAAGTAAACCGACACGCCTTCTTCGGCTTTTTTTACCAGTATCTCTGCCAGTTCATTACCGATACGGTCGTTGCGCAGAATGTAGAACTCAAGCAGTACATAGTGTTTGGCAGCGCGGATATGCGCAAACATATCCGCGAAGGCCTGTTCACCATCAATCAACAGGCGAGCGTGATTACCACGAGTGAATGGCAGGGTGCTGAGGCGGTTGAGACCGAGCAGCCGCGAGTCTTGGCGGCTCGGATAGGTCTCGATATTTGAGAGCTGCGGCGCAAGCTCGCGGATCAAGTCTTCGATCGCTCGTGTATCGCCGCGTTTGGCGATCGCGTAGCCGCGAAATTTGCGCCGGCCGAATATCCAGTAGAGCGGCACAAAGAGCGGGGGGAGAACAATTAGCACAATGGCCCATGCCACCGCACCCTGAGCGGTGCGGGTTTTAAGAATGGCTTCCAGAGCCGAGAGTATACCGAGCAGCGCAATAAACGCAGCCACAGCGGCCGCCAGCCCTGACTGGTTCGCCACTACCCAGGCTGTGCTGCTCGAAAAAAAGTCACTGATTCCCATGTGCCCTCATGCAAGTAGTCGCGACGCCGTGGCCTTCACCCGCATAGACGATGCCGAGTGTTGCGTAGCCGATGGTAAAGTGATTGCCATGAGAATACGACTGTGCGTGTTGCTTTCACAGTTTTGCAGAATGGGAATGTCATTATGAGTAGAGTTTTTGCCACACCCTCGGCCCTGTTGGACGCAGTGGGTGAACATTTGGGGGCCAGTGAATGGCTGGAGGTTGACCAGCAGCGTATCAACCTTTTTGCCGATGCCACCGGCGATCATCAGTGGATTCACACTGACCCAGAGCGCGCGAAGGATGGGCCTTTTGGCAAGTGTATTGCCCATGGCTATTTGACCTTGTCACTGGTGAATTTATTCCTGCCACAAATTATCGATGTGCAGGGCATTTCAATGGGCGTGAATGTCGGCTGCGAGCGTATTCGTTTCCCTGCGCCGGTGCCGGTTGGCTCGCGAGTGCGCGGGGTGGGCGAGTTGCTCTCTGCAGAAGAGTTGAAGGGCGGCGTACAGTCGGTGGTACGGGTGACCATTGAGATTGAGGGCGGCGATCGCCCAGCCTGTGTGGTAGACACCATTAGCCGCTATTTCCCAGAGTAATTGCTCGTCTGCTGGGATCAGCAAAGTGAATATTAACGGCGGCCGTTAAAAACCTTTGATATAAGGAAGTGATAGGTCGGTCAGGGCCGCCGTGGTATAACAAAAGTGTTGCTATAAAGCGATACGAGATAGTCCCTATCCGCATGGAGGTTGTCAATGGATTTGACCCACGGCGATGTGCTTGACGGCGGTAAAGAGCTGCTGAGTAATGTGCCCATGTATATTTCGGCCGACGACGGCTATGCGCAGTGGGGCGGCTGCTTGCACCTCAAGCGCCAGAATGGCGATTTGCTGCGTTCTGGGGAGTATCGAATTCGTTTGCGCGATGGTCGGCTCGGCAATATTGTCGTTCGTAAAGTGATCTCCACCAATGGTGCCCACCACCTAGAGGTGCTCTTTGAGGGGCGCGGCGAGTTAGCGCAACGGCGCGCAGGGTAAGCGCTTCGGTTTCTGAGTTGTCATCGCTGCCATTGAATGCGCGAGCCCCTTTTCCATTTCTCAGCGCGCTGTTGGCGCCTTTCTTGTTATATGTCCTACCACTCTTCGACAGAATCCCCTATTTTGTGGGCATCGTATGTAATGTGTGTGGCTAAAAGTAGTCATCTTTATTTGCGGTGTTTAGCATTTAACGGCAGTAATGGACGAGATAGGTACTAGTCGTTGCCTAGCCCTAAGTTTGGAGAGTATTGATGAAGGCGATGTCAGTATTAGTGGCAAAATGCATCGGGGTGTTGGGCCTGGCCAGCGCGGCCCTGGTACTTGTGCACCCGGTGAACTTGGCAGGGCTTGAGTATTCCTGGAAAAGCGCCTCCCTGCTGCTGGCCCTGCAGGTTTTGTTGTCATGTCTGCTATTGTATGCCGCCGAGCAGCGCCGTCAGGGCAGCGAGATAGCGGAGAAGGCCTTTCCTGCAGCAGTTATGGCGGTGGTGCTTTGGGTTTGTATGTTTGCTTACTGGTTACAGCAAGCCGTTATAAGCTAAGGAGTCATGAATGCTGCGCTGCGAATTATTGCCTCGCTTCTACGAAACCGATGGTCTGGGACATATCAATAACACGGTCGTGCCAAAGTGGTTTGAAACGGCGCGCACGCCGATTTTTAAAATCTTTAACCCCGAGCTCAGCCTTGATCAATGGAACCTGATTCTGCGCAAGATAGATGTGGAGTTTATCGCGCAAACCTATCACGAGTATCCAGTTGAAGTCCGCAGCTGGGTCAGTCATGTTGGCAACACCTCGTTCACGGTCAGTCATGAGCTTTGGCAGCGCGGTGAAATGACGGCAAGCGGAACGGCTGTACTTGTGTATTTTGACTACGATGCTCAGCAAAAGGGAGTGATCCCCGAACATTGCCGCAGTGCATTAAAGGAAATAGTGAAAGAGGGGTGAGTCGTATTGGGCAGGGGCTGCGCATAAATACCGCAATCAGCGTCGATTAGCTCGGGTATTTAATGACACTAGCGCGTATAATTTGCGCCCCCGCCGGTACTGTGTTCGTCTGACGCCGAATTTAACCGCGCGTCACTCTCGACCCCCAGATCAGGTCCACATTATGAGCAACACCGTAACCGCTGACGCGGAACTCCCCTTATTTACCGAACTTGGCCTCCATCCTGCTGTTGAGACGGTTGTCTCAGAGTTGGGGTATGAACGTCCATCAGCAATCCAAGCTGCGACTATTCCCTTGTTATTGGAAGGTCGTGATGTATTGGGACAGGCCCAAACTGGCACGGGCAAAACGGCAGCGTTTTCGCTGCCTATGCTGTCCATGCTGGATGTTAAAAGCAAAACCACCCAGGCGTTAATTCTTGCTCCTACGCGTGAATTGGCCATTCAGGTTGCCGAGGCGATTCAGAGCTATGGTAAGCACTTAAAAGGTCTGAAAGTACTCTCAATCTATGGTGGTCAGGGTTATCGAGAGCAGCTCGATGCCTTGAAGCGGGGCGTCCAAGTGGTCGTTGGCACACCCGGCCGGGTTATGGACCATATCCGTCGCGGTACGCTCAAACTGGACGGGTTGACTCACTTGGTGCTTGATGAAGCCGATGAAATGCTGCGCATGGGCTTTATCGACGATGTTGAATGGATCATGTCGCAAACGCCTGAAAGCCGGCAGATAGCCCTTTTCTCGGCGACAATGCCCGCGGCTGTTCGACGCATTGCCAATACCTACCTGAATGACCCCGAACAAGTAACGATCAAAACTGCGACAAGCACTGCGGTCAGCATTCGTCAGCGCTATTGGTTGGCGCGTGGTGCGAGCAAGTTTGATGCCCTGTGCCGCGTCTTGGAAGCAGAAGACTTCGACGGCATTATTATTTTCGTGCGCACCAAACTGGCCACAACCGAGTTGGCAGAGAAGCTCCAGGGCCGCGGTTATGCGGCGGCAGAATTGCACGGCGATATCGCCCAGGCGCAACGTGAGCGCACCGTGGAAATGCTCAAGGGTTCGCGCTTGGATATTTTGGTCGCGACCGACGTGGTGGCGCGGGGCTTGGATGTTGATCGCATCAGCCACGTGATTAACTACGATATTCCCTACGATACCGAGGCTTATGTGCATCGCATTGGCCGTACTGGTCGGGCGGGGCGCAGCGGCGATGCCATTCTGTTTGTTGCACCGCGCGAGCGTCGGATGCTGCAATCAATCGAGCGTGCCACGCGTCAGCGTATCGAAGAGATGGGCCTGCCCGGTGCCGCCGAAATCAATGCCCTGCGCATACAGCGTTTCCAGGCAAAATTGTTGGCGACCCTGGAAGCAGGGCGGGATAAGGACCTGTATCGCGAGATGTTGCAGACTTTCTGTGAAGAGCACAGTGTCGATCCTCTGGATGTTGCTGCAGCATTGGCTCGCTTGGCTCAAGGCGATAAAGACCTGCTGCTTAAAGGCGACCCGAAACCCAGCAAAGCGCTGGCGGACAAGCCTGCTCCTGGTAAAGCCACTCGCACTGAGCGCCGCAGCCCTCGCGGTGCCGGGCCGGAGTCGGGGATGGAGCGTTTCCGCATAGAAGTGGGCCGCAAGCACGGTGTTGGTGTGGGCAACATTGTCGGCGCAATTGCGAATGAAGCGGGGATCGACAGTGATTATATCGGCCGTATCCAGCTCTTCGACAACTTCAGCACGGTCGACCTGCCTGCGGAAATGCCCGACGATGTGTTGAGCGCTTTGCAGTCTCCTCGCGTAGCGGGGCAGCCAATGACCATGTCTCGGTTTAGCGGAGAACTGCCAGACACCCCTGTGCGCAAGCACCGCAAGGGACCGTCTCCGTCGGGCAAAAAACCGCGCAAAGCTGACAAGCCTGGCGCCAAGGCGAAAACGACGGGAAAAGCGCCTAGCAAACGGCCGATCAAGCTCCGCAATAAAGACTAGGGGCTAGGTTCTGCCGCTCGGCTCACGTACACTCTCCGCGAGTTTTTTGAGAGGGTGTGCTGTGAGCGCGCGGATTTTTCTGCACTTTCTTCTGTTGGGCTGCGTCAGCTTTGGCGGGCCTACGGCGCATATCGCCTACTTTCGCAAAGTATTTGTTCAGCAGCGCCAGTGGCTCAGTGACGAAGACTTCGCCCGTCAGTTGGCGCTGTGTCAATTTCTACCGGGGCCGGCATCGAGCCAGCTCGGCTTTGCCATAGCCCTTCAACGCGGCGGCGTTCCTGCCGCTTTCGCCGCTTTCATCGGCTTTACGCTGCCATCGTTTCTATTAATGTACGGCCTTGCTGTGTTCAGCTTGGCGCAGACACCGCTGTGGATGCAGAGCCTTGTGGCAGGGATGAAGTTATTAGCACTGGTGGTGGTCGCAGATGCGCTAATCAATATGGCCAGACAATTTTGTTCAGGGCCCTGGCTTTGGGCCACCGCATCGCTAAGTGCGCTGGCGCTGCTGTTTAAGATGCACCCTGCCTTGCAGTTGTCGCTAATGCTTGGCGCGGCGCTGGTGGCCTATTTTCGGTCGCCGAAGGTCGAGCGCGATCCACTACCCTCGGCGCGGCCGGCACGCATTCCCTTGCTGTTATTTGTTGTCTTGTTGGCGGTGGCAGCACTGATTCCCGACGCCGTGTTCAGCGAATTCTATCTCGTTGGCAGCATGGTCTTTGGCGGTGGTCACGTCGCGCTACCGCTGCTCAATGCCTTTGTGGGTGACTCGCTGAGTAGCGAGCAGTTTATTTTGGGATATGCGGCGGCGCAGGCCGTTCCGGGCCCGATGTTTTCTATGTCGGCATACCTGGGGGCGATGTTGAGTCCGGCGCAACCGCTCGTTGGCGCATTGGCTGCCTGCACGGCAATTTTTTTGCCCGGTTTCCTGTTGGTGCTGGGTTTGTCGCGGGCCTGGCATACGCTGGCGGCGCGGCCGCGGGTGCGCGCCGCTGTGGCCGCCGTCAATGCGGTGGCGGTGGGTATGTTGGCTGCGGCCTGGGTCGACCCCTTACTGCTAGAGTTGCCCCGAGAGGCGGCCAGCATTGGGATGGCGATTATGTTGTTTGCAGCGCTGCGTAGCGGCAAAGTGCCATTGCTGGTGCTGATCGGGGTTGTGGTCGTCTACTCGCTGTTTTTTCTCTAAGCCCCATTTCCAAGGAGCGTCCATTCATGGCAAGTAAGGAAGCAATAAGTCAGTTTCTGCTACAGGAATTCCCCCAGTGCAGCGCAGTTATCGAAGACCTGAGCGACGGCCGAGCGGTGGTGCGGCAGGCGGTTGACCACAGCTCGTTGCGCCCGGGTGGCACGGTTTCCGGGCCAACATTGATGGCGCTGG
Source organism: Spongiibacter sp. UBA1325 (assembly GCF_002306875.1). NCBI lineage: Bacteria > Pseudomonadati > Pseudomonadota > Gammaproteobacteria > Cellvibrionales > Spongiibacteraceae > Spongiibacter > Spongiibacter sp. UBA1325. The sequence continues at coordinate 53,360 of NZ_DBTD01000006.1, forward strand.
CCGACCTTGCTGTCTATGTGGCGGTGTTGTCGCGTATCGGCATTGTGCCGCTGGCCGTGACGACCAACCTCAATATTCACTTCTTAAAGAAGCCCGCCGCCGGAAAAGACTTACTGGCGCACTGTCGGCTAATTAAATGCGGGCGCAGCATTGCGGTTGCCGACGTTGAAATTTTCTCTGAGGGTGACGAACACCCGGTGGCCTATGCATCGGCCAGCTACGCGATTCCCAAGGGCTAAACGCAGTCGGCGAGTGCGGTAGCCAGTATTTCATAGCTGCGCACTCTGGCGTCGTGGCTGTGCATTTGGCAGCTGATAATCAGCTCATCGACATTATTTTCTTCAATGAACTGCCGGGTCTGCTGGGCAATAGTCTGGGCATCGCCAATTGCGGAGCAATTCATCACTGACTGAATCAGCGCGCGCTCAGGGGCGGCGAGCTGATTCAGGTAGTTGGGTATTGGTGGCGGCAATTGGCCAGGTGTACCGCGACGCAGGTTGACGAAGGCTTGCTGCATCGAGCTGGCAAGGTACTCTGCTTCAGACTGCTCCGGGGCGGCAAACACATTGAAACCCGCCATCGCGTAGGGCGCATCGAGGTACTTTGATGGTGTGAACTGCTGGCGGTACAGAGCAATAGCCTGCTGCAGTTGCCCAGGCGCAAAGTGCGAGGCAAAGGCGTAGGGTAGGCCGAGTTGCGCAGCGAGTTGCGCGCCGAAAAGCGAAGAGCCCAGAACCCACACCGGAATATCCAGCCCGACACCGGGAATGGCTCGCACCATTGCTTGGGGGTCGCCGTCGAAGTAATTAAGCAGCTCGACAACATCCTGCGGAAATTGCTCAACATCTGCATGTAAGTTGCGTCGCAGCGCACGAGCCGTGGCGGGGTCGGTGCCGGGCGCGCGGCCCACACCGAGGTCAATGCGCCCTGGATACAGTGATGCCAACGTGCCGAATTGCTCGGCGATAATAAGCGGTGCGTGATTGGGTAGCATAATACCGCCCGCGCCTACCCGAATGCGCGAGGTGGCTGCCGCCACGTGCTGAATGACCAAGGCAGTGGCGGCGGAGGCGATACCGGGCATATTGTGATGCTCGGCGATCCAGTAGCGTTGATAGCCGAGGGATTCGCAGCGCTGGGCCAGTTCTGCGCTGCGCGCTAGTGTTTCACTGACATCGCTGCCTTGCGCGACAGGTGCCAGATCGAGTACGGAGAGCTTGGTCACAGTGCTTTGTTTTCCTCAGCGTTTTCATTACCACTTGCTGCCAGCGATTGCCCCGGGGCAGAGGGAAGGTCTTCACCGCGAAGCATTGCCCAGAACAGAGCGGTTTTTTCTCGACTATTTCGGTGCGCCTGATACTCAACGCCGCGTTGTGGCTCATCGGGGAAGAGTTGGATGCTCCACAGGGCATCGAGTTCGTGGGGTAGTATCGAGTAGCGAATATCGATGATCTTGCTTGGATTACCGGGTTGCAGGGCGGTATAGCCCTTGGAAAACCAGTCGAAGCGCTTTACGTCATTCGCCTGACGCGAGACTGACGGCAGCCAGGGCAGGTCGCGCGGAATATTTAGCGCGGCAATCGAGTCGCCGGGGTAGATACGGATATCCCGGGCCACGCGCACGGCATCCACATAAAAGCGGTCGTGACTGCGGTACACCGTTTTCCACAGTATTAAGTTGGCGAAAGAGGGTTTGGCCTCCAGTGATTCGACCTCGTGGCCGCGACTCGCTGCCAGCCGATAGCCCTCGGCCTCTGCGCGTTCGCGCTGCACAACACCCAGCAATGGGTAGGTGAGTATCCAGGCCAGAGCAAGGCGCGCAGCCCAGCGGCGATTGCCCTTCCATGCCAGCGCGACCAGCGCGGCGATGGGCAGGGTGTATAGGGGGTCAATAATCGACAGGATATTCCACGCAATGCGGGTGTCGCTAAATGGCCAGAGTAGCTGCGTACCATAGGTCGTGCAGGCGTCGAGGAGCGCATGGGTGGCGTAGCCGGCACAACAGAATAGTGCGCTGCGGCCGAAGGAAATTGGCCACCGGCGCCGGAAGAATAGCCTCAGCACTGCGGCGCAGAGTAGGGCGCCCACGGGAATGAAGACCAGCGAGTGGGTGAATTGGCGGTGAAATTCCAAAAACAGCAGCGAGTCGTGAGGAGAGCGAATCAGTACGTCTAAATCTGCCGCCATACCAGACAGGAAGCCCAGCGTGGCGGCGGCAACGGCATAGCGCCGCGGTGGCGACAGGTTTTGCGCGGCGCTGGCGCCAAGTAACCCTTGTGTGAGTGGATCCATATCAGGCTCAGGGAAGCAAAGCCCTCAGTGTAACGCGATTTCCGCCAGTGTGGTCGCCAGTGAGTGAATTGTTACACCTAGTGCAGCGACGCGCTTTCCATATGGGTACCCAAGACCGTTGTCAGGCTATCCAGGTGACGCATAAGCTCAATGCCGGCGTCGGTGAGATAGCCACCGTCTATGCGGCTGATGATGCCTTTGCTAAACAAGCGTTCGGTCGCGGCAATCAGCGCGGGGTCGGCATCGTGATGGACCTTGATGCCCTCCAGGCCCGAGGCGGGATTGAACTGGGAAAGCACACGAATTTCTTGCAAGATACTGTCCGACATTCTCATGGGCGAAGGCTCCAAATTAACAAAAACTGGCAGGCCTGAATCAATGTAGCCAGCATCGAGCAACTTTTCCATTGTTCGGCGTTCGGGCCGCGACACTAACTAGGATAACGATCATGTTCAGCGAATACTCTCAGTTCGACGCGATGGAATTGGCGGCTCTGGCGCGCCGTGGAGAGGTGTCGGCACAGGAATTATTGGATGCGGCACTGGCCAGGGCCGCCGCCTGTAACCCGCAGTTAAATGTGCTGATCCATAGTTTTGCCGATCGCGCCAGACAGCAGATTATTGATGGTCTGCCAGAGGGGCCCTTTCAAGGTGTGCCCTTTGTGCTGAAGGATCTAATGGCGATGTTCGCCGGTGAACCGATTTGTATGGGGAGTCGCGCGTTGTCCTATACCCCCCGTTATGACAGCGAGCTGGTAAAGCGCTATAAAGCGGCCGGACTGAATATTTTTGCGAAGTCGAATACGCCGGAATTTGGGCTGATTATCACCACCGAGCCCAAGCGTTTTGGCCCGTCTCACAACCCGCATCGGCAGGGTTACAGCACGGGTGGCTCCTCAGGGGGGAGTGCAGCAGCTGTGGCGGCGGGCATTGTACCCATTGCCCACGGTGGTGATGGTGGCGGCTCGATTCGCTTCCCTGCGAGCTGGTGTGGTGTGTTTGGTTTAAAACCGTCACGAGGCCGCAACCCAATGGGCCCTGATCTGGGGGAGGATTGGCAGGGGGCGGTGGCAGAGCATGTGTTGAGTAGAACCGTTCGCGATAGTGCCGCCATGCTCGACTGCACAGCCGGGCCGGAGCTGGGGGCGCCCTACAATATTCGGCCGCCTGAGGGCAGTTTCCTTGCGGCCGCTGAGCGGGACCCAAAGCCTTTGCGTATTGCCCTGTGCCGAGAGTCGCTGGTGCCGACCGATGTTGACCCCGAGGTACTGACAGGGCTGGAACAAACCGCTGAGCAACTGGCGGCGCTGGGACACCGGGTGGAGGAAGCTGAGCTGTCGGTCGATCGAGACCAAATGTGGCGCGACTTTCTGGTTATTGTCGGGGCAGAGGTAGCCGGTTTGCTGCGCCGTATTCAACGAGATTACCCCGGCAGTGACATCCGCCGCTGTGAACCCTCAACCAAAAATCTGGCAATGATGGGGCGCTCCTTTTCCGCGGCAGACCTCGTGGAGGCGCGCTACGGCTGGCACAAAGTGCAACGTGCCGCGGGTGAGTTGATGGCCGATTACGATGTCATACTTTGCCCGACAACGCCCACCGCTGCTGTGCCACACGGTCAGTTACCGCCGTCACCCTGGGAGGCTGCACAAATGCTGGCGTCTCACCGTATGAATATAGGCCGAGCGTTAATGCGTAGCGGATTGGTGGAAAAAATGGCCTTGCCGGTGCTCGGGAAAATGGCCTACACCCTGCTTGGCAATATTACGGGCCTGCCTTGCATGTCGGTGCCGCTGTATAAAACCAGCACCGGGCTGCCGTTTGGTATGCAATTTATCGCCGGTATGTGTGAAGAAGAGTTGTTGTTTAGCTTGGCAGGGCAGCTAGAGCGAGAAGTGGGCTTTACCGACCTCCCGCTGCTGGCCTAGCGCGCGGCGTTATTCCGGGTGCTCGTCTATCTCGCGGTGTTGGGTGTCTTCAGGCAATGACGCCGCATCGGGAGCGAGGTGGTCACCCGCTTTGGGTTTGGCGGGCTTCTCCTCCAGCAGGCGGCCAGCGTCCTTGGCGGCTTCTTTCACCGCCTCGCGGGCAGCATCGCTCACAGTTTTTGGGTCATCGCTGCGCTCGGCGGCAGACTTCGCCGCCTCACGTGCTGCTTCTTTCATATTTTCGGCAACCGGTTCCAGCGCTTCGGCTACCACGGAGTCGGCGACCTTTTCCGCCGTGACGCGCTTCTCGTCGGCAGCGATGCCCACATGGTAGGCGGCAAAGCCCGGCATGACCATTTGATTGAGCGCCATACCGATGATCTGGCCGTCCACGCTGCTGCGGATCACGCTGGACCGGTTGGTGATTGGGTCGGTAACGGTGCCAAGGATATCGCCCTTTTTCACGTTTTCGCCCAACTTGCTCTCCGACAGAAAAACGCCGCTTTGCTCGGCGCGTAGCCAGAGTGATTTATAAAAGACTTTCTGTTTGGGAGCGCGAACGGGTTTGTCGTCGATCATCTTCATGTAGTGCATAACGGCTTTAATACCGTTGACGCTCTGCTTCACCTCTTTGAGCTGCATTCGCAAGGGTTCACCGGCTTCAAGCGTAACGGCTGGAATGCCAGTGTCGACCGCGGCGCGGCGAAGGGTGCCCTTGGCACCGGCGCCATCTAATACCGTGACATCGTGAAACATTTTGCTAAATTGCTGCACGCTCTCTTTGCCCAGGTCACTGCGCAGCTGAGTGAGGTTGGTGCGATGGAAGGAACCGGTATGAATATCGATAAGGCGGTCGCAGTGGGAAATCACCTCATTGAAAAAGCTGTGGGCAATGCGGCCAGCGGAGCTGCCCTGTGCATCGCCGGGGAAATAGCGGTTGAGATCGCGGCGATCAGGCAGGTAGCGAGAGGTGCGCAGAAAACCGTGCATGTTGACGATCGGTACGCCAATGACGGTGCCATTTAGCTTGTCGCTTTCCAGGCTGAACATCACGCGGCGAATAGTTTCCACGCCGTTGAGTTCATCGCCGTGCACCGCCGCCGTAAGGCACAGTGTGGGCCCGGGGTTCACGCCAGCGGCAACCAAAACCGGGGTGGGCATGGCGAGCCCGGCTACGGCTTGCCCCGCGGTCCAATAGAGGCGTTGAAAACTGCCGCGCAGAATATCGTGGCCGAGTATGTTTAAGGCGATATTGGGGTCGGCTTCGGGCACTTCTGCGCGAGCGATGATCGCCGCGGAGCGTTTTTGCCGTGGCGTTTGCAGGCCGTTGCTGGGTTTGGCGGCGGCTTCTTCCAATGACTTGCTCTGTTGCTCGTTAGCTAAGGCACTGCTAGTCACAGTAGGCAGTGCAAGCAGTGCTATGAGGCTTATCGTCAATGGCAGTGCACGCATAATTGAACAGCTCCGACGGTCGATTCGAGGTTTAAAAGGCTACTTAGCCGTGCCCGGCGGCGCAGGTCAAGTGCACGACAGGCTTATGTGCATGTTTGATGTCGATACGCCGACAAGTTCCGCAGAGCGCGCGGCGAGTGTTAAATTGGGGGCGCGGTAATGGTCCACAAAGTCTATAATTGGGCCATTCTCATCAGTGCAGTGGCAGAAGGAGCACGGAGTGGCACAAGACAGGCTGGTAATTTTTGATACAACCTTGCGAGACGGCGAGCAAAGTCCCGGTGCGTCAATGACGCGAGAGGAGAAGGTTCGCATTGCCAAGATGCTGGAGCGCATGGGTGTGGATGTTATCGAGGCGGGTTTTGCAATTGCCAGTGTCGGAGATTTTGAGTCGGTAAAAGCCGTTGCAGAGGCCGTGAGTGAGAGTACGGTATGTAGCTTATCACGGGCGGGCGCGCAGGATATTGATCGCGCTGCCGAGGCATTGAAGCCGGCCAAGCAGGGTCGTATCCACACGTTCATAGCAACCTCGCCTATCCACATGCAGTATAAGTTGCGGATGCAGCCAGATGACGTGGTCGAGCGCGCTGTATCGGCGGTTAAGCACGCACGCAATCTCGTTGGCGATGTGGAGTTTTCCTGCGAGGATGCGTCTCGCTCCGAGTTTGATTTTTTATGCCGAATTATCGAGCAGGTCATCGACGCCGGAGCGTCAACGATCAATCTGCCGGATACCGTGGGTTATGGTGAGCCCGGTGAATATGGCGAGCTGATTCGGCGCTTAATAACCACCATTCCCAACGCCGACAAAGCCATATTTTCTGTGCACTGCCACAACGACTTGGGCCTGGCAGTGGCCAACTCATTATCGGCAGTGATGAATGGTGCTCGCCAGGTGGAGTGCACCATCAACGGCTTGGGTGAGCGCGCGGGTAACGCCTCTCTTGAAGAAATCGTTATGGCTGTTCGCACCCGGCGCGATGTGTTCCCGGTTGATGTGGGAATAGACACTACGCAAATTGTGCCGACATCGCGGTTAGTCTCGTCGATTACGGGCTTTCCTGTGCAGCCTAATAAGGCGATTGTCGGTGCCAATGCGTTTGCCCACGAGTCGGGTATTCACCAAGATGGCGTGCTGAAGCATCGCGAAACCTATGAAATTATGCGCGCTCAGGATGTGGGTTGGCACACCAACAAGCTGGTCCTGGGTAAGCATTCGGGCCGCGCTGCCTTCAAAGCGCGCCTTGAAGCGCTGGGCATAGAAGTCGCTCATCAAGGTGCGCTCGATCTCGCTTTCACCCGTTTTAAAGAACTGGCGGACAAGAAGCACGAGATCTTCGACGAGGACCTGCAGGCGTTAATGAGCGACGTGCAGCCGGGTGATAAACCGCAGCGCTACCAGCTGCAAACCCTGGAGGCGGTGTCGCGCAGTGGCTTTAAGCCTCGCTCCGATATTTTATTGAGCATTGATGGTGAATCTCACAGTGTCAGCGCGGAGGGTGACGGACCTGTCGACGCGGCGTTTAAAGCGCTTGAGTCGGCGGTAAACTCCGGCGCAAAACTGGAACTTTACTCAGTTAATGCAATTACTCAGGGCACCGACTCGCAGGGCGAGGTGCAGGTGCGTCTCGCCAAGAATGGCCGTATCGTCAATGGCAATGGTGCGGATACCGATATCATTGTCGCTTCGGTCAAAGCGTATCTGGACGCATTGAATCTGCTGGAGCTGGACAACGCCCGTGCTCATCCCCAGCGCGAGGGCGTGTAGTGAGCGCTGAGCTTCAGCATGCTTACTTAAAGGCCATGGGGCTACCGCTCTATGTGCCGCGCTTTTGTCTGCCGGGCGCCAAGCCCAGTGTTCGTGCTGAATACGCGCAGGCGCCTGAGCCGCCGCGCGATGCCGTAGTTGAATTAGAGCAGCCACTTGAAACCGGGGCGCCGAATATCGATACGGCGTCTGCGCGCCGTGCGCTGGGAGAGCTGACCGCAAGTAAAGATTCGCCGGCAGAGAAGCCGGTTGAGAAGCGCTCTGCCACGGCGGCGACTGCCGAGACTGAGCGCAGCACCGCGCTGCGTTTTACTGCTAGCCTGGTCGATAGTGGCATCGGTATACGGTTCTTGGCCGACTGCAGCAATTCGGACCTATCACCGGCCAGTAAACGGCTTGTCGCCAATATTGCCCGAGCGATGGCGCGGCACTGGCAGCGTGAGCAGCAACTGTCGCTATCGGCCACCGTGTTTGATTGGCCTATTGTGAAAGTGCCGGGCTTGCTATCGAGCGAAGAAGAAGCGCGCGAGGCGCTGAGTGCCTACCTTATTGCGCAGCGTGGCAGCACTGTCACCGCGAATGTGGTTATTGTGTTTGGGGATTCATTGCGCCCCTATGTCGATGGCGACTATCTGGCCGCGCATTCTGCGAATCTGATTCAGGCGCCCAGTGTCGAGGTTTTACAGACGCGCCTCGGCGCGAAAGCCGAGTTATGGGCGGCATTACGGGCTGTTCAGGCAAGTGTCTAAGACGCTCGACTTCGTTGAACTACGCAGTGTCGATTTGCCGGCCTGCCTAATGCTTAGTCGCCACAGTGACCCCTATCCCTGGCGAGATGAAAATTGGCGGCGCAGCCTGCGAGACGATTACTGCTTCGCGCTGCGCGAGGGTAGCGGGTTGATCGCGATTGCGGCGTTTTCCCTGGTTTTAGACGAACTCAGTCTGCTCAATATTATCGTTAGCGATAAACAGCGCGGTCGCGGTCTTGGACGACAGCTCCTCTGTGACGGGTTGGAGTGGATGCAGCAAATAGGCGCCCAACGCTGCTTTTTGGAGGTGCGTGAATCCAACGTTCCGGCGCGTGCCTTGTATCGGGCTTTGGGTTTTACCGAAGACGGTATCCGAAAAAACTATTACCCCTCGGCCAACGGTCGCGAAGATGCCATCCTCATGTCGACGCCGTTGCCCTTGTATACAGGATAATTCCCATGCGTGAAGTCGAAAGTGATTTTTGGTTTATTGCGTTGCCTGAGCAGTGGCACAGCGAACGTGACGACGACAGTATTTTAATCTTCGATGAAGACGAGCTGGGTTGTATCTGCCTCAGCAACCTGCAATCCGATGACGGCAGGGTCGACCCACAGGGGCTTGAGCGACTGATCGCTGAAATGGGGCACTCGCTGAGTGATGGCGAGCGAGTCGAGGTTGGTGAAGCGTGGCGCGGTTGGGAGTTTGCTGGCGAAGACCAAGGCGACTTTATACGTGAATGGTATCTGATGGCGGAGGATCATTTGCTGCTTGTCACTTATACCTGCGCCATGGAGGATCGAGACATGGATCGCGGCGCCGTAGACGAGATTCTGGACAGTCTTCGTTTGAAAGCATAACTATACCAATGGTTTAAAATCACTTGGCGAAGTTGTTGTAACCTAGCGTTTGTGTTAAGAAAGGCGACAGCGCGCACAGTTGCGGCCCCTGAGCTGTGCTAATGTCTGGCTAAATAAAAACGTTAGGGCAAAGTCTATGAGAAGTTTGAGTTCTCTCATCACCGCCATACTTATTATATTCAGCGGTAGTGTTTTTGCTGGGAACACGCAGGAACGATTAAAGCTGGCATCCGTTAGCGCATTGGCAATGGATGCGGAAAGCGGCGAGCTCTTGTTCCAAAAGCACGCTAATCTTCGCATGCCGATCGCATCGCTGACCAAGGTGATGACGGCGATGGTCATCCTTGATAGTGCCCAGCCCCTAAATGAAAAAATTCGCTTCAGCGACGTAGATCGCCGGGCGATCAATTACTACTTTTCCCGTATTCGGGTTGGCTCAGAGCTCCCCAGAGGTGAACTGCTAAGGCTTGCCCTAATGTCCTCCGAAAACCTTGCTGCAGCGGCGTTGGCGAATAATTATCCGGGCGGGGAGCGGCAATTCGTAGCGGCGATGAACGCTAAGGCCGCCGAATTGGGGATGAAGAACACACGGTTCGTCGACAGTAGCGGCCTGTCGCCTAAAAATACCTCGACGGCGCTTGATCTCGCAAAAATGGTGGCTGCAGCTGCCGAGTATCCGGAAATCAAAGAATATTCCACAACGCCCGTTCACACGGCAAATTTTAGCCGTCCGCAATACCGTCTGGCTTACGTCAATACGAATCCTTTGCTGCGCTATGAACGCTGGCAGGCCGAAGTGAGTAAGACCGGTTACTTAGATCTGGCGGGACGCTGTCTGGTAATGAAAACCGAAGTGGATGATCGCCCGGTCGTTATGGTAATGCTGGATTCATTCGGTAAGAGTAGCCCGGTGGGGGATGCAGGCCGGATCAAGCGCTGGATTGAAAGTGGTGAGAGTGGCCGCGTGGCATCGTCAGCGCTGAGCTATCAGCGCAATAAACTGGCGGGCTATATGGCTAAGCAGGCAACAGCGAGTCTGCGTTAGGACTGGCGCTTCAGTGATTTCTCGGTAATTAGGACGGTTCAAGCTGCATAGTCAGGCCGTCCAACCAATCTTTTTGTAGCGGTTTGCTGATGTAGCCTTCAATCAGCGGGTGCGCTTCCGCACGCTCACGGTCTTTCGGGTCGGTCGACGTTGACAGCATGTAAATATCCGCTGTTCGCTGCTCCTTGGTCAGGCAGCGGCTGTAGTGATTGAGAAATTCCCAGCCGTCGACCGAGGGGATGTTGATATCCAGGAAGATGATGTCCGGCATGGGGTGCTCGCCATCCAAGGCGGCAATCAGGTAGTCGAGGGCGCTTAATGCCGAGGTGCAAGCGGTGATCTGCGTCGCTATACCGGCCTGCTCCAGTAATAACTGGTGGTAGTAATTGTCGGCGTCGCTGTCATCGACCAACAGTATGGAATTCACACTCGGACTCATTATTTTTCGCCCTTCGGTACGGTGAAATAGAAACAGCTACCTTTTCCGACCTCGCTTTCCACCCAAATTTCGCCACCCATCAGTTTTGAAAGTTTTTTGCAGCTGGCCAAGCCTATGCCGCTGCCGGGGATATCTTCGTGTCGGTGTAGTCGTTTGAATACATCAAAGATAGCATTCTGATGCGCGCTGTCTATACCAATACCGTTATCGCAAACACTGAATAACCATGTACTCTCTTTTTCGGTGCACTCGATCTCTACTTGTGCGGCCCTGTCGTTTGCGCGGAATTTTATCGCATTGGTAATCAGGTTTTGTAAAAGCTGGCGGATCTCATTGCGCCCGACCTGAATGGTCGGCATTGCTCCAACGCGAACTTCCGCTTGACCGTCCGCTAGTTGCCGGCCGAGATCATCGCGCAATTCGGCGAGTAATTCAGTGCAATCTACCGTTTCAACTTGGTAGCTGAAGTCTATGCGGCTGTAGTTGAGTAGGGCGGTGAGAAGCTCTTCCATGCGCGTAGCAGCAGCCTGTATAAAGCCGATGGCTTTGCCGCGCTGTTCGTCCGTCATACTGCCATCATCATTTTTGAGCAGCTCGCTGTAATTTCCCAGGCTTCTCAGCGGCTCACGCAGGTCGTGTGAGGCAATAAACGCAAAGCGCTCCAACTGGTGATTGCTTTGCTCCAGCTTATCAATGGTCTGGGTCAGGGCGGCGGCGTTTTTCTCTGAGCTGGCCAACATACGCTGCGCAAAATTAAAACTGCGGCGGTGAGCGCGGCTCAGACTGATAAACAGCAGCAGGAGCATGGCATCAATAACCAGGGCGCAGACCAGGATGATCTTGGGCTGCGAATCGTCAGTATTACGCCAGAAACTTGGGCTGCTGGCCGTCGCGATCTGCCATTCACGGCCGTAGATATTCAGCTTGTATTCGGCGAACAGGCCCTGTTCCTCATGGTTGTCAGGGAACTCATCGTACAGCACGGTATCGCCATCAGAAATGCGTAAAAATATGTCCCGTTGTTGCTGTTCCAGTGTTCCGCGCATCAGTTCAGCGACCACAAAAGGCGCGTAGACCATGCCTGCGAAATTGGCGCGGCGTTCCTCTAATGTTTCACTGTGTTGGCGATAAAATGGCGCGTAGAAAAGAAACCCCGGCGTTTTATTAGCGTCCTGAACCAGTACGATGGGGCCGGTAATTTGTGCTTTGCCGCTGTCTCGGGCGTTAAGTGCGGCGCGCAATCGGTTAGCCTCATGGGCGACATCAAGGCCAATGGCTGCGGCATTTTTATCTTCCGGCATGATAAAGGTGATGGGCAGCAAAAAGGGTAGGGTGTGCTGCGGGTGCACCTTATATGCCGGGCGGTCCCGTCGGTGCGTAGCAAGGTAGTCGTCTAACTGCTGCCGAGGCACATAGTCGATAACACCAATGCCGTTAATACCCGGATATTTATCGCTAATGTGTAAGGCCGAGGAGAAGCGCCGCCACGTTGCCAGGTCGACCGCTTGACTATGGGAGTGCTTAGCGGCGACACCTGCCCAGAGGGCATCTTCGTACTTGTGGAGCCGTTCCTGAATCAGGCCAGCAACCTGGGAACTGTAGCGTTGGAAGCGGCTTTCGCGCTTGTCCTGTGCTTGGCGCTCAGCGTATTGCCAAACAAAAAAAGTGAGCACGAGCGAAAGTGCCAGCACACTCCAGTGCGCACCGTGTAAGCGACCTGAGCGTTCGATACTGCGCCGTTCGTCGGCTAGCTCTTGTTGTTCAGTTGTCGTGCTGGACATAGCAAACGTGTAATTATGTTTAGTTGCTACGCTAACACAAATGGTGTGGCAGGCCTGCCTCGAAAACGTAGGTAGTTTCCGAGGCAGGGGTTAGTGGTTTTGCCGCTGAATTTAACGAAGAGCGGCTTGCTTGCCGGCCATGCGACCAAAGAACGTTGCGTCACCCACTGACATGCCACTGGCGTAACCCGCTGCTGTTCGTGGAATACCCGCAGTGGTGCGGCCGGCAGCATAAAGGCCGGGAATGACCTCTTTGTCGCCGTTCAGCACTTCTCCGGTCGGTAAGCTCTCAAGCCCACCGAGTGTGAAGAATGGATAGAAGGGGCCGCGCCCCAGAGTGCAGTCCAGGGCAACGTAAGGCGCTTGAATTGGCCGCAGCCAGGCCTCTGATTTATGGAATAGGGGGTCTTCTCCGCGCTCTGCATTTTGGTTGTAGGTATCCAGACTGTGCTGCAAGCTGCCCTCGGGCAATTCCAGTTCCTGTTCAAGCTCGGCAATGCTTTCACCGGTGCCGGCAACTTGGGCACCGAGGTAGCTCATCTTTTCGTAGTCGCCGTAGCCGTCAACGTCGGTGATCAGGTAGATACGCTTTGAATTTTGCTGCTGAAGCAAAGCGTTATAGCCAACGCGGCCGTGATAGCAGTCTTCGTTGATAAAGCGCTGGCCCTTATCGTTGACCAAAATGCCGTAAGTCAGTGACGACGGTGGGTAGTATGGGAGGCTGACAAAGCACTCGTGCATATTGGTGACCGCTGCACCTGCACCCATGCCCATACGGATGCCGCTGCCGGTGTCACCGGGATTGCCGATTGGTGTCAGGCCGCAGTCAAACTGGGGAGCATATTGGCGCAGCATGTCTTCATTCATGCAGAACCCGCCGGCACAGAGGATTACGCCTTTAGTCGCTCGCACGTACTGCTCTTTCTGGTTGATGCGCACCACGATGCCAACGACTTCGCCTTCATCGCTTTGAACCAAGGTCAATGCCCGGGCTTCGTAATGAACGTTAATCGCCGGGCGCTGTTCCACCGCGTCAGTAAGAATTTTCATCAGCAGCGGGCCGCCGTTGTCGCCCTCTACTTCAAGGTTGTGTCCGCGGGGCACGGGTTTTGCCTGCTCGTAGAAGGGGTAGGCTTTTTCATTGCCGGTAAACAGCAGGCAGTCATCGGTCAGGGCCATAATGGCGCGCTCTTTTAGCTCGCTCATTTTGAAGGGAACGCCCATGCCGGTAAGCCATTCATAGTGCTTGATGCTGTTTTCACAGTAGTGCTGTAATTTCGCGTCATCGGCCTGATTGCCAAAGCATGCGCGCAGATAGCTCAGCATATTGTCAGTGTCGTCTTCGTAGCCACAGGCTTTCTGAACCGGCGTACCGCCATTGCCACCCATGTAAATCTCAGCGCTTGAGAGTGCCGTGGAGCCACCGCTGGCACTGGCTAACTCAAACAGGGCGACCGAGGCGCCTGCATCGGCTGCTTCAATCGCCGCGCAAGCACCTGCGCCGCCGAAGCCGACAATGGCTACATCTGTTTCAATATCCCAGTTGCTCACATCGCTGGCGCGGAGGGGGTTGCTGGGGCTGCTTTTATCTTTATCGCTCATAGTGGTGACTCTTTTAATATGTCTGTATTAAAAACTGCGTCTAATCTACTGTTTTTCGCCTTTTTCGGCAACCGCCTAGTGCTTGCGTTTCCAGGGTTTAATGTTGCTGGCGATGACTTTTCTGCATGTTGCAGGCAAAAAAAAGGGCTGCATAAGCAGCCCAAGTAAGACCAATTGCTTAGTACTCGTAGAAGATGTCGATGCCGTAGGTACGGGGCTCACCCCAAATTACCGAGCGGTCTGCCTGAGGCAGGTTGTCGACCGCTGTCAGCTCGTACTCCTCATCCAGCAGGTTCTTCGCCCACAGGCCCGCAGCGAGGCGGCCGCCAGCAAAGGGAACGTCGGTCAGGCTAAGGCGAGCGTTAACTAGCTCGTACTGACGCAGCTGCGTGTTTTTAACGTTTTCAGCACGCGAGCCGCCGTTGCGCTCGTCCATGTAGTTCACGCTGACGTTCAGGCTGGTGCGGCCCCAGTCGGCTTGCAGCAGAGTGTAGTCAGCCGAGGCAGTGAAGCTGTGCTCCGGTGCTGAGAAGAATACGAACTGGTCAGAGGCGTCGTTGCCATTGATGTCGGTGGCCTTGGTAACCTCGGTGTCGAGGTAGGCGTAGTTCAACATCATCAACAAGTTTTCTGTGGCCAGGAAGGTCACGTCAGCCTCAAAGCCGAACATCTCTGCTTCACCAGCGTTAGTGACCTTAGTATCTGCCACTGTGCCCGCCAGGATGAAGTTCAGCTGCATGTCCTCGTATTCACTGAAGAATACATCGGCGTTGATACGCAGGCGGCGATCCATCAGCTCGCTCTTAATACCCAGCTCGTAGGAGGTCACGTACTCAGCGTCGAAGCCATCAGCGTAGCCAAAACCGTAGTCGTTGCCGTCAGTCGCAGGGCCTTGGTTGCCGTCCTGCTGCGGGTCACGGGTGTTAAAACCACCAGACTTGTAGGCCTCTACACGCTTGGCGTAGATGTTGATGTCGTCAGTCAGGTCGTACTCGGCAACAAAGCTGAATGAGTCGTTACTGAAGTCCTGAGACGCAGGAATGTTGTCAAAATCGCGGCATGTGCCATTGGTAATGTCGCCGCCACACTGTGCAAACGAAACATCGATGGGGCCGACGGGGGTTTCTGCGTAAGTGCGGTCGATCTGGAATTTAACGGTAGAGCGCTTGTCCTCGGAGCGACGTGCACCGAAGGTCAAGTGCAGGCGGTCGTCCAGAATATTCGGTGTCCAGGTGAATTGACCAAACACCGCCGCCGCTTCGTTTTCAATATCGTAAACCTGGCTAAGCATGTTTACTGCGCGGGTGCTGCTAAGCAGGCCGCCGATGACCGGGATGTCGATATTGATTGGGCCACTCAGCTGGTGGTGAAGTGGGCCGTTATCTTCAGTTGCTTCTTCGTGGAAGTAGTAGGCGCCAACAATATAGTTTACGCGGCTTTCAAACAGGTCGCCGCTGATCTGCAATTCGTGAGAGTACTGCTCCTGGTTTACCTTGGGGTAGACCAGTGGCAAGCATTGGCCTGCTCCCATTACCGCTTCTGCGGCCGCGCCGCAGTACTCGTTCGAGTCCAGGCGGAAGATATCTTTACTTTCAGAATTGTCGCCATGTGGGCTTTCACCTGGCTCCAGGGGTACGCCGCCGCCGAGGTCAGCATAGGACTTATCGAACAGCTCGCGGTAGGCGCCGATGTACTTCACTTGGGTGTTTTCAAAGTCTTTGGTCAGCGTGAAAGCGAAGCCTTCAATATCGGTGGTTGAAGGCTCGAAAGGCATTACCGTACCGACGCGTTTCTGGCGAGAATCCGAATAGCTCGCTTTTTGGCCTGCCGATACTAAGTCAGCCTGGCTGCCAGGGATCGGTGTACGCGGACGAACGTGCTGATACTGAGTGTTGTAGTAGTCGAAATCCGACTTGTCGTAGGCAAAGTCCATTGCCAGTGAGTCAGTGATATCCCAACGCAGATCGACGCGGTAGCCCTCTACGTCGCGGTCACCAAAGTCGCCGCCGGGGCCGGTGTTTTCAATGTGGCCATCCTGCATCGTGCGCATCGCCGCCAACTTCACTGCGATGGTATCGCTAAGTGGCAGGTTCAGGGTGCTCTTTGATGTAAACAGGTTGCGGTTACCTGCGGTGAATTTCTGCTTAAACTCGATGCCTTCAGTGGTGGGCTTCTTGGTCACCAGGTTGATCGCGCCACCTGTGGTGTTGCGGCCATAAAGAGTGCCCTGCGGGCCGCGCAGAATTTCGATACGTTGCAGATCTGCTACATCCAGTGCGGTACCTGTTGAGCGGGCGATATAGACGCCGTCTACATAAATACCAACCGGTGGATCCTGGGTGATTTGCGCGTCTGAAATACCAATACCGCGAATAAAGATACGCAGTGTGGCATTATTGATTGGGAAGGGTTCAATGGTCAGGCTTGGAACCTTAGAGCCGATGTCGCCCAGGCTGCTGATGCCTTCAACTTCGAGGCGGTCTTCGCTGAACGCGGTCAATGAGATAGGCGTGTCCTGCAGTGACTCAGCTTTCTTTTGAGCCGTTACAATAACTTCCTCAAGCGCGGCTTGTGCGTATAGCGATGGCGCAAACGCCGACAAGCCCAGCCCGCCCAGTGCAGCGAGGGATTTAAGCTTACTGACTTTCATATATCACCCTTTTTTTGTAAGACGCAATGCGATTGCGACTGCGTAGTTTCCCTTGATTATTCGGAATTATGGTTATTTCTTATTGCGCATAAAGCAGATTTTGTGCAATTAGTTACACTATTGTTACTTTTATGAGAGGAATCATAGCACAGCGTTTCCCGGTAGCTGGGTAGTCTGAAACGATTATGTGCCGCGGTCATTGGCTAGAAAAATTGTGCTCGTTGTCGCCTTAGCCAGTGGGGCTTTCAAAGTTGACAGTGCATATTAGTCGCCGACTAAAGCAGGCCGTATAATGCCCCACAATTCAGGGCTAATAACGATGGAGCAGGACAGCGAATGATCATTAAACCCCGTGTGCGCGGCTTTATGTGTGTAACCACTCACCCCGTAGGCTGTGAGGCGAATGTTCGCGAACAAATTGACTATGTGAAGGCGCAGGGGGCTATCGAAAACGGCCCTAAAAAAGTGCTGGTGATCGGTTCTTCCACTGGCTACGGCCTGGCCTCGCGGATCAGTGCCGCCTTTGGTAGTGGGGCGGCCACGCTGGGTATCTTTTTCGAGAAAGAGGGCACCGAGAAAAAGCCGGGCACCGCAGGCTGGTATAACTCGGCGGCGTTTCACAAGTTCGCCGAGGCCGAAGGGCTGTATGCCAAGAGCATCAATGGCGACGCTTTCTCCGATGAAATAAAGCAAAAAACCATCGCGCAAATAAAGGAAGACCTGGGGCAGGTTGACCTCGTGGTGTACAGCTTGGCGGCGCCGCGTCGTCAGCACCCCAAAACCGGTGAAATCTATAATTCGACCTTGAAGCCCATCGGCAAGGCGGTCAGCCAGCGCGGCGTGAACACCGATAAAGAAGTCATCGAAACAGTCACGCTGCCCGAGGCTTCTCAGGAAGACATCGACAACACGGTGGCCGTGATGGGCGGTGAAGATTGGCAGATGTGGATCGACGCCCTCGATGAGGCCGGTGTGCTTGCTGATGGCGCCAAGACGACTGCCTACACCTATCTCGGTGAGCGCATCACCTGGGATATCTATTGGCATGGCACCATCGGTCAGGCGAAAAAAGACCTGGATAAACGCGTGGTCGACATTCGCCAGCGCTTGGCGGCCAGGGGTGGCGACGCCAGAGTCTCAGTGTTGAAGGCGGTGGTGACTCAGGCGAGCTCAGCTATTCCGATTATGCCTTTGTACTTGTCGCTGTTGTTCAAGGTGATGAAAGCCGACGGCAGTCACGAAGGTTGTATCGAACAGGTATACGGGCTGTTTCGCAACAGCCTCTACAGCGATGCGCCAGTGCTGGACGACGAGGGCCGGCTGCGCGCCGATGGTCTGGAGCTGCGTGAAGAGATTCAGCAAGCCGTGGCTGAGGCCTGGGATCAGGTGACGACAGAAAACCTCCACGACCTCACCGATTTTGCGGGCTACAAGCACGAGTTTTTGAAGTTGTTTGGCTTTGATATCGACGGCGTGGATTACGACGCCGATGTCGACCCCGTGGTGGCGATAAAAAACATGGTGTAAGTCGCTGAATTAGCCGTGCAACGGGAGCATTAGCTCCCGTTTTTATTTGTACAGAAAAAATTGATTCGGGCGGTTTGCGGCGCCGCGTTGCCTGCGTTAGAGTGCAGGCCGAATCTGTCCCACCGAGAGTCTCAATGTCGTCCTCCCAGCAACAGGAATTACGCAGCCAGCTGCGTATTGCTCTGCCTATTTTTGGTGGCCAGTTGGCCCAGTCTGCCAACGGATTTGTAGACACCGTCATGGCCGGCCGCGTCTCGGCACTGGACTTGGCCGCTGTGGCAGTTGGCGCCAGTATCTGGGTGCCGGTATTTCTGTTTCTGACCGGCTTGCTAATGAGCACGACCTCGGTGCTGGCCCGCCATATGGGTGCAGGTCAGCACCATCGGGTGAGCCCGATTATGCAGCAGGCGGTGATGCTGGGTTTGCTATTTGGGGTACTGGCATTTTTCCTGTTGCGAAACACGGCCCCTGTGCTGGCCTGGATGGATGTTGATGAGTCGATGCGTCCAATGGTGCGAGAGTACCTGCGGGGCCTGAGTTGGGGCTTGCCGGCCATTGCCGTGGTATTGGCGCTGCGCAGTTACACCGAGGCGAGGGGAGACACCCGGCCCGTATTGTGGATTAGCGTGATAGGGTTGCTCGTCAATATCCCGGTGAACTACGTGCTGATCTACGGCAAATTGGGTTTTCCCGCAATGGGCGGCGTTGGCTGCGGGTGGGCCACGGCGGTGGTGATGTGGCTGATGGCGGCGCTGATGATTTTTTACGTATTGCGCCATCCCAGTTATGCAAACTCCGATGACCGCTTCAAACTGAGCCCGTGGCGGCTGGAACCGGCGACCCTGAGGTACTTATTTGGCTTGGGCTTGCCTGTGGCCTTGGCGATATTTTTTGAAGTCAGCATTTTTGCGGTGATAGCCTTGTTGCTCAGCCAGTCCGGCCCCATCATCGTGGCGGGCCATCAACTGACCCTGAATTTCACCTCGCTGGTCTTTATGCTGCCGCTCAGTTTTGCCCTGGCGGCAACGGCGCGCATCGGCCATGCGCGCGGTCGCGAGGACGAACAAGCGCTGCGCACCGCGATAAACGTCGCCTTTCGCATTACGCTGTTTATTGGTTTTGCGGCGGCGAGCTTGTTGGTGCTGACGCGGCAGTGGATTCCCCGCATCTACACCGACAACGCAGAGGTTATTGCGCTGGCCAGTTATCTGCTGCTGTTCGCCGCGCTCTATCAAGTTTCAGACGCTCTACAAGTGACTGCCAATGGCTGCCTGCGCGGTTTTGAAGATACCCGTGTGCCGATGTTGCTCACGCTATTTGCCTATTGGGGCGTGGGTTTGCCGGTGGGCTATGTGCTGGCAACCGGGCAGTGGCAGCTGTCGCCGATGGGGCCAAGCGGCTACTGGTTGGGCTTGTGTGCCGGGCTGAGTTGCTCGGCGCTGTTACTGGGTGCACGGTTGCTATGGCGTTTGCGCAGTCCACTGCAGGCGGCGCACAACAAAGCGCCTCTGCTTTGACGGCCCACTGCGAAATCGACACACTTGTAGCGTGAAAGGCGGAGCACAGACAATGCAAAGTGGAATTCTCGAGCAATTGCGACCGACGGTACATCGAGTGATCGCGCCAAACCCCGGCGTAATGACCGGCCCCGGCACCAATAGTTACTTACTTGGCCGTCGCCGTATAACCCTGCTCGATCCGGGGCCGCCAATGGCCGAACATGTGGAGGCTCTGGAGGCCGCTTTGCGCCAAATTGGCGGCGAGCTTACGCAAATTGTTGTGACCCACACCCATCCGGACCACTCTCCCGCGGCGGCCATGCTGGCAGAGCGTTACGATGTGCCGCTGCTTGGGCGGGCCATTGCTGATGATGGTCATCAGGACACGAGCTTTTCGCCACACATTGAGCTGCAGCACGAGCATGATATTGATGTCGATGGTGAGCGCTTAATCGCCGTGCATACCCCCGGGCATGTCGACAATCACTTTTGCTTTCTCCATGAGGCCAGCGGCCTGCTGTTTACCGGCGACCATATTATGGAGGGGTCGACGGTGGTGATTATCCCTCCCGCCGGTGATATGGCCGACTACATTGCGTCGCTTGAACGCATGCTGGAATACCCGCTTCAGGCTCTGGCGCCGGGGCACGGTCGCCTTATTGACGAGCCCCGCGCGGAAATCGAGGCGCTGATAAAACACCGCCTGGGGCGAGAGCACAAAGTGCGCCAAACACTTGAGTCGCAGCAACGCCCCCAGGCGCTGGATGGCTTGGTGGTACACGCCTACGACGATGTTGACCCTGCCCTGCACCCCATAGCCCAGCTCTCGCTGTGGGCCCATCTGTTGAAATTGCAAAAAGACGGCGAAGCGATAGAGCGCGACGGTCTATGGCAGCGCGTGTAAATCCGTAAGCCGCGATAAGGCCGTTGCCCTTTCGCCAAATTGGTAATCTTGTAGATATCAGCCATATTTCCTGTGAGAGAGCTGCCCTTTGTGCGGTGTAACGGGAGATCGATATGCGTATCGGCGTGCCAAAAGAGCAAAAAGCGCAGGAATATCGTGTGGGTTTGACGCCCAGCGCGGTGCGTCAGCTCACTGAGCAGGGTCACCAAGTCGTCGTTGAAGAGGGCGCAGGTCAGGGATCGGGCTATCTGGATGACGAATATCGGCAAGCCGGTGCTAACGTGTTGTCAGGCGCTGAAGAGGTCTACGCGCAAGCGGCGCTTATCGTCAAAGTGAAAGAGCCCCAGCCTGGGGAAATTGACCTGCTGCGCGCGGGCCAGTGCTTGTTCTGTTATCTCCATCTCGCCCCCGACATTGCGCTATGTGATGACCTGCTTGCCAGCGGCGTGACGGCTATCGCTTATGAAACGATTACCGACGACGCGGGCCGACTGCCTCTGCTAAAGCCAATGAGTGAAATTGCGGGGCGGCTCTCAGTGCAGGCCGGGGCGCACTGTTTGGAAACTGCGCAGGGCGGTCGGGGCGTATTGCTGGGTGCTGTTGCCGGGTTGCCGCCAGCAAAAGTGTTGGTGCTCGGTGGGGGCGTTGTGGGCAGTCAGGCCATCGACGTGGCGCTGGGAATGGGGGCAACGGTAGCGGTGGTTGAAAAGCAGCGACAGCGCCGGGATCAGTTGGCCGCTCATTACAACAGTGCGCACCTGGCGGTACTGGCCGAGCTCGATTGCCAGGCGGTGTTGCCCAATGTCGATATGGTGGTTGGAGCGGCCTTGGTGCCGGGCGCGCGAGCGCCGCAGCTACTTAAGCGAAGCCATCTCCAACTGCTGAATGCCGGTGCGGTATTGGTCGACGTTGCGGTCGATCAGGGCGGCTGTTTTGAAAGCAGTCGTCCGACCAGTCACCAGCAGCCCACATTTATTGATCAGGGTATTGTCCATTACTGCGTCGCCAATATTCCCAGTGCAGTATCGCGAACGGCGAGCCTGGCATTGAGTCAGGCAACGCTGCCCTACGTGCAGCGCATCGCCAGCAGTGACTTGCCCAGCATTGCGGCAACGCCGGGGATACGCGACGGTATCAATATTGCCGGTGGTGCCGTTTACTGCCCGGCGGTGGCCGAGGCGCAGCAGCGTCCGCTGGCCGATCTGGCGTCACTCACAGCCTAGGTTAACGTCATCCGAAGGGATTAGTTATCAGTGTTATGCGTAGTATTTAATAGATAATGCTACGCAAAGTCTTGTTGTATTGCGGTTCTGCTTCTAGACTCTATGTTTTCGCCGATGTTTAGGGGCTTGAACATGCCATCGTCTAAATCGCCTTCTGCCAATGCTTCTGGTCGCGCTGATCAGCTTGCTGATCTCACCTTGCCGCCGCTGACTGTCCCCCGTTTGATGGGGTGGGCTGCTCAGCAGTACGGTGCAAAAACGGCAATACAGGCAGACGACGAGGTGCTCAGTTATCGGCAACTCAATGATCTTCGCCGCAGCGCCGGTCGTGCGTTCATGGCGCTGGGGGTTCAGTCGGGTGACCGGGTGGCTATTTGGGCGCCGAATAGCGCGCGCTGGATTATTGCCGCGCTGGGCTTGCAGTCAGTAGGTGCTGTGTTGGTGCCTCTTAATACCCGTCTGCAGGGCCCCGAGGCTGCCGATATTCTCGCGCGGGCCGGAGTGAGTGTATTGCTGACTGTCGGTGCGCTGGAGGGGGCGGTTCCCGCCGAGGTGGTGAAAAGCGAAAGCCTACCGGCCTTGCGCCACAGTGTTCGACTGGACAGCGACGGCGACAGCGCGGATCAGTTGGGGTGGGCGGCATTTATGGCGAAGGCCAGCGAAGCCGACGACGCTGCCTTCATTGCGCTGGAGCGCGCAATCAATCCCGAAGACAGTGCCGACATGCTGTTTACCTCGGGTACCACCGGCAAGCCCAAGGGCGTGCTGTGTAGTCACGAACAAAACATTCGCGTATTTGCCACCTGGAGCGACACCGTTGGCCTGCGCGCCGACGACAACTACCTGATCATCAATCCCTTCTTCCACTCCTTTGGCTACAAGGCCGGGTGGTTGGCAGCCCTGATTAGCGGGTGCACGATTTTCCCAATGGCGCAGTTTGATCGCCGCCTGGTTATGGAGGCAATTTCTCGCCACCGCATCAGCATGTTGCCCGGTGCGCCCTCACTTTACGAAATGCTACTGGCCGACCCCGAGCGAGGTAATTATGACTTCTCAAGCTTACGCCTCGGCGTAACCGGCGCCGCGACGGTACCCGTAAAGCTGGTAGAGGACATGCGCAGCGAACTGGGTTTTGAAACGGTGGTGACCGCCTACGGACTCACTGAGTCGACGGGGGTGGTGACCATCTGCCGCCCCGATGACGACCCCGAGACCATCGCCAACACCTGCGGCCGCGCGATGCCCGGTGTGGAGCTGAAATGCGCCGATCCGCAAACCGGTGAGGCGCGCGCTGCCGGCGAAGAGGGCGAGGTGTGGTTGCGGGGCTACAACGTTATGCAAGGCTACTTCGATATGCCCGAGGCGACTGCCGATGCCATCACCAGCGATGGCTGGCTGCGCACCGGTGATATTGGCGTTATGGATGAGCGCGGCTACCTGCGCATTACCGACCGTTTAAAAGATATGTACATCATGAACGGTGAAAATGTCTATCCCGCGGAAGTTGAAAAACTGCTCTACGGTTTGAATGGCGTCGCCCAGGCTGCCGTCATCGGTGTACCCAAGGCTCCACAGGGAGAAGTGGGTATGGCCTTTATTGTGCGCCGCGCGGGCAGCGAGCTGTCGGCTGAACAGGTAAAAGCCTTCTGTGCTGAGCAATTGGCGCGCTACAAACTTCCTTACTACGTGGCATTCGTCGATGCCCTGCCAATGAACGCCTCGGGCAAGGTGTTGAAAACGGAACTGGCTGCGCAGGCCGCCCAGCATATTGAGGCCCAGGCGTGAATATTGGCAGCGATGGTGCCATCCCGCCGCTAGCGGGGGATGAGTCCAACCAGGGCATGGACGAGGTGGACTTTCGTATTGTGGCCTTGCTGCGCCGCGACGGGCGCATGCCCTACAAAGCGATTGCTGCCGACCTCGGTCTAACCGAGGCCACTGTGCGCTCGCGGGTGCGTCGCATGGAGGAGGCCGACAGCCTGCGGGTCGTTGCGGTTACCGACTACGAGGCGGTGGGCTACAGCATGATGTTGGCGGTCGGTATCCAGGTGGAGGGCCGCGCCGCCGATGAGGTCGCAGAAGATTTAGCGAGTTTTGCCCAGGTTTTCTCCGTGTGCCAGGTGGTCGGCACACTGGATATTGAAGCACTGGCGGTGGCGCGTGACCAGGAAGACCTCAACAAGCTGCTCAGTGAGCTGGCTGCCGTGCCCGGTGTGAGAAAGCTGGAGCCATCCGTCGCGCTGGACGTTCTCAAAAATCAGTCAAATTGGGTGCCCTTCGGGCAGGCGGACTAGGCCATGCAGAAGAAACAGCTAGATGAGCTCGATCTGAAAATTCTCGATGGCCTGGCCCATGACGCCCGCACCAGCAACCGCAAAATTGCTGCAGAGCTCGGGATTACCGAGGGCACGGTGCGCTCGCGCATCAAGCGCATGGAAGCCGAAGGCCTGGTGCGCATCACCGCAATGACCAACATCGCGCGGCTGCGAAACCCCATACTGGCTTACATTTGGGTGGAAGTAGAGCGCAGCGCACAGTGCGACGAGCTGGCCAAGCAGTTGGCGGCGGTGCCGGAAATCGGCTTTGTCGGCAAGATGCTGGGCCGCTTTGACTTGCTCGCCATTACGCTGGTGCAGAACCACGCGGAGCTCGCGGCCTTCTTGCACCGGCGTATCAGCGGCCTGCCTGGTGTACTGCGCACCGAATGCTCGTTGGGGGTTAATTTTGTTAAGCATGATTACCGCATGAGCCGGATCGTCGGTCCAGAGCCTGATAATGGGTCAGAATAAGTTTTTGCGTAATCTATTTGGCTTATGGCTTAGGTTTTTTTCATTGGTAAGCTGTAATTTCTAATGTTATGCGTAGTGGAGCTGCGTATGACGGATTGTCTCAAGCGGCAAACCTCGCTTTGTATTAAGGAGTGGACGTGAATAAAGAAATGGCTTTGCAGGAGCTCGTTGGCGAGCTACGCGATGGCATGACCATCGGTATTGGCGGCTGGGGGCCGCGTCGTAAGCCAATGGCGCTGATTCGCGAGATTCTCAAGTCTGATCTTAAAGACCTGACGATCGTGGCCTATGGCGGTGCAGATGTCGGCATGTTGTGTGCTGCCGGTAAGGTGAAAAAAGTGGTGTTCGCCTTCGTGTCGCTGGACTTTATTCCGCTGGAGCCCTATTTCCGCCAGGCTCGTCAGAATGGCGAGATTGAGGTGATGGAAATTGACGAGGGCATGATGCTGCTGGGCCTGCGCGCGGCGGCGTGGGGTTGTCCTTACATCCCGTCTCGTATTGGTCTGGGCACCGACGTTGTCAACCTCAACCCAGACATCAAACTGGTCGACAGCCCTTACGATGAAAAAGAATGGCTGGCGATGCCTGCGCTGAAACTCGATGCGGCGCTGCTGCACGTAGACCGCGCCGACCGTCGCGGCGTTTGCCAGATCAAAGGTCCCGATGTGTATATGGACGAGTGGATGGCGCGCGCGGCCGACAAAACCATCGTCAGCTGTGAAGAGCTGGTCGACACCGAATACTTTGCTCAGGGCGACGAAGCGCGTTACGTGTTCTGGGAGCGCACCATGACCTCGGCGGTTATTCCGGTTGCCGGCGGTGCTCACCCAACATCCTGCACGCCTGAATACGGCTTCGACGTGCCGCACTTCCAAGAGTACAACGCCTCGGCGAAAGAGGGCGGCTTTGAAGCCTACTTCGACAAATACATCAAGGGTCGCAGTGAAGCGGAATACCAGCAAGCTGTGGGTGGCATCGACGCCATCCGTCAACTGCCGCTGCCTGTTTACTGATCGGTCTGAGGAATTCTAGTTATGACTACCCCTGCAACAGAATACAGCCTGGCCGAGCTGATGATTTGTGCCAATGCCAGCGCTTATGACAATGACGGCGAAGTCCTGGTCACCGGCATCGGTGTGCTGCCGCGTATCGCCGCCAGCCTCGCCATGCTGAGCAGCAATACCGATATCATGATGACCGACTCCGAAGCGTGGTTGCTGTCGGAGCCCAATCCCGTCGGCAAACGCGATGCCGACTTCCAGCCGAAGGCGGAAACCTGGATGGGCTTTACCCGCATTTTTGACAACGTATGGAGCGGCCGTCGTCACCTGACCGGTGGGCCAACGCAAATCGACCGCTTCGCGCAAGCCAACATCTCAGCGCTGGGTGGCGACCACAGCAAGCCCAAGGTGCAAATGTTGGGTGTGCGTGGTTTCCCCGGAAACTCGATTTGTCACGCCAACAGCTACCTGGTGCCCATGCACAGCAAACGCGTGTTTGTAGAAGGTGAGTGCGACGTGGTGTGCACCATTGGCTACAACCCGGACCGTCTGCCTAAAGGTTACAGCTTCGACGAGATCGATGTGCGTCAGGTGTACACCAACTTGGGTGTGTTCGACTTCCGTGGTCCCAACCGCCAAATGCAGATCGTTAGCCTTCACCCCGGCGTTACCGTGGAAGAGGTTCAGGAAAATACCGGCTTCCCGGTGCATGTTCCCGCGTCTATTCCAACAACGACGGCTCCCACCGAAGAGCAACTGGACATTATCCGCCGCATTGACCCGCACAACCTGCGCGCCAAGCAGTTGAAGGATAACCCTCCGGGCGTTCGCGGCTAATACGGCCAGGCGCAACAAGCACCGGCCTGTAATGCAGGTCGGTGCTTTGTCGATTCAACGCAGAGCTAATTATTTATGTCGACGCTACTCGATACCCGCATTACCGAATTACTGGGCTGTAAATACCCCATTATCCAAACCGCGATGGGCTGGGTTGCCGACCCGAAACTGGTTGCGGCCACTGGCAATGCCGGTGGTTTTGGTTTTCTGGCCGGGGCAACCATTCCGCCCGAGCAAATGGAAGCCAATATTCTGGAAGTGAAGTCGCTAACCGATGCGAACTTCGGCGTGAACTTCCATATGTATCAGCCCAACGCCGCTGAGATTATTGATCTGGTGATCAAGCACGGCGTTAAGGCAGTGAGCTACTCGCGCTCGCCAGGTAAAGAGATGGTTGCTCGCCTGAAAGAGGCTGGCGTGGTCTGCATGCCAACCGTGGGTTTGCCCAAGCACGCCATCAAGGCAGTAGAGATGGGCGCCGATGCCGTTGCTGTTCAAGGCGGCGAGGGTGGCGGTCACACCGGCGCGATCCCCACGACCCTGTTATTGCCACAAGTGGTGGACGCCGTGGGTGACAAAGTGCCGGTCCTGGGGGCGGGCGGCTTTAAAGATGGTCGCGGTTTGCTGGCGGCACTGGCCTATGGGGCTGACGGCATCGCCATGGGAACACGCTTCTTGTTGACCAAAGAAAGCCCTGTTCCCGAAGCGACCAAGCAGCGCTATCTCGCCTGCAAAGACCCCGGTGCCATCATTCGCAGTGAAGCCCTCGACGGCCTGCCGCAGCGCATGATTTTGAATGACTTCCTCAGCGAGCTGGAGAAAGCCGGGCCACTGAAAAAACTGATTATCGCCTTGCGCAATGGCCTGGCCTTTCGCAAGTTCACCGGCGCCAGCCTGACCTCCCTGCTGCGCTCTGCACTCGCTATGACCAGCAGCGGCGACATTACTAAGTCGCAGGCCATTATGGCGGCGAATGCACCGATGATTATTCAAAAAGCCATGGTCGATGGCCGCCCGGACGAAGGCGTGTTGCCCTCTGGCCAGGTGGCAGGTGTTATCGATGAATTACTGAGTTGTGAAGACCTGATTCGCAGCATTGTCGACGAAGCCGAGTCGCGCTTCGCAAAAATGGGGAACGCATAATGAGCAAGCCATATACCCTGAGCATCAGCGACAGCGGTGTTGCTGAACTAATCTTCAATAAGCCACCGGTTAACGCCTTTGACAGTAACGGCTGGCTGGCCATCGCTGCCGAGATCAATGCCCTGAGCGACAACGACGCGGTGCGCGTAGTGATTATCGCTGCCGAGGGTCGTGGCTTTTGCGCCGGTGTTGATATCAAAGAGCTGGCGGCAAACCCCGCCATGATCACCCGCGTTAACAAGGGCAACTACGACACCTTCAAAGCCATTCACCGCTGCCGCAAGCCGGTCATTGTCGCGCTGCATGGCTTTGTTCTCGGTGGTGGTATTGGTATCAGTGGTGCGGCCGACATCATTGTGGCATCGGAGTGTGCGACCTTTGCCGTACCGGAAGTTGACCGCGGGGCAATGGGCGGCGGCGCACACTTGCAGCGCATGTTCCCGGTGCAGAAAGTGCGCTACATGTACTTCACCGGTGAGGCTATCGATGCGCAAGAGGCCTATCGCCTGGGCGCCATTGAAAAGGTGGTTCCACGTGATCAACTGATGGCAACTGCCCGCGATATTGCCGACAAAATTGCCGAGAAATCACCGCGCATGATCGAGCTGGCTAAGGAAGCCCTCAACGGTGTGGAAGACGGCAACCTCGAAGACAAATACCGCTGGGAGCAGGGCTTTACGCAAGAAGCTTATGCCGAGCCAGACTCGCAGGAAGCCAAAGACGCCTTTGTTGAAAAGCGCGACGCCAAATTTTGATTAACGGCGGGCACCGCCC
>NZ_DBTD01000006.1:81943-225908 GCF_002306875.1 Spongiibacter sp. UBA1325
GCACCGCCCGCCGCTGAACCGAGACGAGAATCACCCATGAAACTCGAATACACCGCAGAGCACCAAGCCTTTCGCGAAGAAGTTCGCAGCTGGTTAAAGGCCAATGTTCCCGCCGAGCCCTTGAAGTCCTTCGACACCGAAGAAGGCTTCCAGCAGCACCGCGAGTGGGAGGCCAAATTGTACGAAGGCCGCTGGGGAATGATCACCTGGCCGGAAGAAATGGGTGGCCGTGGCGCCGACCTATTACAGTGGTTGATCTTTGAAGAAGAGTACTACGCGGCGTCTGCGCCACTGCGGGTAAACCAAAACGGCATTTTCCTGCTTGGCCCCACCCTGATGGAGTACGGCACCGAAGAGCAGAAAAAGCGCTTCCTCAATGGTATGGCCACCGGCAAAGATATTTGGTGTCAGGGTTGGTCTGAGCCGAATGCCGGTTCTGATATGGCCGCCATCCGCTCGCGAGCAGACCTTAGCGAAGACGGTAGCCACTACATTATCAACGGTCAAAAAACCTGGTCGACCCGCGCGGTATGGGCCGATTGGTGTTTTGGTATGTTCCGCACCGACCCCGAGTCAGAGCGCCATCGCGGCCTGACCTTTATTCTGGTGCCACTGGACAGCGAGGGCATTACCGTTCGTCCTATTCCGCAGTTGGACGGCTTGCCGGGCTTTGCTGAAATCTTCTTCGACAATGTCAAAGTGCCTGTCGACTGCCGTCTGGGCGGTGAAGGTGAGGGCTGGAGCGTGGCGATGGCCACCGCGGGTTTTGAACGCGGTTTGATGCTGCGCTCACCGGCGCGTTTCCAGGAAACAGCGAAACGCTTGGTAGAGCTCTACAAAGCTAATCAAGAAACGGCCGATGAAGATCCCAGCATTCGCGAAGCAGTGCTGCGCGCCTATATGGATGCCGAGGCGTACTGCCTGACGACCTACCAAACCGCCTGCCGTCTAATGCAGGGTGGAAAAATCGGTGCCGAGGCCTCGACCAATAAAATTTTCTGGTCTGAGCTCGACCAGCAAATGCACGCCACCGCGCTGAAAATTCTTGAAACCCGCGGCGAGCTGCTGCCCGAGTCGCCCGATGCCGGTGACGTTGGCCGCTGGTTAGACGGTTGGCTGTTTGCCCAGTCCGGGCCGATTTACGCCGGCACCAACGAGATTCAACGCAACATCATTGCAGAGCGTATGCTCGGCATGCCGCGCAAATAAGGAGACTGACATGGACTTTACCTTTAGCGAAGATCAGCTCTTGTTTCAGGAATCAGTGCGCGACTTTCTGGTGAATGAAATTACCCCCGACAAAATTCGTCAGTTGTGGGAAACCGATAGCGGTCGCAGCGATGAACTGTGGCAGCAATTGGCGGAGTTGGGCCTGACCGGGCTGACTGTTCCCGAAGACTTCGGCGGGCTGGGCATGAACGAACTGGACTTCGTCCTGCTGGCTCAGGAAGCCGGATACGTCGCCCTGTCTGAGCCGCTGGTGAATAGCGTGCTAGTGGCAACGCCGCTGCTTAGTGAATGTGGTAATAGCGCGATTGCGGAGCAGTGGTTGCCAAAAATCGCTTCGGGTGAGGCGCGTGCTGTGGTGGGCCTAGCGGTCAACAAGTTAGTGGAAGACGCCCACTGCGCCGACCTGCTGCTGCTGGAAAAAGACGGCGCGATCTATGCGGTAGAAGCCGCCAATGCCAGCCTGCGCGCCAACGAATCTGTCGACCCCGGTCGCAAATTGTTTGCTGTGGACTTCGACCCCGCGGCGGCGGTTTGCCTGGCCGACGGCGATACTGCTCAGGCGTTGATCAACAAAGCGTTGAATCGCGGCGCACTGGGTGTGGCCGCGCAGTCGCTGGGTCTGGCTCAACGAATGATTGATCTGTCGGTGCAATACACCAGCGAGCGCAAGCAGTTCGGCGTGGCCATTGGCAGCTTCCAGGCCGTTAAGCACCATATGGCGAATATCGCCTACAAACTGGAATACGCCAAAACACCGGTTTATCGCGCCGCCTATGACATTGCCAACGACACGCCGCGCGCAGAATTGTCGGTGAGCCACGCGAAACTGGCCGCCTGTGAAGTGGCCGACCTCGCGGCGAAAAACAGCATCCAGGTTCACGGTGCGATGGGCTACACCTGGGAAGTGGACCTGCACATCTTTATGAAGCGCGCCTGGGCATTTAACAGCAGTTATGGCACGGCGGGCTTCCATAAAAATCGCGTGGCCGCCGCACTGCTGGCCGATAACGCCGCACTCGGTGCCGGCGCAACTTTTTAATTGACGGTTATCGCCTGCTAAGCGGGCAATAAGAGGAAACTATCATGGTAGAAGCCTATATTGTCGATGCAGTGAGAAGCCCCACCGGGCGTCGCAAGGGCGGCTTGGCGCAGATCCACGGCGCCGACCTCGGCGCTCACGTGCTCAAAGCCATTGTTGAGCGCAACGGCATTCCCGATAACGAATACGACGATGTGATCTTCGGCTGCGTCGATACCATCGGCCCCTTGGCTGGTGACATCGCGCGCACGGCTTGGCTGGCAGCGGGTTTGTCGCAAGAGGTGCCGGGTACGACTATTGACCGTCAGTGTGGTTCCTCACAGCAGGCGGTTCACTTCGCGGCGCAGGCGGTAATGTCTGGCACGCAAGATGTGGTGATTGCCGGCGGCGTGCAAACCATGACCCAGATCCCCATTTCGTCGGCCATGACAGCCGCTGAGCCGCTGGGCTTTAAAGACCCGTTCTCCGGCTCTGAAGGCTGGGTTGCCCGTTACGGCGCTAAGCCGCCAACGCAATTCAACTCCGCGCAGATGATTGCCGACAAGTGGGAGCTGAGTCGTCGCGATCTGGAAGAGTACTCGCTGGAATCGCACCGCCGCGCATTGCAGGCGATTAAAGAAGGCCGCTTTGACCGTGAAGTGCTGCCCCTGGCTGGCGTTCAACACGATGAAACACCCCGCGAGACGAGCTTGGAAAAAATGGCCGAGCTGGATTACCTGTTCGGTTGCGACAAAGTCACTGCCGCGGTGTCCAGCCAAACCTGTGACGGCTCAAGCGCCTTGTTGGTGGTGAGCGAAGCGGCGCTCAAGCGTTATAACTTAACGCCGCGTGCACGTATTCACCATATGAGTGTGCGCGCAGACGATCCAATTTGGATGCTGACTGCGCCGATTCCCGCCACGGAGTATGCTCTGAAAAAAGCCGGCATGAGCCTGGCGGATATCGACGTTGTTGAAATCAACGAAGCCTTTGCCTCAGTCGTCATGGCGTGGCTTAAGGAAACCGGCTACGACCACGCTAAAACCAATATCAACGGCGGCGGCATCGCTCTGGGTCACCCACTGGGAGCGACCGGCACGCGCTTGATGACAACGCTGTTGCATGAGCTGGAGCGCAGCGGCGGTCGCTATGGTTTGCAGACCATGTGTGAGGGTGGTGGCCAGGCGAATGTCACCATCATCGAGCGTCTATAGCGGAACGCCATCTGCAAGCGGCTGGCGGCGTTGCCAAGCCTTTTTAAGACGGTCATTTACGGCTTTGTAAACTCCCGACTTAAAACGTCTCGGCGCCTAGCCAGCCACATGCAGCTGACGCTCTCAGTAGCGGTGGTCATTCCAATTTAAGCGCGCCGTGTGATCGGCGCAGAAGAAGAAACAAGAGAGGATCTGCAATGGGTATTTGTCAGGATCGTGTAGTGATTATCACCGGTGCCGGTGGTGGTTTGGGCGCGGCACACGCCAAGGTATTTGCCAGTGAAGGCGCCAAGGTGATCGTTAACGATATTAATCAAGACGCTGCGCAAAAAGTGGTTGACGAGATTACGGCCGCTGGCGGCACCGCGATTGTTAACACCTCAGATATCACCAACTACGACGATAGCCTCAATGCGGTAAAGCAGGCCATTGATACCTTTGGCGACCTGCATGTGGTGCTGAACAACGCGGGTATTAACCGCGACCGCATGTTCGCCTCAATGACCGAAGCCGATTGGGACGCCATTATGGCGGTTCACCTGAAGGGCCATTTCTGCATCACCTCCCATGCGGTTCACTACTGGCGCGGTCAGTCTAAAGAGGGCAAGGCCGTGGACGCACGCATTATCAACACCACCTCCGGCGCTGGCCTGCAAGGCTCTGTCGGTCAGTCGAACTACGCAGCGGCCAAGGCCGGTATTGCGGCGCTTACGCTTAACCAGGCCGCCGAGCTGGCGCGCTACGGCATTACCGCCAATGCGATTGCACCAGCGGCCCGCACGGGCATGACAACCGCTGTCGAATCCATGGCGCAGCGCATGGCCAAGCCGG
This sequence comes from Spongiibacter sp. UBA1325, assembly GCF_002306875.1. Taxonomy (NCBI): domain Bacteria; kingdom Pseudomonadati; phylum Pseudomonadota; class Gammaproteobacteria; order Cellvibrionales; family Spongiibacteraceae; genus Spongiibacter; species Spongiibacter sp. UBA1325. Next base: position 86,237 of record NZ_DBTD01000006.1, read on the forward strand.
AAGATGGCAGCTTTGACTATTGGGCACCGGAAAACGTGTCGTCATTGTTGGTGTGGTTGGCGAGCGCGGAAGCAGCCTCAGTGAGCGGCAAAGTATTTGAAGCCGAGGGCGGCAAAATTTCCATTGCCGATGGCTGGCGTAAAGGCCCTGAGGTCGATAAAGGCGATCGCTGGGCACCAGCGGAAGTTGGCCAGGCTGTCGAGAAGCTATTGGCAGAGGCAGTTCCCGCGCAGAAAGTGTATGGTAGCTGATTTTCTAGGACATCAATCCACGGAGAATCAACACCATGAAATCACCGCTACTCGCTGCCGTACTGCTTGCCACCACTGCGCATAGCGCTATGGCGGGAGGCGTTGCCTTCCGCTTTGGCGACGAAAGCTTTGGGGCGTCGATTGCCGGCGACATCGGCCCCGAAACCAGTGCGCAGTTCGACTGGTTGCACCACGAAGACGATGCAGACCTGCTGTCTGCCGGCCTGTATGCCAACGGCCGTCGCGGCGCCTTAACCGGCCGCGTGGGTGCCAAAGCAGTGACGCTGACGGCCGACGACAGCGGTTTCGATGGTGGCGTTATGGCCTTTGGCGGTGATCTGAGTCTGCCACTGAACGACGTACTACGTTTGCGCGGCGGTATTTACTACGGCCCTGAAGCCACTGGTTTTAGCGACGTGGACGGCTACAGCGAATGGTCGCTTAGTGCTGAAATATCAATCTTTCAAAACTCAGCAATTCAGCTGGGATTTGGTGACATCGAATTCGACGCCGAGAAGGGCGGTGAATTCGACTTTGAAGACGGTCCCTTTGTGCGCTTGCAGCTGCGGCTGTAAGGTCACGGGGTCTCCGTCGTGAACTGGAGTCTGTATGGATTTTGCGTTTACCGACGAACAGCAAATGATCCGCGATACGGCGGAGGCCTTTCTTAAAGATACATCCACCAGCGAAGCGGTGCGCACCGCAATGGTGTCTGAGCTGGGTTACGATGCCGAGCTATGGCAGCGCCTGTGTGGTGAGATGTACTGGCAAGCCATTCATATTCCCGAGGCCTACGGTGGTCTCGGGCTTTCCTATATTGAGCTGATCGCCATTGTTGAACAAATGGGCCGCTACCTGCTGTGCGCGCCGTATTTCTCAACCGTGTGCCTGGCCACCAATGCACTGTTGTGTGCGGGTTCCGAAGAGCAAAAGGCCGAGCACCTGGGCGCGATTTGCGAAGGCAAAACTGCCACGCTGGCGTGGAGTAATACTGGCGGCTGGACAGCCGACTCGGTCAGCGCTAGCGCGTGCAAGGACGGCGACGATTATCTGCTAAACGGTGACTACCGCTATGTTATCGACGGCGCCAGTGCCGAATTGCTGATTCTTGCGGCTAAAGAAGAAGGTAACGATGCGGTGCAGCTGTTCGCTGTGGATGCCACAGCGGCCGGTATTGAACGCCAAGCACTACCGACCATGGACCAGACGCGTCGCCAGGCAGCCATACAACTTAAAGACCTGCGCGTGCCTGCCGGTGCCAAGCTGACGTGTGAGTCAGACGATGGGGCCGATGCACTGAATAAAACTCTGCAACTGGCCACTGTTGCGCTGGCAGCAGAGCAAGCGGGCGGCATGCAGCAATTGCTGTCTTCAGCGGTGGAGTACACCCAAGAGCGCAAGCAATTTAATCGCCCGATTGCTAGCTTCCAGTCTATTAAGCACAAAGCGGCCGACATGATGATGCGCAACGAAGTAGCGCGCTCATCCATTTACTACGCAGCCTGTGTTGCCGACGAAGCCCTCAACGGTGGCGAGCTTAGCGCCGAACTCCCCGAAGCCGCCAGTATCGCCAAGGCCTGGTGCTCCGAGGCGTATTTCAAAAATGCTGGCGAAGCCATGCAGATGCACGGCGGTGTGGGCTTCACCTGGGAATACGACGTTCACCTGTATTTCAAACGCGCCAAAGCCAGCGAACACCTGCTGGGTAACAGCGATCAACACCGCGAAAATATTGCCTCCCTGCTGCTCGACGGCGAATAGCCACAAAGTAATAAGCAGCCATTGGCAGGCAAATAGATCGCGCGACGATCTGCGTGTGCAACGAATACGCTAAGCGAGAGCAAGTATGAAATTACAATTCAGCGAAAAAGACGAAGCCTTCCGCAAAGAGATTGCGGGCTGGTTGGCCGACAATCTTACCGGTGAGTTTGCCCAGCTCAAATTTCGCGGTGGCCCCGGCGACGAACATATGTTCCCCGAGGAGCGCAAACGCTGGGAGCAAAAACTGGCCGAAGGCGGTTGGACCTGTGTGGGTTGGCCAACGGAATACGGCGGCCGTGGTTTGTCGATCGAGCAGCAAGTTATTTTTTATGAAGAATACGCCCGCGCTGGTGCGCCCGGTCGTATGGGCCATATCGGCGACGGCCTTACCGGACCAACACTAATTGCCTTTGGCAGCGAGGCACAAAAAGCCAAGTATCTGCCGGGTATTCTGGCGGGTACCGAATTCTGGTGTCAGGGCTATTCCGAGCCGGGAGCAGGCTCAGACCTGGCCAATGTAAAAACCAAGGCCCGCTTTGACGAGGCGAAAGGCAAGTGGGTAATCAATGGCCAGAAGGTCTGGACCTCACTGGCCCACGAGTCGGAATACTGCTTTGTTATCGCCCGCACCGACCCTGATTCAAAAGCGCATAAAGGGCTGGGTTTCTTCCTGGTAAAAATGGATCAACCCGGTGTGACGGTGCGCCCCATCGAGCAAATTACCGGCACATCAGAGTTTAACGAAGTGTTCTTTGACGACGCCGAGTGCGATGCCGATGACATTGTTGGCGAACCCGGCGACGGCTGGAAAGTGGCGATGGGCTTGCTCGGTTTTGAGCGCGGCGTGTCCACACTCGGTCAGCAAATGGCCTTCCAGAATGAGCTTAACGAGGTGGTAAAACTGGCCCGTGAAAACGGCGCGGCTAACGACCCTCAGATCCGCCAGCGAATTGCCCAGGCTCACATTGGCCTGAAAATCATGCGCTACAACAGCATGCGTATGCTGTCTGGCGACAAGGGTGACGGCAGCCTGCAAAAAGAGGCGTTGATCTACAAACTATACTGGGCGAGCTGGCACCGCGACCTCGGTGAGCTGGCGGTGGATATTATGGGGCCGGAGGCGACGATTTTGCCGGAGGCGCCCTACGAGCTAAACCGTCTGCAGTCGCTATTCCTGTTTACCCGCTCAGATACCATTTACGGCGGCACCAACCAGATTCAGCGCAATATTATTGCCGAGCGCGGCTTGGGAATGCCCAAAGAACCCAAGTGGTAAAGCCGTAACAAACAACCACAACGACAGTTAAAAACGCGCCGCGCTGATCGGCGCGCAATGGAGCGATAGAATGAGTGTGAAGATTCCAGAATACGTGGCAGGCCACGGCCTGCTCAAGGGCAAGTCGGTATTGATTACCGCCGCGGCAGGTGCCGGCATTGGCTTTGCGGCGGCTAAGCGCGCCGTGGAAGAGGGCTGTCGCAGCATCGTGATCAGCGACATTCACGAAGGCCGCCTGAACGACGCCGTGGAGCGTTTAAAAAGCGAAACGGGCTTGGAGCAAGTTGCTGGTAAAGTCTGCAATGTTGCCGTCGAGGACGACGTACAGGCGCTGATTGGTTTTGCTGAAGAGTTCTGCGGTGGCGTGGACGTATTGATTAACAACGCGGGTCTTGGCACCACCAAGTCATTGATCGACATGGAAGACGCCGAGTGGGACAAGGTCATCGACGTTACCCTAAATGGCACTATGCGCATGACTCGCCAGATGATGCGCACCATGAAGGGTCGCGGTGCTGGCGTGATCGTTAACAATGCCTCGGTACTGGGCTGGCGCGCGCAAAAAGAGCAGTCTCACTATGCCGCTGCCAAGGCGGGTGTTATGGCACTGACGCGTTGCGCGGCGCTGGAAGCAGCCGATTTTGGCGTTCGTATTAACGCCGTGTCGCCGTCGCTGGCAGTTCACCCGATGCTGAAGAAATCAGCGCCAGAAGAATTGCTGGCCGAACTGGAAGGCCGCGAAGCCTTCGGGCGCGGCGCCGAGGTGTGGGAAGTGGCTAACGTCATGATGTTTTTGGCGTCAGATTATTCCAGCTACCTGACCGGAGAAATCATCAGCTGCTCTTCGCAACGGGCCTAAGGCGCGTTAGGCTATCGCAGCCAGCACAGAGCTAATAGAATTCAATCCCGGCGTCGCACGGACATGCGGCGCCTAAGCGAACGAGGTTCAACATGAAAGAAGCCGTCATCGTCTCTACCGCCCGTACCGGCATGGGTAAATCCTTTCGCGGTGCCCTGAACGACACCGAAGCCCCGGCAATGGGTGGTCACGCGGTAAAAGCCGCGGTGGAAAAAGCGGGTATCGACCCCGCATCGGTTGAAGATGTGATCATGGGTACCGCTGCACAGCAGGGCACACAGGGCTACAACCTGGGCCGTCTGTGTAGCGTTGCCGCGGGTTTGCCTGACACCACGGCGGGCATGACTATCGACCGCCAGTGCAGCTCTGGTTTGATGACCATCGCCTGGGCCGCGAAGTCGATTATGTGTGACGAAATGGACGTTGCCGTTGCCGGTGGCCTGGAGTCGATTTCGCTGGTGCAAACCAAGCACAAGAACACCTACCGCAACGTTTCAAAAACGGTGACGGAAATCGATCCCACGGCGTATATTCCGATGATCGAAACCGCAGAGATTGTTTCCGAGCGCTATGGCATCAGCCGTGAAGCGCAGGATGAATACGCGCTGCAAAGCCAGATGCGTGTTGCGGCGGCGCAGGAAGCCGGTTTGTTTAACGACGAGATCGTGCCCTTTGCGACGCGCATGTCAGTGTTTAACAAAGAAACCAAAGAAGTTACTTACAAAGACGTGGTGCTGGATCGCGACGAGTGCAATCGCCCCTCCACCACACTGGAAAGCCTGCAAGGTCTGGCGCCGGTTTGGAAAGACGGCCAGTGGGTGAAAGAAGGTCGCTTCATTACTGCCGGGAATGCCTCGCAGTTGTCAGACGGCGCCTCAGCCAGCGTATTGATGGAAGCCAAGCGCGCCGAGCAATTGGGCCTGGCACCTCTGGGCGCTTACCGCGGTATGGCTGTTGCCGGCTGCAAGGCCGACGAAATGGGCATTGGTCCCGTGTTTGCGATTCCCAAGCTGCTTAAGCGTCAGGGTTTGAAAGTCGACGATATCGGCATCTGGGAGCTGAACGAAGCCTTCGCCTGTCAGGTAATTTACTGCCGCGACCAGTTGGGTATCGACAACAACAAATTGAACGTGAATGGCGGCGGTATCTCTATTGGCCACCCCTTCGGTATGAGTGGTGCGCGTCTGGTGGGCCACGCCTTGCTGGAAGCCAAGCGTCGCGGTGAAAAATACGCCGTGGTGACCATGTGTATCGGTGGCGGTATGGGCGCTGCAGCGCTGTTTGAAGTGTTCTAAGAAATTATAAAAAAAGCCAAAACTGGCAGGAAGTAAAAACCGCTATGGTGAGAGCCATAGCGGTTTTTTTATATCAGCGACTTATTCAAAATCCGGCAGGTTTGGCGTGACCACCGCTTGGTCGGCCGCTTGCCAGGCTTCGATACCGCCAGCAAGCGAGACCACCTGCTGATAGCCCATTTCCTTCATTGCTGCGGCTGCCAGCGCTGAGCGGCCACTACTTTTACAATAGAGCACCACTTTCTGCATGCGGTCAGCCAGGGCCTCCTCGCTGCTGAGTTTAAACTCCAGCACACCGCGTGGAATATTGATTGCGCCCTCAATATGCCCGGCGTGAAACTCATCTTCCTCACGCACGTCTATTAAGTAGTCAGCATCGGCTATCGCCTGCTTGGCCTCGTCGACATTAACTTCCTGAATGTGGCCTTTTGCCTCTTCAACCATATCGTGAACGGTTTTCATGGTTTCTCCCTTACATGTGGCCGCGTTTTACAAAGACTTGGTACAGAAGTAGAAGTCTGTGCAGTCATAGTCGTTGGACGCCATGCGGGCATTTACATCAGCGGCGGTTTTGGCAGGTGGAACAATCACCTTGTCGCCTTTTTTCCAGCCTTCGGGGGTGGCTACGCCGTGTTCTTCACTGGTTTGCAGTGCTTCCAATAGGCGCAAAAACTCGGGAATTGAGCGGCCGTTACTCATTGGGTAGTACACCATTGCACGCAGCACGCCGTTGGGGTCGATGATAAAGGTCGCGCGTACTGCCGAGGTATCGCCCGCACCCGGATGGATCATGCCGTAGGCTTTGGCAACGTCCATCTTCAGGTCTTCGATAATCGGGAAGGGAATTTCCACACCGAAGTTCTGCTGAATATTACGCATCCAGGCAATGTGGGAGTGAATACTGTCGATCGATAGACCGAGTAATTCACAGTTGAGTGCGGCAAAGTCGGGGGCCGCTTTGGCAAAGGCGATAAATTCCGTTGTGCACACCGGGGTAAAGTCGGCGGGGTGGGAAAACAGCACCAGCCATTTACCGCGGTAATCGCTCAACTGCTTTTGGCCGTCGGTCGTCAGGGCATTAAAGTCGGGAGCAGGTTCGTTGATCCGTGGTAGTCCGGCCACGGGCTGTTGGGTGTCTTCCATCGCAATAGGCTCCGGTAGTGGAAAGTGAGTCTCTAACGTAGCGTCTCAGCTTAATAACTTCAAGGAATATGGTTATTCTATTTTGGAATATATGATTTTACATTTACTGAGGTCGTGCCGGTGGGGGCGGCCAAATCAACACTAAGGACAGTATTTGTGCAGGGGGAATACCAGCGAGCTGGCCGGGTCAGCGCTTGCTGAGCTGGGAGTCCAGGAGTTGTCGCGCGGCCTCGAGGGTCAGGCCTTCGCCAAAGTAGCGGCCTTGTACAACGCGGGCACCCTGCGCGGCGGCGGCGTCCAGGCAGTGTCGGTTGCCAATGCCATCCACCACGCAACGCCATTGCTGGCTTGTGGCCGCGTCAACGAGTTTGCGTAAGTTGTCGGAGGCTTTGGTGCTGGTGGTCAGCCGTTGGCCGAGGCCCGGAGGTGTCACCACTTCGTGAATAACATCCCTGCTTACTTTGCTCAGGGTGTTTGGGTCTTGATAGAAATCCCGAATCGATATTTTAAAACCAAAGTCGATGAGTCGGCCAAGTGTTGGCAAGTGGTTGTAGAAGTCGTCGAACAAGGTGGGGGGCAATTGCAGAGTGATGTCCCGTGCTGAGGCACCGCTGTCGTGAAATATCTGTGTCACAGCATTAAAAAAGCCCTCGCTGGCCAGCTCGCTGGGCCGCAGGGTGATGCTCAAGGGAAAGTGATGGCCCATACGCTGCAGCTCGGCATGGGCTTTGAGCGCGCGCAGCAAATAGTAGAGGAAAAAGCCAATACGCTTATTGTGGCGATCAAGAATGCCCAATATGGCTGACTTGGTTAAGGTCTCGTAGCCATCTTTTGCCCAAACCAGATTGGTGTCCATGCCGGTGACCACGCCCTTACTGAGGTCAACCTGGGGAGAGAAGCGCAATTCGAACTCGTGCTTGTCTACCCCGTTAATAATGTCATCAATGCTGATGTCGGTGTTCATCGGTGGCCGGGCTCTCCGTTTGCCAATGGAGCAAAACCGAGGCTGAACAGGCGCCACTACTGCTATGCCAATGCTAAGCCGAACGGGTTAATACACATAAAGTATATATGGGTATTAGTATATTGCCTAACGCTTCCCGTTTGTTGAAAGGCCTAAGCTGCATTTTTTAACAAATTTCCTGCCGCAATATGTCATGGCTTGCCGCTGGGGGCTGGGCGACACTGCTGTCACTGAAAATTGGCCGTCAGCGGTGGTGCTGTATGCGGCCAGCATAACGAGAGAGCAAAGAGGAAAATCATGGAGTTTAACGGCGTTGCAGCAGTAGTGACCGGCGGGGCATCGGGTTTGGGCGAGGGGGCCGCACGTGCCCTGGCAGCAGAGGGATGCAAGGTCGCCATTTTTGACCTGCAGGAAGAGCGCGGTCGCCAGGTTGCCGATGAGCTTGGCGGTATTTTCGTGCGCTGCGATGTGTCGTCTTCAGAAAGTGCTGAGGCCGCTTTTGCCGCCGCGCGCGAGGCCCACGGCCCCTGCGGTATTGCCGTGAACTGTGCAGGCATTGCGCCGGGTTCACGCATTCTGGGTAAGAGTGGCCCCATGCCGCTGGAAAATTTTGACAAGGTGATTCAGGTAAATTTGGTCGGCAGCTTTAACGTTATGCGCTTGGCAGCAGCAGATATGGCCAGTCGCGAGCCCAATGCCGACGGTGAGCGCGGCGCAATCGTCAATACCGCCTCAGTGGCAGCGTTTGAAGGCCAGATCGGTCAGGTTGCCTACAGCGCCTCCAAAGGCGGTGTTGTGGCCATGACTCTGCAAGCCGCCCGTGAATTGGCACGCGAGGGCATTCGTGTAAACACCATCGCACCGGGTTTGTTTATGACGCCGATGATGGCGGGCTTCACCCAAGAGGTGCAAGACAGCCTCGCCGCCACACTGCCGTTCCCCCAGCGCCTTGGGCAGCCAAAGGAATACGGCATGTTGGTTGAGCAGATCGTTAAAAACCCCATTCTCAACGGTGAAACCATTCGCCTGGACTGCGCGCTGCGCATGGCCCCGCGTTAATTCGGAGAAGCGCAATGACAAACGAGGTAAATCGCGAAGAACTGGCTATGTTTGCCGACATGCTCGGCAAAGTACTGGAAGCCGAAGTAGCGCCCCATTACGAGCGCTGGGACGAAGCGGGCATTGTACCCCGCGAGCTCTGGAACACCCTGGGTGAAGCTGGCCTGCTATGCGTCGATGTAGAGGAAGACTGCGGCGGTTGTGGCGTTCCCTTTGAATACTCAACACTGGTTGCCAGCGAAATTGCGCGCATGGGCTACGGTGCCTTGGCCACCAACGTGATGGTGCACTCAGATATTGTTGCACCGTATATCAGCCACCTTGCCAACGAGGAGCAGAAGCAATACTGGCTGCCGAAAATGGTCAGCGGGGAAGTGGTCGGCGCCATTGCCATGACCGAGCCGGGGGCGGGTAGTGACCTGCAAGCCATGCGCACCACCGCTAAAAAAGACGGTGACGACTATATTCTCAATGGCTCCAAAACCTTTATCACCAACGGCCAGCACGCCGGCATGGTCATTGTGGCCGCGAAAACTGACCCCACGGCCGGTGCCCGAGGCATTAGCCTGTTCCTGGTCGATACCTCCTTGCCGGGCTTCGAGCGCGGCCGAAACCTCAGTAAGATCGGCCAGCACTGTGGCGATACCTCAGAGCTGTTCTTTGAAGACTGCCGCGTACCCGCCGCGGCGCTGCTGGGGGAAGAGGGAAAGGGTTTTGCCTATCTGATGCAAGAGCTACCGCGCGAGCGCCTGGTGATTGGCGTGATCGCCTGCGGGGCGGCGCGCGGTGTGCTGGACTTAACCATCGAATACGCCAAAGAGCGCGAGCTGTTCGGGCAAACGCTCAGCCAACTGCAAAACACCCGTTTTCGCATTGCCGAAATGGAAAGCGATGCCCAGGTGAACGCGGCGTTTGTCGAGCAGTGCATACAGCAATACAAGCGCGGTGAACTGGATGCCGCCACCGCCTCTATGGCCAAATACAGCGCAACGGAAATGCAGTGCCGGGTTGCCGATGGTTGCTTGCAGTTGTTTGGTGGCTACGGTTACACCACGGAATACCCGGTATCCCGCGCCTTTACCGATGCCCGCGTACAACGAATATACGGCGGTACTTCAGAGGTAATGAAAGAAGTGATCGCGCGCTCTCTGCTAGGGCGAGGCTAATAGCCCACCCATGCTAAACGCACACGAATAGGAAACCAATTATGACAGATAACGTTGTTATTCTCGGTGCCGCGCGCACCGCTATGGGCGGCCTAATGGGAAGCTTGAGCAGTGTTGCCTCGCCGACGTTGGGCGCGGCGTGTATCGCCGAAGCCGTGTCGCGAGCAGGCCTGGACGCATCTGCTGTGGAAGAGGTGATTATGGGCTGCGTGTTGCCCGCTGGCCTGGGCCAGGCACCTGCCAGACAAGCCTCGCGGGCGGCCGGCCTGCCTGACGCCACGCCCTGTACCACTGTTAACAAAATGTGCGGCTCCGGCATGCAAGCCGTCATCGCCGCACACGACTCCATCAAAGCGGGCAGCAACGGCATTATGGTTGCTGGCGGTATGGAAAACATGAGTCAGGCTCCCTACCTGTTACCCAAAGCGCGTGGCGGTATGCGCATGGGTCACGGCGAAGTGATCGATTCCATGTTGTTCGACGGCCTGCAAGACGCCTACGAGGGCGGCTTAATGGGGGTGTTTGCCCAGCGTAGCGCTGACGACTACAACATCAGCCGCGAAACCATGGACGACTTTGCCATCGCTTCGCTAAGCAAAGCCGTGGCAGCAATGGAAAGCGGCGCCTTCAACGATGAAATTGTGCCGGTCACCGTTTCCGGTCGTGGTGGCGACACGGTCGTCGATGCCGACGAACAACCGCCCAAAGCGAAGCCTGAAAAAATCCCTAGCCTGAAACCCGCCTTCGCGAAAGACGGCACCGTAACGGCGGCAAACTCCAGCTCCATTAGCGATGGGGCCTCCGCATTGGTGTTGGCATCGGAAAGCGCGGCGGCAAAAGCCGGGGCAACACCCATTGCGCGGATCGTCGCCCACGCCAGTCATGCCCAATTACCGGCAGAATTTACCCTGGCCCCCATCGGGGCGATCAATAAGGTGTTGGAAAAAGCCGGTTGGAATCTCGACGACGTTGACCTGTTTGAAATTAACGAAGCCTTTGCCGTGGTCACGCTGCTGGCTATTCAAGAGCTGGGTTTAGATGCCGACAAGGTCAACATACACGGCGGCGCCTGTGCACTGGGCCATCCTATCGGCTCCTCCGGCTCACGGATAATCGTTACCCTTATCAACGCGCTGAAACAGCGCGGCCTAAAGCGCGGCATCGCCTCATTGTGTATCGGTGGTGGTGAGGGCACGGCAGTCGCGATAGAACTGCTGTAACCGCAAACCCCACCAACGCAGTACACCCCCACAAGGCCTCTTATCATGAGGCCTTTTTATTGCCTACAAAAAAGCGGAACGTCGCGCCTTCCGCGTTGAGTCATAATCCCGTATATTTTACTTAGCGGGCAAGCTTGCTCGTTTTTCCAGCAAGGAATGCGCGTTAATCCTGAGCGATTTTCAAAAACGTGCCGCAAAACAGCCACATAAGGATATATGGGCACTATCTATGAGACCCCGCCTTCAAGATTTACACGCATGCGCGTTATCCCTGTCGCGTATTTTCAGATACAGCGCTGTTTTTCAATTAATTCAAACTCTTATGGTAATTTTCGCCAAAGTAGCGCGTGGGCAAACCGAGCGTGCGCGATATACAAATGTTATGTGATTTAAAGGTTATGGAGATATTTGAAGTATTCATGCTTATCTATTTGCCTTGTGGCACTTTTCTTCTCAATAAGTGGCGTGGTGCAATGGATAGCAAAAATACTTTGTCAAAAGTGGCATACGGGCTCGTATCCTTAATTATGGCCGGGGCGCCTTTTATTTATATTCAGAGCTTTGCCGCCAATTACACCGCCTTGGCCGTTGTTCTAGTTGGCATCGGTTTTTTCTGGTTTGCTATCGTAGGTGCGCGCAGTGCAATCACATAACAAGGTAAGGCAGCGCGACGTAAAAACCTCCGCTTCGCTCCAGTTTTTTCGCGCTTGCTTACGGCGTAATGAGCCCAGGGCAATGAAATACCTCATACACATATTTTTATTTTTAGTATCAAATTTTGTTCTCGCCGCCGATTATTATGAAGTTAAATCGGAGGAAATTGAGGCGAAATGGGAAAAGGTGTCTAAAGAAAGATACGTATTTGAGGATATGTTTTACTCAAAGGTATTTGTCCCCAATGAAGGAACCTACTGGCTAGTTAAACCTAGACTAAAAGGTGTTTATCCTGCACTGTGGCGGCGTTGGGTAATAGATACAAAAAATGGCCAAAAATTACAAATGGAAGGGTGGTATGCAGGTGATGAGAAAGAATTTCTTAAGTTCTTTGGTGCAGATCTAGCGCCTAACGACCCTCCAACCAAGAAAGGCTCATAACAAATTGGTGAAATGGATTTATTTAAGCTGTCACCTTTTTTTGAAAAAAAGCCGCCAACTAAAATAAACGCATTTACCAAGGCGTTACGCATCAAGAGGAAAATCTGAGTGTTAAGGGTCGTTTATTTATTTCCAATTTTGGCAACGCTTAGTGGATGTGCTCCGGCCGAATATAAGAAGGCTGATTTTGGCATTTATGGAGGCAGAACGGGCTACCTAGATAAGCGAGTAGCAGCAAATACTTACATCGTCGAATATTCTCAAATCGGGGGCTACAATTACAGCCTGGAAACCAATAAAGTTTACTGGGAGCAGAGAGCAAGGGAACTATGCCCAGATGGCTACGATGGATCATATGAAATTATTAGTCCAGCAAATGCAAGGCTTGAGGAATTCATACGTCCCCAGAGGTTCTGTAGCCAGTATCCTTTGGTTTCTGGAGTAATTAAGTGCCATTGATGCGTAGCAAGCGCCTGTTGTCGCCCCTACGGGGCTGGGACTGTCGTTCCGCTGCGCCTCACGCCAGCCCCAAAGCCGAGCGTTATGTTTCAAGGAGAGTTCGTGAGGTATAACCTTACTATTATCTTTCTACTGGCATTCCCTTCAATGGGCGTGGGCTGGCAGTGCGAGTCAGAGGCAATAGGTACTAGGTTTAATGAAGGTGTTGAAGTAACTGTCCAAAATGCTGAAGTAAAGGGACAGGACCTTCGCTTCCTTACTATCGCTGTTCCAACAAAGATCGAGAACGTTGTTTTGTCGTCTGTCATGTTCGATCAAGCGAATGAACAAGGCCGGCTACTTACTGCTAATTTGTCACTAGAGTCTCAGGGGGCATTATCCCAAACACAGGTTCTAATTACGCCAGGCCAGCTTGATGTTTCAAGCTTCAGGGTGTCATACATAATTACTCCAGTTTACCCTGATGCCTGCCACTATACATACACAGTGCCAGCAAAACATAACAAGGCGCTCAAGGGGGACAAAGTTCTACGCACCTCGCCCCCTAGCTGAGCGTTAAATGTCCAGCAGGAAGTGGTTTCATGAATTCAGTTGTTCAGGATATAAGTAGCACCGTCTGCTGGCTTTGCGGTATAGCGGTAGCACCATTTGTGGTTGGCTATATTTTTATTGGAGTGCCTCTGAGAAAGAAAGGCATTCGCAAAAAGACGGTAGATACAGTTGCATCCTCTGTTACCGCAATCGGTGTAATTGGTGGTTATAGTGTCTATCGTTCGTTGACATGACAAGGAGCAGCAGTCGCCCGACAATAAAGCTGCTGGGCTGGGGTGCTCAAATTTAACCCCGACGTCATATGCATTGCCGCGATGGCGCTCCATTCCAAGTGACAAACCACTCCGTTAAGTGTAATTCAATAGCATCGCCTATGGGCGATAGGAGATTAAATGGACGTTAAGTGTATTGCAGGCTTTGCAGCAATAACGAAAGACCCGGCAGCGAGCGCGTCTTTGTATCAAGATGCTTTGGGTTTGCCATTGGAAGCGATGGATGACTATCGTTTTATGGACCGGTTTCCAGGCGCGAGCCACTTTGGGGTATGGCCGCTGGCGATGGCAGCGCAGTCCTGCTTTGGTCAGGATGAATGGCCGGCGGAGTTTGCGGAGCCTAGCTCAACCATAGAGTTTGAGCTGGTCGATGCAGCGGCGGTCGAGGCGGCCGTGTGTGAAATGAAGGAGAAAGGGCAGGCTTTTATTCATGAGGCGCGCACGGAGCCTTGGGGGCAGACAATTGCTCGCTTTATGAGTCCCGAGGGCGTGTTGATAGGGCTCAGTTATGCCCCTTGGCTTCACGAATAACTATTAGTCACCACTGCCCAGCGGGCGCTGGGGCAAGGGTGGGCCGCTTGGCTTTGCGAATCTTCGCGGACTGTCTACAGGCCGGGACATCGAACCCTCGGAACGTGCAACTATCTTTATCGAGCTTTGAAGCGTTTTTGACTGCGCAGCTTGAGTAACCATGAGGACCGGTTCTTTTCTGCGTCGTGGAATACGGCGATGGTGAAGAAAAACATCAGTAGAAGTATCACGTGAGCGGGTAAACTGATGCCAAAGTAGATGATACTGCCTACGTACATAGCGAAACTGAAGCTCCACATAGCGGCCAGGATCGTCATGATATAAAACCGGCTAACAGGGTCTGGTATGTGTCTTAGCGGATTTCTGCTTGAGTCAAAAATGTAGGTGTAACCGTCGTAAATGCGAAGCAGTAATTGTTTCATGGCGGATGCTCTTATTGTGATTTATGGTAAGAGCTTTACGGTTCGCGGTTGCCTTTGGATTCGAGCCCATCCGCGCGACGCACCGGCTTTAGGCAGCGTAGCCGGAGGCGTAGAGGTATCTAACGCTATTTTTCGTAAGGCTTGCACCACGCATATCGGATGACGGCTATCAGGCGAGAGCCTTTTTTTGTTAGCAGCGGTTCTACGACAGGAGTACTGATTACTATGAGCAAAGTCTTTGTACTTGCCACGGCCTTGATTTTCTTTGTATACGGCCTGCTGTTCTTTGCCATGCCACTAGAGACTTTTGGCTTTGTTGTTGATGGCTCGGTGACATCCAGTTCTGCGGTTATCGATTTGCGAGCGACCTACGGCGGCATGTCGGCAGCGGTGGGGGTGATCTTGTTGCTGCTGGCCAGCAACGTAAACACTCTGCGAGTTGCTGTGGTTAGCGTTTTTTTGTTGATGTTTGGCATGGCGTTTGGACGCTCTTTGGGCATATATCTTGATGGCGGTGCAAACGCTTATATGTACGGCTATCTCATTTTGGAGTTGGCAGCATGCGCAATTGCGCTGCTGTTAATGAGAATTGATGCAGGAAAATAGCGGCAGTTGTCCGCTGTTTACAGGCCATTAGCGATGTGGAGGAATCTATGAGCCACTATACATTTGCCACGCTAGCATTAACGGATTTTGCCTGGACAGAGCGTTACCAGGTTGAGGTGCCAAAGATCATTGAGCAGTACAACGGGAGGATATTGGCCCGCACAACGAATGTAGAGGTTGTTGAAGGTGACGCTCCGCAGCCGCACGTGGTGTTGTTAGTAGAGTTCCCTAGCCGGGAACACAGCGAACGCTTTTACAACAGCCCCGAATACAAGCCGTATTTACAGGCGAGACAAAGCGGGGCGAAGGCAAATCTATTCAGCTTTTCGGGCGAGGACACGATAGCAACGTCGTAATACACTGGCTCGCTAAAAATAGAAATAGTCAGGGGGCGTGATGTCAGAGTCTGTTTTCAGGGGGCTGCTGGTTTTGGCAGCGGTGTTTTTCACCGTGTTCTTCTCTGCGGTGGTTGTGCCGCCGTTGTTGGAAAACCCGGATATTATCGGCGCGTTCGCGGCGGGTTTTGTAAACCCATTTTCAACGGGCTACTCAACCGATGTATTGGTGTGTTGGGCGGTGTTGGCGGTCTGGGTGGTTTTTGAGGCCAGGCAATACGGCGTTCGGCATGGTTGGGTGTGTTTGCTTGTTGGCGTGGTGCCAGGTGTCGCGGTGGGATTTGCCGGGTATCTACTGCTGCGTGCCAGGCAGGTGAGGCAGCAGGCGAATGAAGCTTGACGCTTACCGATAGCCCCCGATAGCGGGGGCGAGCACGTGTTAATAGGCGCCTTCGCTGTAAATCAATTCATAGCTGTGGCTGTAAATTTCTAGAATATTGCCGAAGGGGTCTTCCATGTAGATCATCCGGTAGGGCTTTTCTCCGGGATAGTAATAGCGGGGTTTTTCCATACGTTTTTTGCCCCCGGCAGCGACGATACGTTCCGCGAGTTCCTCTACGTTCGGGTCTTGGACGCAAAAATGGAATACGCCGGTTTTCCAGTATTCAAAGTTATTGTCGGGGTTGCTTTGGTTATTGAATTGAAACAGCTCCACGCCAATGCGGTCGCCCGTTGACAGATGGGCAATGCGGAAGCTGCCCCAACCTGCGCCAAATACGTCTGTGCACATTTCTCCAATGGCGCTCTCGTCTTCCACAATCTCGGTCGGCGCCATAATCAAATACCAGCCCATCACTTCGGTGTAGAAGCTAACGGCCTCATCGAGATTGGGTACGGAAATGCCGATATGCGAAAAATTGCGTGGGTAAACCTGCTTCATCTTTCCTGCTCCTAGTGGTGAACAACGAGGGCAGATTACATAGTGAAAATAATAACGTAAAATTATCATTAGTCATTTGAATGATTAATAAATGTAATGATAAATGCAGTGTGGTTACGCAGTTTTTGCACGCTGGTTGACGTGGGCCATTTCACGCGCACGGCTCAGCAGCTGCATATGACGCAGTCCGGTGTTAGCCAGCATATTCGCAAGTTGGAAGAGCAGCTGGGAGTGGAATTGCTGGTGAGAGAGGGCAAGCAGTTTCGGTTATCGCCGGCAGGGGAGCGCCTTTATGCCGAGGCCCAGGGGATTTTACTGTCGCTGGCGAACTTGGAGCATGCGGTCAGTGAAGACCCGCCCTTCGAGGGGCGGGTTCGCGTGATGTCGCCGGGTAGTGTTGGCTTAAAGCTTTACCCCAAACTTTTGGCGCTGCAGCGCCAACACCCTAAGCTTATTATTGAGTATCGCTTTGCGCCCAACTCAGAAGTAGAGCAAGCACTTGCCGAGGCGAAGATTGATATCGGCCTTATGAGCGCCAGGCCGACCACTGCCGAACTGAGCGCCAGACCAGTGACTGAAGAGCCGTTATTGCTGGTCACGCCAGCCTCGCTTAAGAAACCGAATTGGCAGTCGCTGCTTGCCCTCGGTTTTATTGATCACCCCGATGGAAGCCATCACGCGAACTTACTGCTCGGCGCTAATTTTCCCGAGTTCCAGCACTGTGGTCAGTTTGAGCGAAGGGGGTTTTCTAATCAAATTGGCCTGATTTTAGAGCCGGTGAGTATGGGCCTGGGGTTTACTGTTTTACCAGCGTATGCGGTTGAAGCCTTCCATAACCAGAAGAAGATTCGCATTCACCGCCTTGCCCAGCCCGTCAGCGAACGTCTATACCTATGCGTGCCACGGCGTGGTGCACTGGCCCGCCGAACGGAAACGGTCATAGCGGAAGCGGAGCGCTGGCTGTAAAACGGCGATAACTATCTTATTGCGCTCTTGCCGTGCTGAAGGTGATGGCAATGGCGTTACGGAGGTTGCTTATGTTTCGGAAGATTTTCTATTCCACGCACATTGATATTAATGCTGATGCGGACGATGTGTTTGCAGTGATTGCCGATTTTGACGGCTACCACCGCTGGAATCCGTGGTTGATTCAGGCGCAGGGCCAGTGTCGCGAGGGCGAAATTGCCGACGTGACTGTTCGCTTGGGCGGCAAGACCATGAAAGTGAAACACAAGGTGCTGGAAGTGGTTCCCGGAAAACGTTTGCGCTGGTGCGATATGGGGTGGTTCACCCTGTTCGCTTACGGTGAGCGCAGCCGCTCGATAGAAGCGTTGCCCGGCGGAGGCGTGCGTTATAGAAATGAGCTGCCGATAACAGGGCCACTGCGCGCACTGGCCGATATGTTTACCGGTAAGGCAGTGCGCGAGGGCATGGCGGCCGAGAATCTCGCCTTGAAGCAGTTTGTTGAAGCCGCTGCTTGAGCGGCATCGTCAACGGCAACACGGCGTAGCGGGAAGGGCGTGTCAGCTCGCGGCAGGGGACAGCGCAGCCTGTTGAAGGTGGTGATAGAACTGCGCCGAGTGAGTAATCACTTGCGTGATATCCGGCGTTTTAATGCCCTGTTGCTGCATGAATTGCCGGGTGTCACGGGTATCGAAATGGGTGGTCTGGATAAAATTGAGTGCCTCTGGTGAGGTGTTCATTACCGTGGGCATGCCGGGAATGCGCAGCAGCCATGCCAGTAGGCGCAGGGGTAAGTGACGTTTAGGCGCAGTCATGTCGAGCGCCTGCGCGGCAATTGCCAGTGTGCCTTGTAAGTTTGGCGTATTGGCGTCCAGGGCCAGCAATCGCCCGGGGGCATTTTCGCTGATGGTGGCATGGGCAATCAGCGTTGCCAATACATCAACAGCGACCAGCGGCAGCCAATGTTCGGGGCTGCCCGGCACCATGGCCAGGCGCCCATGAGCGAGGTTATCCAGCAAATTAAATAGCGGCTGCTGAGCATCCAACATGCCGGTTAGGCTGTGGCCCGCAACAGTGGCTGGTTGCACTTCGACAAGATCCATATCGTTGGCTTGTGTAAAAGCGCGAACGCGGAACGCCGCTTCCAGCTTGCTGGCCTCGTAGGCGCCGGCGCGGCGGTATACCCTGCGCCAGTCGGTGCGCTCGGGACCGGTTGGGTGGATGCCGAGACGGCTTAGGTGTTGGTGATTTTCCAGCATAAAACCGCTGATAAAAACCAATCGGCACTGATGTTGCCGCGCCAGTTCGGCCGCCGCCAGGCTGCCGCCTACATTGCTGTTGTGGGCGATGTTGGGGGCTAACTTCCAGGCGAAGCGGGCGGCGAGATGGATGACGGCGTCTAGCGTGGGCAACGAGTCTTTAATTCCCAGGTTCGGCCGCTCCAGATCGCCGGCGACCGCCTGGATGTGGGCGCCGTTGCCACCCAGTGCATCGACCTGCTGGCGAAGTAGCGGCAGTTGTTGCTCGGGTTGGCGCAGCACCGCGATAAGGGTTTGGTTTTTCGATAATTCAGCGCAGACGTGGCGGCCAATAAAACCCGTGGCGCCGGTAATCAGTATGGTCATGGTATTGCTCCTCGCTTGACGGTGAAGCTACCCTAAGGTGTAGAGTGCACTCTAATGTCAAACCCTGTTGTGGAGAGGTAGATGCGAATAGCCGAGCTGGAGCAGCGCACCGGTGTTAGCCGCCATACACTGCGCTATTACGAGAAGGCGGGTCTGTTAAAAGAAGTGCAACGGCGCGGCAACAACTACCGCGACTATCCGGAAAAAGCCGTGGCACGGGTGGCAATGGTTCGCCAACTGAAGGAGCTGGGGTTCTCACTCGCCGAGATTTCCGATGTGCTGGACGCGCTGCGCAGTGACCGTATCGACTGTGAGCAGGGCGCGTTGTTGATGGCGGAGAAAAAAGCCGCGGTGGATGCCAAGATTCGCGAGCTAAAGCAGGTGAGTCGTATGCTCGACCGGGAGCAACAACGCTTACTCGCCAGCGCAGCGGCGGCCCGGGCTTAGTGGTCTTGCTTGCGGTAACTGAGCGGGCTGAGCCCCGTCCAGTGTTTGAAAGCGCGGGAAAAGGCTCCCGGTTCGGCAAAGCCCAGTTTCGTCGAAATATCGCTAACGCTGAGATTTTGCCGAGTGAGCATCACTATAGCCTGGTCGCGGCGCAGGTTGTCTTTAATTTTTTGGTAGGAGCTGCCCTCACTTTTTAACTTGCGACACAGGGTGTAGGAGGTCATATGCAGCTGCTCTGACACCCATTCCAAGTTGGGTAGGCGCGACTCTTCCTGAGCTTCGAGAAGCTGGCGTACGCGGGTGCTGAGGCTGTTGTCTTCGTCGGTCCAGATCAGCAGGTCGCGGGGGGAGCTCAGAACAAATTCATCGACCTCTTCCTTGCTGCGGCATACCGGCATGCTCAGGTAGTTTTTGCTGAAAAACAGGCTGTTTCGCTCACGCTCAAAGTGGCATTCGCAGGGAAAAATAAAACGGTACTCGTCAAAATGGGCGGGCAGGGCGTGTTTGAAATTGGCGTGGCTGAGGACGATTTTTCGGCCGATCATCCAGCCCACCAAGCGGTGCCAAACCAGTAGTAACCATTCAACCAGAAAGTTATCGGGGTCGAGTTCGGGGCGCAGGTGGTTGAGGCTCAGTTCCACTTCGTCGCCGCTGTGTCGCAACTCGATGCGGACATCATCGGAAAATAAACTGTAGGCGCGAATGCTCTGTCTGAGGACTTCCTCGAGGTTGTCGGCGTGAACGACCAGGGCGCTCATCAAGTGAAAGTGGCCGACCCGGCAGGGCAGCGTGCTGCGGCCCATAAACTCGTCATCAAGGACCTTCCAGCACAGTCTAAACAGGCGGATAAATTGGTCGGTAGGCACGCGGGCTTTAGGCTGGCGCACCAGCTGAGGGTCGATGCCGCGTTGTTGCAGCAGGACGTCGGTGTCCAGCCCCTGTTGTTCTAAACCCCACAGGATCGCGCGGGCATAGTGTGACGAAAAGGTGAGATTTTTCATCAAATGGCGGCCGTCCTGTGCTGCAAAACTTGTCAAATTATCTGCTGGAACATGTCATTCTGTTCGGGCGGTGCATTGCCTAAGCTGAGTTTTTTCTTCGCGGTCTAGCGCGTTGGCGCTAGCACACAATAGTTATAAAACACGCATTAACAAACGGGCAGGAACATGAACGCGAGCAATTATCAGGAATTCGCTAAAAACTTTTCCATGGAGCAAATAGTACAGAATTTTGTCGGTGATTTTAACGACGGTCTGAACGTTTGCGAGGAGATCTGTGACCGCTATGCCACCGACGAGAGTCGCGTGGCGCTGCGCTACGAGCGTGTTGACGGTCAGCCTGGGGAGATGACCTTTGCTGAGTTGCAGCGCCGATCCGCGCAGTTCGCCGGCTTTTTGCAGGCCCGCGGAATTGGCCGTGGCGATCGTATTGCCTGTTTGTTGCCGCGTACGCCTGAACTATTGATATGTGTGCTGGGTGCACTGCGTGCGGGTGCGGTTTATCAGCCTTTGTTTACCGCTTTCGGCTCCGGTGCAATTGAATATCGCCTGCAAACCGCGAAAACCAAGCTGATTGTTACCAATACCGAGCAGTGGCTGAAATTGCGCGAGGTTAAGGGCTTGCCGACATCGCTGTTATTGGCAGATGAAGGTGATGCGCTGGCCAGCGAAGCAGACTTTCTCTACTGGCCGGAAATTGAGCGCCAGAGCGAAGAGTTCGCGCCGGTTAAAATTTCGGCTGACGAGCCTTTCCTGCAGATGTTTACGTCGGGAACCTCCGGCAAGTCGAAGGGCGTAGCGGTGCCTGCCCGCGCACTGGCGGCATTTTGGATGTATATGCGCTACGCCGTCGGCCTGCGTGAGGACGACAATTTTTGGAATGTGGCCGACCCCGGCTGGGCTTACGGTTTGTATTACGCGGTGGTTGGCCCGCTGTTGCTGGGCTGCACCACACACTTTAACGAGGCCAGCTTTACGGCCGACAATACCTTTGAGTTTTTACGCAAATATAAGATCAGTAATTTGGCGGCGGCGCCCACTGCCTACCGCCTGTTAATGGCGAACGACAAGCTGTTGGCAGACTACCCTGAGATCGATCTGCGGGTGGCCAGCAGTGCCGGCGAGCCGCTAAATCCAGAGGTGATTAGCTGGGTAAAACGCGCCTTTGATTGCACGGTTTGTGACCACTACGGCCAGACGGAAACGGGCATGACGTCGGCCAATTTCCACGAGTTGTCCCACCCTCAGCACGAGGCTAGCATGGGCTACCAAATTCCCGGTTATCGACTCGTGGCACTGGACGAAAACTTCAATGAAGTGGCGCCGGGGCAGGCGGGCGAGCTGGCGATTGATATGGAAAATTCGCCGCTGTACTTCTTCCAGGGCTACACCTGGGATGAAAAACGCCCCTATCACGGCAAGTACTACCTAACGGGTGATGTGGTCATCAGCAACGGTGACGGGTCGCACGCTTACACCGGTCGCGATGATGACATTATTGCCTCAGCGGGTTACCGCATCGGCCCTGCCGAAGTGGAGAGCAGTCTGCTGGAGCACGAGGCGGTGGTAGAGAGCGGTGTTGTGGGTAAGCCCGATGCTAAGCGTAGCGCGATTGTGAAAGCCTATGTGGTGTTGGCTGAAGGTAGCACTGGCGACGACGCTCTGGTGGAAGCCTTGCAGCAACATGTGCGCAGCCGCCTGTCGACGCATTCCTACCCGCGTGAAATTGAATTTGTCGACGCCCTGCCGAAAACCTCCAGCGGCAAAATTCAGCGCTTTGTGCTGCGTCAACGCGCTGAGCAGGAGGCCCAACTCAGCGCCTAATGGCTCAGTCGGCTTGCTGCCCAGGGGTGAGCAAATAATGGCCTACCAGCCATTCATTGCCGCCCTGATAGGCGAACAACTCCGCGCAGGCCAGCATAAACATGCGCCAGCGCTGGAATTGAACGCGAGGGTTGGGTGCATCGGCGAGAATTTGCATTGCCCGCGGACGCTGCTGGTCTAACTTCTCTAGCCAGGCCTCCAACGTTTGCGCGTAATGCAGGCCGTTCACGCGCCAACTATCGGCGACACGCATATGCTCCGAGAAGTGCATAAGCGTGTCGAAGGCGGGCATCTGACCACCGGCGAAAAAGTTGTCGGTCATCCAGCCGCCATCAAAGGGGTAGTGCAGGTGGGCATGACAGAATATGTGCACAAACATCAGGCCCTCTGGCTCCAGCCAGCTTGCGACGTTTTTCAGCAGCTCGCGGTAGTTGCGCACATGCTCCAGCATTTCAATGCTAACAACCCGGTCGAAGCGCTGGTCGAGTGTTAAGTCGGCGACATTGCAGGTGATTACCTTCAAGTTATCCAGCGCACGCAGTCGCGCCTGAGCCTCGATGTATTCGCGCTGTCCGTGGGAATTGGATACCGCAGTAATATGGCTGCCGGGGTAGCGCTCGGCGGCCCACAAACAGAAACTCCCCCAGCCGCAGCCGAGCTCCAAAATACGCTGGCCACCGCGCAGTTGAGCGCGCTCGGCGTAAAGCTCAAGCATGGCTTCTTCAGCGTCGTCAATATTGTCGATACCATCGCCCCACCAGCAGCTTGAGTATTTCAAGCGACGGCCAAGCATCAATTCAAAGAGTGCAGCAGGCACCTCGTAATGCTGGTCGTTAGCGTCGTCGGTATTGATGGCAATTTCAGAGTGGCGCAGCGCTTCGCGAAATTCTCGACGACGCTGCTCGCTGGCATCGATGTCATCGCGGCCCTCTTGGGCCAGGCGGTCTTGAAGTTGGCGGCGGATGCCGCGGCGAATAAGGGGGTCAGGGATTAACCCGCGCTCAGCCAGTGAAATGGGATCTAGCATAGCGACGCTCCATTGGGTTTTAGGTTTATGGAAGTTGTACGGTAAAAGCGCCCGGCTGGATGTTAAAAGCGCCAAGTGACTAGTTTCATTTAGTCTTGCGTCCTATGATGGTCAGGGCCTCGGGTGGCAGCCCGCCCGGGGCTATTGGATAAGGAGAGAGTGATGATTCCCGATTTACATGGCCCGACGTCGCATATTTATATTTCCCAGCGCCTGAGGCTGCATTACGTGGACTGGGGCAACCCGGACGCGCCACCACTGATCTTGATTCACGGAGGCCAGGACCACTGCCGAAATTGGGATTGGATCGCCGAAGAGCTGCGCCACGACTGGCATATTATCGCGCCCGATTTGCGTGGCCACGGCGACAGTGCCTGGTCTCCCGATGGTCACTACAGCTTCGAAGCTTACGTGTGTGATATCGCGCAGCTGATTAATCAAAAGAAATTAGGCCCGGCGACCATTGTTGGCCATTCGATGGGGGGCAATATCGCCAGTCGTTACGCGTCTATTTATCCAGAGAACGTAAAGAAGCTGGTCAACATTGAAGGCATTTTGCCGAACAAAGATGAGACCGAAGTGTGCGATACCATGAGTTATCGCCAGAAAATGCGCGACTGGGTGAAAGTACGCCACGGCATGTCATCGCGCCTGCCGCGCCGCTACGCTAACCTCCACGACGCCTTTGAGCGTATGCACGAGGAAAACCCCCACCTCACCGAGGCGCAGGCTCGGCACCTGACCTGCCACGGCGCCAGCCAGAATGAAGACGGTACCTACAGCTGGAAGTTTGATAACTACACCCGCAAGCTGAACCGGCTGGAAAGTGGCGAAGAGGAACTGAAGGAAATTTTCACCAATATCGAATGCCCGACTTTCCTGGCTTGGGGAACAGAAACCTTTGTTGAAGACCCGGAAGAAAGCGGCCGTTTGGCCTACTTCAAAGATGCGATAATCAAACGCTACCCCGGCGCCAGCCACTGGGTACACCACGATAAGTTGGAAGACTTTCTGCGCGATTTGAAAGCCTTTATCTAAACCCTTGCTGCGGCGGCATGCCGCCGCCTTGCTTGAACCGTTTTCTATGGCCGACGTGCTGCCCATTTTTGCCTTGCTCGACGAGCTCAAAGACACGCTGTCGCAGCGCGATGAGCTGGTGTTGGAAGCGCCGCCAGGCGCGGGTAAAACAACCCAAGTACCCCTATCGCTGCTCGATGCTCCTTGGCTAGCCGGGCGCAAAATTCTCATGCTGGAACCGCGCCGTATTGCCGTGCGGGGCGCCGCCGAGCGCATGGCGCAGCTGTTGGGCGAGGCGGTGGGTGAGACCGTGGGTTATCGCGTGCGCCTGGAGAGCCGAGTCTCCGGCAAGACTCGCATTGAAGTGATCACCGAGGGGATTCTGCAGCGCATGCTACAGGACGACCCGAGCCTGGAGCAGGTGGGCCTGCTGATCTTTGACGAGTTTCATGAGCGCAGTCTGGATGCCGACCTGGGCTTGGCGCTCGCCCTGGAAGGACGGCGCTTATTTTCCGAGCTGCGCGATGCGCCGCTGAAATTACTGCTGATGTCGGCCACCCTGAATGGCGACGCACTGAGCGAGTATTTAAATAACGCCCCGGTGCTGCGCAGTGAGGGGCGGCAATATCCGGTCGATATTCACTACCAGGCACTGGCAAAGCGGCGCGACGGTCGTGCCCCGGATTATCTGGAGCAGATGCAGCGCTGTATCCTGGCGGCTCACAGCCAGCACGCCGGCAATATCTTAGCCTTTCTGCCAGGTCAGGCAGACATTCATCGTCTGGCGAGTCGATTAGCGCCAGCGCTCGACAGCCACACCTTGATCGCGCCGCTGTATGGCAATCTGAGTCTGGCTGAGCAGCGGAGGGCCATCGCCACACCGCCGCCGGGTCAGCGCAAGTTGGTACTGGCCACCAACATCGCTGAGAGCAGTCTGACCATCGATGGTGTAAACATTGTCATCGACAGTGGTCTAGAGCGGACAATGGTGTTCGATGCGCGCAACGGCAGCAGCCGTTTGCACACTCAGCGAATCTCCGCGGCGTCGGCAGCGCAGCGCGCTGGCCGCGCCGGTCGGCAGGCGCCGGGGGTGGCTTACCGCTTGTGGGGCGAAGCCGAGCAACAGCGTTTGCAGGCCCACAGCGAACCGGAAATTCTGCAAAGTGACCTGAGTGCCCTGGTACTGCAGTGCCTGCAGTGGGGCAGTTCCCCGGAGGCACTTCTGTGGTTGGATGCGCCACCCCCCGCACACTGCGAGCAGGCGCTGGCATTACTGAAAACCTGCGGCGCGGTGGACGAGGGCGGCGCGGCGCTGAGCTTGACCGAGCACGGCAAGGCAATGGCGCGCCTGCCATTGCCACCGCGACTGGCGCACATGTTATTGCACGGCCATGCGCTGGGCGTTGCCGAGTCGGTGTGCTTGTTGGCAGCGCTGCTGGGTGAGCGTGATCTGCCGGGCATGGCGGGGGCTGACATTGCCTTGCGCATGGCCGAGGTATCTCGCGAGCCCAAACGCTACCGCCGTATCCTGCAACAGAGTGCACAGTATCAGCGCTTGTTGGCGGGCGCGAATAGCGACGGCGTCTTTGATGGCAACACCGAGCGAGCGCTGGCAATCGCGACCGCCAGGGCCTTTCCCGACCGCATTGGTCGTCAGCGCGCTGCAGGCAGCCATGAATTTCAATTAAGTAACGGCCGCTCGGCATTCCTGGCCAGTGATGATCCGCTGCGCGGCAGCCCTTACATAGTGGCCATTGAACTCAGTGCCAATGTCGGCGACAGCAATGACCGCATTCGCCTGGCTTGTCCACTGCCTGAGTCGGTATTAGAAGACGCGCTGTCGCCGCTAATCAGCGAGCGGGTGTCGGCAGATTGGGATGATGCTCAGCAGCGTTTTGTTGCCGAGCGCCAGCGCTGGCTGGGCAAGTTACTGCTCGACAGCCGGCCAGAAACCGCGTTGGACGAGTCCCTGCGCGAGCAGGCACTGATGGCCTTGTTGCGTCGCAGAGGATTGGATTTGCTGCGCTGGTCGGAGGCAGCGCGTCAGCTTCAGGGGAGGGTGGCCTTGCTGGCCGAGCACGACTGCGCGCCCGGGCAATGGCCTGACTTTAGCGACAGCGCGCTGTTGGACTCGCTGGAGCAATGGTTGCCACCGTATCTAAACGGGGTGAGCAAATTACGTGATATTCAGGCCCTGGATGTTGAGGCCATGCTGTTGGCGCAGCTGGACTGGCCGCAGCAGCAGGCCCTGCAGCGCGCCGCGCCGGAGCGTATTAGTGTGCCGTCAGGCTCGAAAATTCGAGTCGATTATTGTGCTTCCCCGCCGGTGTTGGCGGTGAAGCTGCAAGAGATGTTTGGCTGCGAAGATACCCCGCGCGTTGCCGAGGGCAGGCAGCCATTGTTGGTGCATTTATTGTCACCGGCCCGGCGACCGTTGCAGGTTACCAGTGATCTGGCTGGCTTCTGGCGCAGCAGTTACGAGGCGGTAAAAAAAGAAATGAAGGGGCGCTATCCCAAACACCCCTGGCCAGACGATCCGCTGTCGGCACAGGCCACCGCCTATACCAAGGCGCGAGCGGCTCGCTAGGCGTTGGTTTTTGCCGCTTGCTCGGGCTTGGGCAGCAGCGGTTTGCGCACCACTGGCCACAGCAATTCCTCAGCCCAGTGCAAGCGCGGGGAAATGGGCAAGCCGTAGCGGGTTTGGCGGCCATTGGGAATTTTGGCGGTGCCAAACAGCATATCAAACAAGAACACGGTGACGGCATAGTTGCCATTGGGGTGGGCAGACTTGCCATAGGCATGGTGGGCGTGATGCGTGTCGGGCAGGGTCACGACGCGCTCAATCACCTTCCATACGGGTTCCAATACGGGGGCTTTGTTGCGCAGCCACAAGTCCCAGCGATAGCTGCTATGGGTGCCAAGGTTCACCAGGTAGGTGACAAACACCGCTGCCAGGAAGGCTTCTCCCAGGCCGAAATACACTGCAAAAGCGCCCATCCAGGTTTGCGGCAACATGAATACCCAAAAGAAATTGTAGCGGTAGACCACGGAAATATTCAGGTGCTCGGCACTGTGGTGGGTGCGGTGAATTTTCCACAGCCAGCGCCATTCGTGGGCGGCGCGGTGCAGCCAGTAATGGGCAAATTCCTCAATAAAGAAAATAACCGGAAAGGCCAACCAGAAGGCCGTGCCAGCGAGGCTGCCAGCGCTGTCTGGAAATTGCTTGGCTAGTAGCCAACCGATCACACTACCGATGACCGCGCCAGCCAGAAGTAGGTTGGAAAACATGCCAAATAACATAAATACAAAGTCGCGCAGCGGCCGTGGCGATTTTTTAAGGCGGCCCCCCGCCAGCTCAACAAGGAAGGCGATCAGGAAAATACTGAGAATAACGAGTTCGATGTGCGGCATGAGTTCCATGCTTAGTTCCTCTTATTATGGTTGGCGGTCAGGCCGCCTATCGCGTATTCGATCAGGTTTTGCAGGCGCCACTCCAAGCTGCTCTCGTCCAGCGCGAGCTGGCCCTTGTGCTGCAAGTTGTCCCACTCGGCAATGCTGTAAATAATCTGACTACCCAGCAAGCGAACGCGCTCGTTGTAGATCTCACTCGGCAGCGTATCGGCCAATTGCGCGGCCATAAGCTCACTGATTTTGATCAAGGCCGAAGAGCGCGCGCGATTGCGCAGGAACAGCTCGCGCCAGTGACCGCGCGATAGCAGCTGCGCAATCAAGCTAAGGTAGCGGCTCTCGCCATTGCCGCGAAGCAACTCACTGGCCAGTGGTCTGGCCATTAAATCGACCAGCGCGTAAAGCGTTGGCTGTTTCTGCTGTTCCAGCAAGGCGGCGAGCAGCACTTCCCGCTGTTGATTAATCGGGCGCACCCGATAGTCGATGATCGCTTCTATCAGGCCGTCAAAGGAGCCGAAGTTATAGTTCACCGCAGAGTGGTTTTTGTGACCGGCGGCGCGGGCAACTTCGCGGCTGGATACTCCGTCTATGCCCTTGTCGGCGATCAATTGTTCGGCGCTGAGTACGAGCTGCAAGGCGCCGCTGCTTAAGCTGAGATTGTCGTGCTGGTCTGTTGTCATGCTGGGCAAGATAAGACGATCGTCTTAATAAGTCAAGTGTCTTATTTTGGCTGGGGTTTTTGCTTTCACCATTTTTTGCTTTGGCAGTGCGCCGAGCAAAAAAAAGCCGGCATACGCCGGCAAGCGGGACGCACCCATCGCTGGGTGCAAGAGTGAAGTTTGCTAGGGTTAACAGGCCCTATGACATAAAGCGCTGCGCGAAGCAGGCCAGTTGGTCTTGTTTTTGCGCAAGGCTGCTTTGGTCGACGCCATCTTCATAGGCATTGCGGAAGGCGACGTGGCACTCATCCACGCCCATTTCAGTTAGCGCGTCGAGTCCTCGTTGGCTAAATACATCACCCGAGGCCACTTGAATACGAAAGGGCAGGTGCTCGCGCTCGTAGACTTTGCGGTATTCCTTAAGCGTGTCGATAAGCTGGCGGTATTCGTCGAGGCTGGCGCCGGCGCCAATCCAGCCATCGCCAAGTCTTGCGGCCCGTTTTAAGGCGGCGTCGGAGTGGCCGCCAATCAAAATCGGCAAGGCGAATTCGGGAGTGGGGCAGAGCTGCATGCTGTCGATCGACAGCTGTTGCCCTTGGTAGCTAAAGAAGTCGCCGCTGAGCAGGCCGCGAAGAATATCGATTTGCTCGTTCAGGCGCTGACCGCGTTTTTCCCAGGGAATTTGGCAGCCTTCAAAGTCTTCTGGCCAGGGGCTGATGCCAACGCCGAAGTCCAGCCGGTCACCGCACAGTGACAGCAGACTCGACAACTGTTTGGCCACCACCAATGGTTGGCGAACCGCCAGCTTGTAGACCGAGGTGACAAAACGCAGTGTTTTGGTATGTGCCGCAAGAAAGGGAATAGCAACCATGGGTTCGACAAACGGCTGACCCTTCAGAAAATCTCGCGAGCCGGAGCCGTTATAGGGGTATTTCGACGATGAGTGTTCGGGAAAGCTCAGGCTGTCTGGCAGTGCCAAGCTGTTAAAGCCGAGCTGCTCGGCGCCGTGTGCAAGCGCTGTGTATTGGTCTACCGGGCACATACTTGGGTTGTAGCAAAACTTCATAATTTGCGCTTCTCATTACTCGTTGCAGGATAGTCGTCGAAGGGTCACGGCGAGCTCACCGCGATGGGTGGCGCCCATAGTAGAGAGGCGCACTACACTTGCTGAGCACATTTCCAATCAGATTCGTTGGCCAAAAAATTCAGCGCCGATGAGGTAACGAAAATGTGCATAAAAATAGTGTTTTTTGTCGTCGGGTTCGCCGAGACAGGGGGCTACCATCCTTAAAAAATGCCAAGGGGGAGTTATGGCAGAACAGTTTTTGAAAAATAAAGTGGCACTGGTAACGGGTGCCGGGCAAGGCGTTGGCCAGGGTATTGCGCTGGCGTTAGCCGAACGCGGCGCGGCGGTCGCTCTGCTCGGGCGCAGCCTCGATAAGCTCGAATCAACACGAGAGCGCATTGCGGCAGCGGGCGGCGAGGCCTTGGCGATTAGCGCCAATGTAAAGAGTGCAGAGGAATTAGCTGCCGCGGTTGAACGCTGCGTGGCGGAGCTGGGTGGCCTTCAGATCCTGGTGAACAATGCACAGGAAGTGCCATTGGGAAATTTGCTCGACGTTAGCGAAGACGCGATTGAGGCGGGCTGGCAATCCGGGCCGGTGGCAACACTGCGCCTGATGAAGTTGTGCTACCCCCATTTGAAAGGCGATGGCGTGATTGTGAATTTAGCGTCGTCGGCGGCGATGCGTTGGGATATGTCCGGGTACGGAGCTTATGCGGCCGTGAAGGAAGCGATTCGCGCCTACAGCCGGGCCGCCGCCTGCGAGTGGGGGGCAGAGGGTATTCGCACGAATGTCATTTTGCCCCACGCGATGTCGCCGGCATTGCAATGGTGGACGGAGAACCGGCCAGAGGAAGCTGCTGAGTTTGTTGCCTCTATCCCCATGCGCCGCATCGGTGAGTGCAAAGAGGATATTGGTGAGTTTGTCGCCAGCTTATGCAGTGATGCCTGCCGCTACGTGAACGGCCAGAGCATCGCGCTGGACGGCGGCCAATCAAGAGTCGGCTGAGGTTTGCCTCAGCCAAGCAAACAGAATAACAAAGGGGAAGATCATGGGCGGATACGTGGTAACAGGCAGCGCATCAGGCATTGGTGCGGCGGTGTGTGAGCGCTTGGTGAGTGACGGTGAGCGAGTGGTCGGCCTGGACCGCCAGGATGCCGATATTGTCGCAGACTTATCGACGGAGTCGGGCCGTCGCGGTGCGGTCAGCCAAATACTGAGCGCCTTCCCCGATGGTCTGGATGGCTTGGTCTGTTGTGCAGGCATCGGCGGAACCAGTCCGCGTGTTGAGCTGATCCCCGAGGTGAATTTTTTTGGATCGGTCGCGCTAGTGGAGGGCTTGGCTGATGCCTTGGCGCAGCGCCACGGCGCGGTGGTTCTGGTGTCCTCTAACTCTGCGCCCCAGCCCAGCGACGACGCGTATATCGAGGCGCTTATCGCCGGTGATCATGCGGCGATGGCGGCGCGCTTATCGGCGGTGAGCGGCCATGCCGCGTACAGCGGTTCCAAGCAGGCATTAGCGCGGTGGATGCGTCATAAGGCGCCCGATTACGCGCGCCGCGGCGTACGTTTGAATGCAGTGGCACCGGGTTACACCCGCACCGCGATGACAGCCGAGACGGAAAACCACCCGGAATACGGCCCGGCGATCAAAGAGTTTCTGGCCAGCATCCCCCTGGGGCGCGCGGGTGAGACAAAGGATATAGCCAACGCCATCGGATTTTTACTGAGCGGGGAGGCGGCGTTTGTCAGCGGCTCTCTGTTGTATGTGGACGGCGGTCATGACGCCATGTTCCGCCCCGATAGCATTTAAAAGGAGTAAGCAATGGCGAAGGCCGCAGACTATGGACTGGGTCCAAACACCTTTCCCAGAGGTTGGTTTTTAATTGCAGAGTCGAGCGAGCTTGGACAGTCGCCGCTGGCCTTGCGTTTTTTTGCCCGCGATTTTGCACTCTATCGCGGCGAGGATGGCAAGCCGGTGCTGCTCGATGCCTATTGTCCGCATATGCAGTGTCACATCGCCGCCAGCGATACCGCTGTTATCGCTAAAGAAGGCGCGCAAATCGAAGGTTCGTCGATTCGCTGCCCCTACCACGGCTGGCGCTTTGGGCCGGATGGGGTTTGCGATGACATTCCCTATCACGACGGCCCCATGCCGCGCTCGGCTAAGCTTACCAGTTACCCGGTGGAGGAGGGCATTGGAGGTATCTGGATGTGGTTTGACGAAGACGGTAGCCAGCCGCAATACCCGGCACCGGCGCTGGACCAGTGGCACCAGCCACAGTGGATTCAGTGGCAAATGGATCACCTCGGTGAGCTGCCCGTTCAGCCTCAGGAGGTGATCGATAATATGGCGGATGCCCGGCACTTAGGGCCGACCCACGGTGCACCCTGCGAATACTTCGAGAATGAGTGGCGCGACCACATCTACATTCAGCGTCAGGGCGGTTTTCACAAGGAATACCAGGCGATGCTGCAAACCACCACGTGGTACACCGGCCCCGGCCTGTTGCTGTCTCACCAGTTATTTGCCGAGGTGGAGAGCATTGAATTCATTGCCAATACACCGGTGGAAGACGGTGTGACCAAACTCTGGCACGGCGTGTTAGTGAACAGTGGCAACAGCTCGCCGGGCGAGGCGGAGCGGGAGCAGGCCCGTCAAATTCAGGCGGGGGCCTTGGATTCGTTGGCGTCCGATTTTGGCATCTGGCAGAACAAGCGGGCGGCGACGCGGGTATTACAACTAAAAAGTGATGGGCCGTTTGCCCGAGGGCGGCGTTGGTACAAACAGTTTTATCAGCCCGTGGATCAGGCGAAGGCCAGCAGCAGCGATGTGAACGGCGTCTGCCATATTCCCGGTTTAGACGAGCCGCCCGCTGGGAGCCGAGCGGCAGAAGATGGGTTCGCGAGCTTACATCAATGACTCAAATTGCAATTTTTGTGCTGTACAAAAAATGAACGCTTCGGCGCATTTTTATGAATGATTTTGTTGTCGTTTTTTGAAAGCTTGGGCGTACTATTTCGAGAACTAAAATAAGTTTATAAATTAAAACCATTGCGACAGTCGAAGTCGCATAGAACACGACAAGCTGTGAGGTAGCCGCTCTCAGCTCTAATAATGAAAAGGGAGTCATGGCATGAAAAAATACCCGTCTACAGGTGGTTTGAAATTAAAGGTGTTGCCGGTAGCGATTGCGTTACTGTCTTCGCCTGTAATGGTTTCAACTGCTTCTGCGCAGGCATTAGAGGAAGTGTTAGTCACCGCGGAGCGCCGAGAGAGCTCGCTGCAGGATACACCCATTTCGATTACCGCGTTGACCAGCGATGGTATAGAAAAGCGCGGAATTACCAGCACTGATGATATGTTTGCCTCCATGCCCAGCATGGGCGGGTATTCGGCGCCAGGTTCCCGTGGTGCGACTAGTTTGAGTATTCGTGGTATCTCAGGTGGTGTTGGCTCTAATATCTCTCTAGACCCCGCGGTGGGTATGTACGTAGACGGCGTCTATGTAGGGAAAATGCTTGGTGCGGCAATGGATGTCGCTCAAATTGAGCGCATCGAAGTGTTGCGTGGCCCGCAAGGTACATTGTACGGGCGTAACTCAACTGCTGGTGCAATCAATGTAATTTCGAGAAAACCGTTGGGAGAGTTTGCAGCCGATCTTACAGTGGGTATTGGGAACTATGGGCTGCGCACATTAAAAGGTAGTCTCGACTTAGACTCAGTAGGCATTGTCGGTGAAGGTGCTGGAAAATTGAGTGCTGCCTTTAACTTTCTGAAAAAAGATCGCGATGGTTTCTATGAAAACTACTCGGGTGGCGGCGATTTTGACGACATGGATCGGACGGCATGGCGTGCGGCACTGCGCTGGGAGCCGGTTGAGGGTCTAACGGTCGATTATATCTACGACCATAGTGAATTAGACGAAGTTGGCGCTCTGCAAAAAGTGGTGGGGTTTACTGCACTGACCACGCAAGGGACCAGTCGTTTAGATTTTTTGAAAAATACGGTATTGCCTAATGCTCAGGGTTTGGCCATGGTTCCTGGCTCGGATCCTAGGATTTCCAGCCGTTGGATTCCCTCTATTAATAAAACGATCGAAGCCTACGAACGAGCGCTTGAGCGCGGTGAAGGGCGCCCAAAGGGCGGTTGGGCAGAAAACGCGCCTATCAGTGAAAATGATTCGGATGGGCATGCGATAACAGCGGAATTGTTCCTGGGTGAGCATGAAACACTGGGAGAGGTGACGTTTAAGTCGATAACCGCATATAGAGATATCGAAACATATGTTTTTGGTGACCTGGACGATATTGATAGCAGTTTAGATGTAAATGGTGTCGGAGCGTATAACGACAGTTTACACGGCGCTTTGCTGCAGCTTTATGGGGGCAGTGGAGGTTTCTCCTATCCTCTCGTTGATGGTGTTTGGAATGCGGTTGACCAATTAGGAGCGGGGCACTCTCTGCAAGATACCAACTCAGAGTATGAGCAGTTTTCGCAAGAATTTCAGTTGATTGGCTCTACCCCTCAGCTGGATTACACCTTGGGGCTTTTTTGGTTTGAAGACGAGTCGAACTACGACCGCCGCGCGGCTTTCGCTTTACCGCTCGCGGGCCGTCAGGCAGAGAAATATACGCTCAATACGGATGCTTTGGCAGTGTATGGTCAGGGTACCTACCGCTTTGCTCAGCTGGAAGACCGCTTAGCCTTGACCATTGGCATGCGATATACCGAAGAGAAAAAAGCCGTTGATTACAATTTTGGCGAAGTTGTCAGCCCTTTCGGAACGACGCCGGCGCGCTCAACGAGCCTGGATAACAACTTTTACAACTTCAGTTATAACGCCACCGTTGCCTACGATTTTGCCGATAATATCAATGCTTTCCTGCGCTATGCGACAGGCTATCGTTCCGGTGGTTTCAATGGTGAAATTTTTGGAAATGGTTTCGATGAGGAGACTATCGAGCAGGT
Organism: Spongiibacter sp. UBA1325; assembly: GCF_002306875.1. Lineage (NCBI taxonomy): Bacteria > Pseudomonadati > Pseudomonadota > Gammaproteobacteria > Cellvibrionales > Spongiibacteraceae > Spongiibacter > Spongiibacter sp. UBA1325. The sequence continues at coordinate 120,447 of NZ_DBTD01000006.1, forward strand.
TGAAGTCGGGGTGAAAACAGATTGGCTGGACAATCGCTTGCGCGTGAATGCAGGTCTGTATGGCTATAAATACGACGACTTGCAAACCAGTGTGATTGACACCTCTAGCGGCACCGCGGCATCGGGCATCATCAATGCTGGTGTAGCGGAGCGCTGGGGAAGTGAGGTCGAGATATCTGCTGCACCCATTGAAGCGATGGTGGTGAGCCTGGCTTACTCCTATATTCATGGTGATTTTGCTGAGTATCCCAATACTTGCCTGAATGGTGAATGTATTAACGGGTCAAAAGAGTCGAGACGCGGTAACTCACCAAGCAATAAGGTGAACCTGAGCGTTGATTACACTTTTGCGCAAACTTCTATAGGTGATTTCAGTGTGTTCGTGGATGCCAATTGGCAGGACACTTGGGAACAGGTGAGTTTGGCGCCAGCCATCATTTCTGATGGTATGGGTGGGCAGGGTGTTTTTTCATTCCCCGTACGCTCGATGGATGAGCGAACAGTCGTTAACGGCCGTATCAGCCTCAGTAATATCCCAGTTGATAAAGGGGAGTTGATGGTGTCTCTGTGGGGCAACAACCTCACTGACGACGACTACCCCGCATACGGTATTAATTTTCAGGGACTTGGGCTTGAAACGGAGCAATATGGCGCGCCACGTACCTACGGTATGGAGTTGCGTTACCGCTTTTAGTTTTACGAGTATCCCCTCTATGGCGAGCTGCGGCTCGCCTTTTTTGTGCCCGGGATACGGCTCAGTCGTCGATAAATTCAGAACGGTATTGTTTTGGCGTTAGGCCAGTCCAGTTGCGGAATGAGCGAATAAACGAGCTGGATTCAAGAAAGCCTAGTAACTCGCCGATTTCGTGAATTTTTAGTTTGTCATCGCGCAGGTGGCGCATGGCGATGTCGCGGCGATAGTGGTCTTTCAGTTCCTGGTAACTGGTGCCCTCACTGTTTAAGCGGCGGCGCAGGCTGGACGGCGACATGTGAAGATTTTCAGCCATATCTTCAAAACTAGGCAGCGCCCCTGCGCCGCTTTTTGCTAACAGGGAGCGGATGGCCGCGCCGGTACTTGCCGGCCGCGAGTCTTGTGAAATGAGGGCGTAAACCGCGTTGCGCAAAAAGGCTTCCAGCGATTCGCTGGTGTGAACTGTGCGGTAGCGCAGGCACTCAGCAGGGAAACAAATCGCGGTGTAGTCACAGTCATATTGCGGCGGCACGCCCATCACGCTGTTCACGCTGTCTGAGTAGGCGTAGGAGAATTCTGGCGCGGCAATTTTCAGGCCGCTTAGCTCAATGTCGCGCCCGACCAGCCAGCCCATAAAGGCGTGCCATACCCGCATACCCGATGCTTTCGCAACGGTGTCTGAAAACTCCGTGCGATCCCAGCTATCAGGCAAAAACTCCGGGCTGATTTTGTCGGCATCAAAGTGATAGATCAGCTCCGCAGTACCGGCATCAACAATCAGCTCTATGCGATAGCCGGTCATGCTGTAGAGCATTTCCTGATAGCGCTGTGCGCGGTGCAGGGCATCTTCAAGGGTTTGGCAATTGATAATGCTGTAGCACATAAAGCGAAATACATCGCTGCCTATTCCCGAGCCCCAGGGCACTGCAATATTGAGTTGTTGCATGGCTTCGGCGGCCAATTCATAGAGGCTGGAATAACGGTAGCCGGGCAGCATTTTATCGTCTTCAGCTGCCATTAAATCGTCGATATTCAAGCCAGAGCGTTTGGCGATAGCGCGCTGGTCGATGCCGACTTTGTCCAAATAGTCGAGCAATCGCAGAAATTTGCGCACGGGCATTTCGTGCATGGCTGTCGGTTGAGGCATGGTCATAAGACACTCTTTGCGCCGCGTTATTGGTATTTAATGTCGGCGTTTCTGAAAGTTTTTGTGCTTTAGCAAATGCGTGTGTCCAACAATACTAAGAGCCTAATAATTAAAAGCAATTACGCAATTGGAGTAGGTATGACTTCAGATAGCCGCCGCCATATTTATAAGGAAGCCTCCACCAACGGTGTGATCAATGGCTGTGTAAACGGTGCCTTTGCCTGGTACCTCAGCGAGGAGAAACCCACCCTTGCGGTGTGGGGCGGTCAGGGCGTGATCGTCGACTTTATCGCAACGGCCGCCATTCTGGTTTTTATTCTCAGTTTGATCGTACTGCCTCTGCAGCGCCGCAAAGTTACCAAGCTGGGCTTGGCGGCGGTGCAACCGCCATTCGCATTTATTCGCTACCTGGGCTGGCTAGCGCCCCATCGCGATGCGCTAAAAGCTCTAGCGCTGGCGCTACTGGCGGCCTTGTTGAGCGTGCCGGTGCTCGCCGCATTATTTTCCGTGGCAGGCGTGGAGACACTCAGCCGAGTCGATTTTACCTTGTTGAAGTCGGTGTATACCGGGGTGGTTGCCGCGCTGGTGGTACCGCTTATTGTTTTATTCGCGATGCACCCTGTGCGCCGCGTTCATGCTTCCTAAGGAGATAGAAAGTGTCTATAGCATTGCAGGATAAAGTCGCATTAGTCACCGGCGGCGCAACAGGAATTGGCCGCGCGATTTGCGAAGAATTGATTGCTCAGGGAGCCAGGGTTGCGGTTTTGGATGTGAATGATGAGGCCGGTCAGCGTTGTATTGCTGAGCTAAATCAGGAAGGAGAGCGTGCGGTATATATGCACTGTGACGTCAGTGCCGAGGACGAGGTAAAGCAAGTTGTCGCCGCCATCCTGGCGCGCTTTGGCAGACTCGATCTGGCATGCAATAACGCAGCGGTGAGTCGCGGTAGTGGGCCCATTCATCAGTTTGAGCGCAAGGTGTTCGACCAAACGCTGGAGCTGTGCCTGACCAATACCTGGCTGTGTATGAAGTATGAGATCGACGCCATGCTCGCTAACGGCGGTGGCAGCATTGTGAATATTTCGTCCAACGCCTCGCTGCGTGGCCAGGCATTTAATACTGCTTACGCGTCGGCAAAGGGCGGTGTGAATATTCTGACGAAAAGTGCCGCCACTGAATACGCCACACAGGGTATTCGCATTAATGCCGTATCGCCCGGGGTTATTCGTACTCCAGGCTTGGAAAAGTATTTTGAAGAGCAGCCCAAAATGGCGGAGCAATTGCGGAAGGTCGCCCCGATGCAACGCCTGGGTGAGCCCGCAGAAATTGCCAATGCCGTGGCGTTTTTGCTCTCTGACAAAGCGTCTTTTATTACCGGTCAGCTGCTGTCTGTCGACGGCGGCGGTGCAGTGCGAGGATAGGTTTATGACGATTATTGCTTCTACAAAACGCCCTCGCGTTGAGCTGCCCATGCCCTACGGCTGGTTTCAGGTGTTGTACTCCCAGCAACTGGCAGTGGGTCAGTCGCTGCCGCTGGAATACTTTGGCCAGGAATTGGTGATTTTTCGTACCGAAGCCGGTGAAGCCAAAGTGCTGGATGCCTACTGCCCGCACATGGGGGCGCATTTGGGCTACGGCATACGCGACCAGGCGGGCGGCGGCTCGCGTGTGGTGGGCGACAGTATTGTCTGCCCCTTTCACGGTTGGCAGTTTAATGGCGACGGTGAGTGCACGGGCATTCCCTACGCTGAAAGAATGCCGCCGCGCGTTGCCAAGTGTGAGCAGGTGATACCCAGTTGGCAGGTGCGCGAGCAAAACCAGTGTATTTATGTTTGGTATCACCCCGAGGGGATCGAGCCACTGTTTGAGCCGCCGCAGATTGATGAAGCGATGCCCGATACAGATGATTGGGGAGAGCTAAAAATCTATGAATGGGATATTGCGACTCACCCGCAAGAGATTGGCGAAAATGCGGTGGATGCTGCCCACTTTCGCTTTGTGCACGGCACACCGGAAGTGCCTGAGCCGACGGTGATGCGCTTTGAAGAACACTGCCGTTTTGGTTTGCTTGAAACGGAAATGGAAACTCCCAAGGGGCGTATCGAAGGCCGGATTGAGAACAGCAGTATCGGCCCGGGGATCTCCACCGTGCGCTTCAGCGGCATATGTGAAACGGTGCTAATGGCGAATCTAACGCCGATTGATGCCCACAACACCAAGGCGATGTACGCCTTTATTCAGCGCGATGGCAATGGCCAAAAAGTGGGCCGCGTGGGGCAGGCGATTATTGATGATATTCGCCAGCAAATGGAAGAAGACCGCATTATCTGGGCGCGCAAACGCTATCTGGAAAAACCAATGCTGTGCGATGGCGACGGCCCCTTTGCCAAATTTCGGCGCTGGTACGGACAATTTCTGGTAGCGGAGACCCGCGATGATTGATGTGCGTGAAGTGGGCGAGTGCCGCCATCCACACTTAATGTCTGAGGGTGATATAGCCGGTATGCGGCTGCGCAACCGCACCATATTAGCCGCAATGGGCACCGAGTATATTCTGGAAGATGGCAGCCTCGGTGACCGAGCGATGGACTACTACGAAGCGCGGGCTGCAGGCGGCGCGGGTATGATCGTGCTGGAAACCAGCTCGGTGGCGTGGCCGTTGGGAATGTCGATGCCGCGCATGTTGGGCCTGTCTTCAGATGAGTTTCTACCGGGCTTGCGCGCCCTCGCTGAGCGGGTTCATCGTCATGACTGCCGCATTGCCGCGCAGCTAAATCACAGCGGAAAAGTCTCTGCTTACGATGTGGTCGAAGGGCGGCAAATACTGGTGCCGTCTATACCCAAGCCCGCAGCCAACGATATGGGTAATGGTCTGACGATGGCTGAGATGGCCAATTTTGTTCGCGCCGCGGGCCCCGATGGCAAGGGCCCGCGTTTCAAAGAAATGGACCAGGCTGACATCGATTGGGTAATCGAATGTTTCGCGTCTGCCGCTACGCGTGTTGCTAAGGCCGGTTTTGATGCGGTGGAAATTCACGCCGGTCACGGCTATTTGCTGTCGTCTTTCTTATCACCCTATGCCAACCGCCGGGAGGATGAATACGGCGGTGAGCTAGCCAACCGAGCGCGTTTGCTGCTGCAAGTGGTGGACGCGATCAAGCTTGCCGTGGGGGGTGATTTTCCCATTATGGTGCGGCTCGATGCCTGTGAGTATCGAACCGAGGGCGGGATAAAGCTCGACGATGCCGTGCAGGTGTCGCAGTGGTTGGACAAAGCCGGGTGCCACGCAATAAATGTGAGCGCGTATTCAAACAACAGCGCCATTGGCTTTACCGAGGGGCCGCTGGTTCACCAGCCCGGTGGCTATATCGATTTTGCCAAGGCGATTCGCTCGGCGGTCACTATTCCCGTTATTGCGGTGGGTCGTATAGAGCCCGATGTTGCGGAGCGGCACATTGCCCAAGGCGATTTTGATTTTTTGGCTATGGGACGCAAATTGCTTGCCGACCCGGAGCTGCCCAATAAGCTGCGCGACGGCCGTCAGCAGGATATTCGCCCCTGTATATACTGCTACGTTTGCGTCAGTCAGATTTTTATCAACAAGGCGCTGTGCTGCGCAGTAAATCCCGCGACGGGTGAGGAGGCGAGCCTGATGCGCAGCGTGCCTGCCGCGCAGCCGAAGAGCATATTGGTTGTCGGCGGTGGCCCCGCAGGAATGGAGGCCGCGCGGGTGCTGGCCGAGCGCGGTCATACGGTGACCCTGTGGGAGAAAGACGACCAGCTCGGCGGCACCTTGCGCGTGGCGGCGCTCGCCTATGAGCCCAATGGCAAACTGATCGATTATCTTGCGCGCGGGCTTGAAGCCTCTTCTGCCCAGGTGGTGCTGAATAAAATGGCAAGTGCTGACGATATTCGAGCGGCGCGCCCGGATTCCGTTGTGCTTGCGGTGGGCGCACGTCGTCAGGCACCGCCGCTGCAAGGTAAGGAGCTACCACACGTTTTGGATGGTGAGGCGCTACGCGATATGTTGTTTGCTGGCGATGCCCACGGCAAGCTGACGCTTGTGCAGCGACTGATGCTGCGGTTGATGCACGCGTTTCGCCTGAACCGCAATATTGAACGCATGCGCCGTCTCAGCCGCTTGTATATGCCCATTGGTCGCCGTGTGGTGATCATCGGCGGCGGTCTGGTTGGTGTGGAAGTGGCGGAACTGCTGGTAGAGCGTGGGCGGGATGTCACCGTGCTTGAGCCCGGCAGGGACTTTGGCTCTGAGCTCAGCATAGTGCGCCGCTGGCGGGTATTGCACGGCCTGTCTGAGCACGGTGTGCGTTTGTTGGCTCATGCCACGGTGAGTGCCATCATGCCCAGTGAGGTGGTGTTCGAGCGAGAAGGCGAGAGCCAGCGCGTTGCTGCCGACACCGTCATTATTGCTCAGGGCGCAGACGCGAACACCGCGCTTGAAGAAGCGCTGCGTGCAAGCGGGCTGGATGTGCACAATATTGGCGACAGCGCGCAGATCGGCTACATCGAAGGCGCGGTGCGCAGTGCACGTGAGTTGGCGGTTTCTCTGTGAGTGAACTATTGCTAGTTGATCGAGGTTAGGTCGGCATAAGGAGAAGCGCTGATGCGTTTAATGATAAAGAGCTTATCGTTGCTGCTGGTTTTACTCGCCTTACTGGCGGCGGCATTGTGGTTCAGTTGGCGGGGGCCGCAGCCACCATTACCGAGCCAGCAAGCGTTCGTTAACGGCCACATTCTCACGATGGATGCGGAAAATCGCATTGCCGAAGCACTGCTGCTGAACGGCGAGCGCATTGAGGCCGTGGGGAATAACGCAGAAATCCGCGCGTTGATCGATGACGATGTTACCGTTTACGACTTGCAGGGCCGAACCTTGCTTCCCGGCTTTATTGACGCCCACGGGCACTTTCCCGGCACCGGACTGTCCGCGCGGGGTGTCGACTTAAGCAGCCCGCCAATCGGCAACGTGAATTCGATTGCCGATATTCAGTCGCGATTGCGCGCCGCGGAGTCAGCCTTGAAAGAGGGGCAGTGGTTGTTTGGCTTCGGCTACGATGATTCGCTGTTGACCGAAGCGCGCCACCCCACCCGCGACGAATTAGATGCTGTGTCAACGCAGCGGCCAATTTATCTGATGCACAGCTCCGGTCACTTGGCGGTGACCAATAGTGCCGGGCTGGCATTGGCGGGGATTGGCCCGGAGACTCCTGACCCCGAGGGCGGCGAAATTCAACGCGATGAGAGTGGTCGCGCTACCGGCCTATTGCTAGAGCATGCAACGGATCTGGTTGCGCCGCTGGCGATGGATTTTACCTTGCTGGATTTTGTCGCCATGGCAGACATGGCGACTCAGCAATACCTGCAAGCGGGTGTCACCACGGTGCAGAGCGGCGGCGTGGATGGCCGAATGTTGCAGGGGCTTTACGGTTTGTCGATGCTGAACCGCGTTCCCCAGCGTGTGATTGCCTGGCCGATGGGGCAACAGGTGGGTGAACAGATGTTGACGGGTGATTTGAACCTACAGCGTTTTCAGTCAAAAAAATTCGCGACACCGGCCGTTAAGCTAGTGGCGGACGGCTCCATTCAGGGATACACCGCATATCTGGCAATGCCGTATCACCGTCATAGCGATGCCGATTTTGTTGGCTTCGCGCGTTATGCCCAGCAGCAGCTCGACGACGATGTGGCTGCGTATCACTGCCGCGGTTATCAATTGGCCATCCACGGCAATGGCGATGCGGCTATCGATATGCTGTTGGACGCCTTTGAGCGTGCCCAGCAGCAATGCCCAAACGCCGACCCCAGAGCCATCGTGGTTCACGCGCAAACAGCGAGGCCCGACCAGTTAGACCGGATGAAGTCATTGGGAATGACGCCGAGTTTCTTTGTGGCGCATACCTTTTTCTGGGGCGACCGGCACCGCGAACAATTTCTTGGGCCAGCGCGCGCCGCCGCGATTAGCCCACTGAAAAACGCCTTGGATCGCGAGCTGCGATTCACCACCCACTTAGACTCCCCCGTAGTGCCAATGGATATTGGCCGCCTGTTGTGGTCAGCCGTTACACGGGAAACCCGCAGCGGCAAGGTATTGGGTGACGATCAGCGAGTCTCCATTATGCAGGCTCTGCGCTCGGTAACGATCGATGCCGCATGGCAGAGCTTCCAAGAAGAACAACTGGGTTCACTGGAGCCCGGCAAACTGGCCGACATGGTGTTGCTTGATCGCGACCCTCTGCGAGGCCCTGAGCAATTACTCAATTTCAAGGTGGACCAGCTGTGGATCGGTGGGCGCTGTTATTACCAGCGCGATCAGCAGCAGTGCCTGCGTTGAAATATCGATTTAGTTAAGGAGAGAGACATGGCGGATAGACTGCACAACAAGGTGGCGATCATCACTGGCGGCGGGCAGGGCATTGGTGCGGCAACGGCGCTGCGCTTTGCCGAGGAAGGCGCCAAGGTGGTGATTTGTAGTCGCCGCCTGGAGCCGCTGGAAGTTGTTGCCGAGCAAATTCGCGAGGCCGGTGGTGAGTGCCTGCCCCTGTCGGTGGATGTGAGCGATGAGGCGGCAGTAAAACAGTTGGTGGCAGATACGCTATCGACCTTCGGCCGCATCGATATTGTGGTGAATAATGCGGTGTTGATGGTGCCCGGTATGCTGGCGAATCACAGCACCAGGGCCTGGCATCAAAACTTTCAGGTTTCCCTGGATGGCGCGATGTTCCTCATGCGCGAGGCTTACAGCGAGCTCAAGAAACACCGCGGGGCCGTGGTCAATGTGTCGTCGGTATGCGGTTTGGCGGGCTCGGTGGCCACGGCTGGCTACAGCGCGGCCAAGGCGGGTGTAATTGCCCTGAGTAAGAGTGCTTCGATTGAATGGGCGCCTGCGATCCGCGTCAACACGGTGGTACCGGGTGCGTTTCTCACACCGGCCTTGGAAACGGTGAACCCGGACGAAGAGACTCAGCGCGCTACGGGGAAAACGATTCCACTGGGCCGCATTGGCGACCCGCGTGAATGTGCCAACGCGATTTTATTTCTCGCCAGTGACGAAGCGTCTTACGTAACCGGCGCCGTGTTGAATGTCGACGGCGGGCGCATGGCAGAACTGAATACCGGTAGCGCGCGCTGGGAGGATAAGGCGTGACACACTCTCTGGAACAACGTATTGACCGCCTTGAGTCGCTGGATGAGATTCGCCAGCTGGTGGCGAAGTATGCCCTGTCGCTGGATATGCGCGACCTGGACGCCCATGTGAACCTATTTGCTGAGGATATTCGTGTGAGCCGCGAGCACAGCGGTCGCGCGCATTTGAAGGCGTGGGTCGATGATACCCTGCGTTTGCAGTTTACCGGCACGTCTCACCATACCGGCAACCACATCATCGAGTTCAGTGACCCTGACCATGCCCACGGCGTGCTGTATTCCAAGAACGAGCACGAATGCGGCGGTGAGTGGGTAATTATGCAAATGCTCTACTGGGACGATTACGAGCGCAAAGACGGCCGCTGGTTTTTCCGTCGCCGCTTGCCGTGCTACTGGTATGCCACAGATCTGAATAAGCCGCCTATAGGTGATATGAAAATGCGTTGGCCCGGCCGCGAACCCTATGAAGGGGCGTTCCATGAGCTCTTTCCCAGCTGGAAGGAATTTTGGCTAAACCGCCCTGAGGGTCTGGCCGAAGTGGCCGAGCCTGCGCCGGTAAATGAGTTTTTAAATCGTATGCGGCGCGGCGCGCCTGCACCGAAAATTCGGGTGAGATGATGAAGTTATTAAGCGAGGTGCAACTGGGCGGTTTAGCGCTCAGCAACCGTGTTGTGATGGCGCCCATGACGCGCTCGCGCGCCGATGAGAGTGGTGACATGCCCAATGACCTGATGCGCGAATACTACCGCCAACGCGCCACAGCGGGTTTGATTATCACCGAGGGTACCCACCCCAGCGCAGAGGGTAAAGGCTACTGCCGAACCCCAGGAATATACACTGACGCGCAGCAGGCCGCGTGGGCCGAGATTTGCGAGGCAGTGCACGGCGAGGGCGGTAAAATTGTTCTGCAATTAATGCACTGTGGTCGCGTGGCTCACCCGGACAATAAAGCACCGGGTGTGCGTACCTTGGCGCCATCGGCCATTGCCGCAAAAGGGCAGATATATACCGAGCAAGGTATGCAGGATTTCCCCGTGCCCGAGGAGATGAGTCGCGCGGATATCCGGCGTACGATTAACGATTATGCGTCGGCGACACAGCGCGCCTATGCGGCAGGTTTTGACGGTGTGGAGCTGCATTGCACCAGCGGTTATCTGCCCGCGCAGTTTCTCTCCACAGGCACCAATCAGCGTGGCGATGACTACGGTGGCACCTTGGCTAATCGTTTGCGGTTTGTATTGGAAGTGCTCGAGGCGATGGCGGAGGTCGACGGGGCATCAAAGGTCGGCATGCGAATCTGCCCGGGGAACCCCTTTAACGACTTACACGATGAGGATTACCAGCAGACGTTTGCGGCGCTGTTAAAAGCGGTGGACGCGATCGGTCTGGCCTACTTACATGTTATTCGCATGCCCAAGATTGGCGATCACATTGCGTTGGCCAAAGAGAATTTCTCCGGTCCATTGATCGTTAACGACAGCTATACCGCTGACGAAGCCGAGGGCGCCTTGTGTGGCGATTCGCAGATCGCAGCGGTATCCTTTGGTCGGGCATTTATTGCCAACCCTGATTTACCGCGGTGTTTTGCGATGGGAGGGGCGTTGGCCAATATCGACCCTAAAACGCTATATACGCCGGGGCCCGCAGGTTATATCGATTACCCAAACCGGATAACGGAATAGGTTTTTATAGGCATAAAAAAGGGCTGCCCGAGAGCAGCCCTTTTTCGTTGCGCTAGCGTTTAGAAACGCACTGCAGCGCCGAACATAATGCCGTCGGCGTCAACGTCACCGCCTTGGTCAAAGTACGCAGCCATCAGCTCGACATTTGGCTGGGGGAAGTAGCTTACGTCCAGAGACACGGTGTCAGTGTTGTAGTCACCCACTTCCGTCAGGTCGGCTGACAGGCCAACACCGAGGTCTTTGTTGAAGTAGTAAGTTGCACCCAATTCGATCATGTGACCGCTGTCGTCGTCAGTGTCGACGTAAGACAGTGCCGCGTCATAGGCCAGTGTTGCGCCCTGAGTCAGCGGGTTTACACCGTGAACGGCGACATTGAGCTGGTCGATATCTTCGCCGTCATCGTCAGTAGTTTGGTAGCTAACAACGATGTCGGTGTTGTCATTCAGGTAGGTACCCACACCCACGCCGAATGTATCAGATTCGTCGTCACCGGCTTCAGACTCTTCGTAGGCCGCTTCAATAATCAGGTTGGTATCTGTAACGACACGAACATCAAAGTCGAAGCTGTCTACGTCGTCGGCACCTGCGACATCAGGCTCCAGGCTGTTGTAGCCAAAACCAACAGATGAACTCTTATCCAGGAACGCGGCTTCAGCGTGAGGACCTTTGCTAGTGTCGACAGATTCGAAGTTGTAGCGGCCGGCAACACCCATTACATCGTAGTCAACGGCATCACCCACTTCACCCTGACCGTAGAAAGCGCCCGCTTCCATTTGGTAATCAGCGCTCGCTGCGGCAGCAGCAGTTGAAATGGCGATAGCCAGTAGCGTTTTTTTCATGTCTTTCCCCGTTTTGGTTTTACTGTCGGCACCAGTTTGGCCCGTTACATTTCTTGTTGTGTTTATACTGATCAAAGATGAACGCCTTGTTACGGTGCATTACCTGCACGCTATTAGTGCGTCCGAGGCTGAGCTTACCACTGTTTTATAGCAGTGCAACAGTCGATGTAAGGGTGGGAGTAGGGCAGATTAAAAATAGCCGGCGACTATTTCAGGCGTTGGCCATAGTGAGAAAAAGCGTTCATGACCTCGGCCATTTGTTGGTCGCTCAACAGCACGGGCTCACCGCTTTGCAGGCACAGTAAATAGCTTGCTGCTAATGCCTCGACTTCTTTGGCGAGGGCAAGGGCGCGAGTGGCATCGTCAGCGATACAGATCTGCCCGTGGTTGGCCATCAGGCAAGCGTGGCGATGCTCCAGAGTTTGGCAAACCGCTGTCGACAATGCCTCGCTGCCAAACAAGGCGTAGTCGCAACAAGGAATATCGTCGCCGCCAGCAACACTGACCATGTAGTGGAAGGCGGGAATCGGGCGGCGCATGCAGGCCAGCGCGGTAGCGTGGGTGGAGTGGCAGTGCACGACAGCGTTGATATGCGGGTGGCTGAGATACAGGGCCTGGTGCATTTGCCATTCGCTGGACGGGCGGGGCTGATCGTCCGGCCAGTCGACAAGGCTGGTGGTTTGTTCGGCAACAAACACGATGTCGTTGTCAGTGGCCTTACCGGCAACGGCGCCGCTGGCACTGATTATCATCCCATCGTCGACCCGCACAGAGATATTGCCCGATGCTCCTGGGCTCAGGCCCGCCGCACCCATTTCATGGAGCGCATCTAACAGGGCGCGGTGGCCGGCAATCACCGTTAGCTACCGTTGCGAAGCGCTTCGATACGCTTCTCAAGCGGCGGGTGGGAGCTGAACAGGGCGGCAAAGTCTTTTTTAGCGCCCGTGCGGATGCCAAACGCGGTAAGTTCGTCGGGCATATCGTTGGGCAAGCCTTGTTGCGCCTGTAGGCGTTGCAGGGCCGCAATCATATCTTGCCTGCCCGCCAGGTGAGCGCCCGCCGCGTCGGCGCGGAACTCGCGCCAGCGAGAGAACCACATGACGATGGTTGATGCCAGAATACCCAACACCATTTCTGTAATGAAGGTGACCACGTAAAAGCCGATGCCGTGACCGCGCTCGGTTTTAAATACCAATCGGTCGACGGTGTGACCAATAATCCGCGCAAAGAACATCACAAAAGTGTTTACGACCCCTTGTATCAGGCTCAGGGTGATCATGTCGCCGTTGGCAACGTGACCGATTTCATGGGCAAGCACAGCGCGAACCTCATTGGGACGCATTTGTCGCAGCAGACCTTCAGAAACCGCCACCAGCGCGGCATTTTTATTCCAGCCGGTGGCGAACGCATTGGCAGCCGGAGAGGGGAATATGCCTACCTCTGGCATGTTGATGCCGGCTTTCTGGGAGAGTTCGGCAACGGTTTCCAGCAGCCAGCGCTCTTCGCTGTTGCGCGGCTGTGTTATTACCTGCGTGCGCGTTGAGCGTTTGGCCATCCACTTAGAGATGAGCAGTGATACCAGTGAGCCACTCATGCCGAATACCGCACAGAAAATCAGCAGTGCGCGAAGGTCGAGATCGACATTGTTCGACGCCATGTAGCTGTCGACACCGAGTAAACTCAGCGAAATACTCGCCACGGCCAAAATAGCGATGTTGGTGGCAAGAAAGAGAAAAATGCGCATCATGGTTGCGTGGACCCTCGAATTAAAAACTCTTGGTTTAGATGGGGGGGAGTGCTCTGGGTTTCAAGTATAAGGATGAATTATCGTTTAGTTTTCACCCTCTACTATCGCGCTTTCCGGTGAGTCCACCTCGGTGTCATCGGGAATCGCTGGCCCGGGCTCAACGTCCGGCTGGCGGTGCTCATCAAGCGGGCATGCCAGGGCATTGGCGCGCAGCCAGATATCCTTGCTGCTTAATTCAAAGACGGTGTTTATCGCCTCGTCGTGGTGCTCGGTTCGGTAAAGCAGTTTTCGGTCTCGGCCGTCCAGCCACTGTTGCTGTTTGCCCAGGTAGTGGCCGTGTTGATTTTGAATGACGAAAACGTTGGTCATGGCCTGTTCCACAGATACAAAGTCGGAGGGCCCCATTTTAGCGCGGCGGTGGGGTGACTCAAGTGCTGGGGAGCTGCATCCGCCCGGCTGGGGTTTCCGAGCGTGAGTGGTTGTGTAGCCGCTACGGGCAAGAGCGAGCCCGCGTCGCACAATTCGGTAGCGTTTTCCTCAGCCCGTTCTTTTGTTAAGCAGGACGTCTTTGGCTGCATTCAGTTGGCTGGCGAGGTAGTCGTTTCCGCCTCTGTCGGGGTGCAACTTCTGCATTAGGCTGCGGTGGGCGGCGATGATGTCGTCGTCACTAGCGCCTGCCTTCAGCCCCAAAATAGACAGGGCTTGGGACTCGTCCATATCCATTTGGGGTGGTGGCGGTGTGGTGGTGTTTGGCTCTGCCTCACCCTGTGGTTTGTTGCTGATTTTATGATAGACATGCTGCAGCACATACTGTCGCACGAAGGGCATGGCGCCACCAACCAGCCCGGCCAGCCAGTGGACGCGACCGGTTATGGAAAGCAATATCAAGCCGGCGGCGGCCATACTGACTAGCAGGGTGATGTAGTAGGAACGCCGTTGCTGTGGTGGTTTGCTCTGCACTAGCTTCACAAAGCGGTACAGGGCATAGAGGATGGCGGCGGCGATGAGTAAACGAATGATCATTGTGGTTCCGTTCGCAGTGCTGGCCAGCGGGCGGGCCGATTAAAAACAAGCTGTGGTAGAGTATAGGGCTTTCTCGGCCGCAACCCTACCGTCGCAGCTGCAAACACAATAATTATGGGATGCTATGGGCTCAGCCTCTTCCTCGGCGCAGCGTTTTATGCTGTTTCAGTCGCTGCACACAGCCAGCCAGTCAGGTGATAACAACTGGGATCAACTAATTGCCCTGCTTAGCAAGGGCGAGCAGGCTGCGCACCGCGCTCAGCTCGATGCCTTGGCGCAAAAGTTTGCCAGTGGCCAGCAGGTGGTATTAGACGAACTGCGCAGTGGCGGGCTGTTCCTGGATTGGGAGCTGCGCTTTATGCAGCTGGGCTTGGCTGTCGGGAATTTGGCGAATGTATATCGACGCCTGGCCGAGCATTATCGATTGCTTACCGAGTTTCAGCAGCGCTTTCGTCGCGCGTCACGCCTACCGCTTCTGTTGGTGGGTGGCTTTATTTTGCTGGTGCCCTTGCTGTTGTTGGTATCGCGTCAACTGCAGCCGAGTGAGGCGCTGGTGGCAATAGTGTTTGGCTTGGCGCCGTTGGGGCTGTTGTGTGCTATTGCTGCAGGGCTTTGGCACCGCCGCGAGTCGCCGTGTGTGCAGCGTTTTTGTTACCGGCTGCCGGGCATCGGTCGGGCGCTAGCCGGCTATCAAAGTTATCACTACGTGAATCACTTGGGTGAATGTATTGCCGCGGGAATGCCGCTGGCGCAGGCGCTAAAGCAAGCGGCCCGCCGTATGCCCGATAGCCCGGTGAGAGCGCGCTATGAGCGCATTGCCAGTGAGGTGGGCGCGGGAGAAAAGTTCTCTGTCGCTCTCATGAGAAGTGGCGCGTTGGCGGGGGTGGCATTGCCCGCAGCGGGGGCGGGGGATGCTCGGCAAGTGCCGGCGCAATTAAGTTTGGCGATACATCAGAGCTGTGAAGAGCAGTTAAACTTTTGGGCGTCTAGTCTGCCCTTCTTGCTATTGGGGTTGATCCCCTATTTAGTTGTACTTAATGCCTGGTTTCTTTTGCGGTAAGGGTTTCCAGCTCATCAATATAGTGACGACGGCCGGACAGCTCCTGCTCGATGGCAAATTTTTCGCTTGAATTCTGCCACTCGGCATTTTTAAGCAGCTCCCAAAGCTTGCGGCTGCATAGGTTTTTAACGTCTATCTCAGTATTCTGGTTGTTCACTTCTGTTCTCCTGGCAGCGCTTATTCGCTGCGTTACTTTCCTTTCTTTGTCTTTCTGTTTCCAGCGTGACTAATCATGGCGGCTGTGCATTGCAGTGTTATGACAACCGAGCAACTTGCGTCACTTTGCGCTAGACTGCGCGTTTTTTCGCCCTGTGTACTCTGGAGAGGCGACCTGCCATGTCTCAACAATTGCTGGCGGCTGCGACTTGGCAGCGCATTCAGCGTTTTTCCTGCGATAAGCCGACGCCGTGTTTGATCTTCGATCTGCCCACCTTGCGGGAAAAGTACGCCGAACTGGAGGGTGCTTTCCCGTTTGCCGATATTTACTACGCCGTCAAGGCTAACCCCGATGCCGATATTATTCGCTGCTTGGACGCGCTGGGTGCGAACTTTGACATCGCCTCCATCTATGAGTTGCAAAAACTCCGCGGCTTAAATATCGACAGTGCCCGAATCAGTTACGGCAACACCATTAAAAAAGCCACGGATATTGCCTTTGCTTACGAGCAGGGCGTGCGCCTCTTTGCCAGCGACTGTGAATCGGACATTCGTAAGCTAGCAAAATTTGCGCCAGGCAGTCGAGTGTGTGTGCGGGTACTAACCGAGGGCTCGGAGACCGCTGATTGGCCCTTGTCGAGAAAATTTGGCTGCCAGCGTGATATGGCCATAGAACTGATCCTACTTGCGCGGGAGCTGGGCCTGGAGCCTTACGGCATTTCGTTTCATGTGGGCAGCCAGCAGCGGGATATTAGTAGCTGGGACGCAGCGATTGCGAAGGTGCATTTTATTTTCGACCAGCTCCGCGAGGCCGGGATTGCGCTAAAAATGGTCAATATGGGCGGCGGTATGCCCGCCAATTACAAACAGCGCTCGCAGGACTTGCAGACCTATGGTCGTGCCATTGCGCGTTTCTTGGAGGAAGATTTTGGTGACTCGCCCCCTCAGGTGATCATTGAGCCCGGTCGCTCTCTGGTTGCAGAAGCAGGGGTGTTGGTGAGCGAAGTGGTGCAGGTGTCCTATAAATCACACGACTCACTCGACCGGTGGGTGTATCTGGATGTTGGCTTATTTGGTGGCCTTATTGAGGCCCTCGGTGAGGCGATACAGTATCCCGTGTTGTGGGAGGTGGATAGTGACGGCGAGGATGAAGTCATTCTTGCCGGGCCCACCTGCGACAGTATGGACATTCTTTACGAGGATCATCGCTATCAGCTACCCGTAAACCTTGAGGAAGGTGACCGCTTGTACTGGTTGTCTACCGGCGCTTACACCACCAGCTATAGTTCGGTGGAGTTTAACGGCATTCCGCCGCTGCGTAGCTATATTTTGGATGCGCCATAAAAAAACCACCGGCTGCTTGGCAGGCGGTGGTTTTTAATAAGACGCCCGGCGAACCGAGCGTTATCTCTATCTTAGAAAGTTAGGCGAAGGCGCCAGTAGAAGTCGGCTTCAAGTTCTTCGATAAAGTCATCGTTAACCACATCGTCGTAGATGGATTTGGCGGCAACCAACTCAGAGTAAAGGAAGTCGCCGTATTCCAGCTTCAGACGCAGACCGGCATCGGCAAGCGCTTGCTCGTCACCAAAGTCGCTGTTGGTATTGTTGTACCAGCTGCCACCGTATTCGGCGAACAGCGAAGGCGTAAGTTTCAGGCCTTCAGCGGCTTTAATAGCCTTGTTCAGCGATACCTTGAGGTGGTAACCCTCATCACCAATCAGGACGCCTGGCAGATACGCGCTCATGCTGTCCATGCCACCCAACACAAACTGTTGCTGCTGTGGCAGCTGCTCGTCAGCGAACTGGCCACGAGCGGTGGTTTTCATGGTTACACCATCGCTAATGCGCTGCTCGTAGCTAAGCGATGGCAGCAGGGCAATGAACTCTGCCGTGCGCGCAGGCGCTACGATGTCGGGTACGGGCTGCCCGGGATTTTGCTGCTGGTAAGCCGTGCGGTATTCGTCGTAGCGGTCAAGGGTACCGCCGTCACCAAAGCCGGCTCGCAGTTTCAACGACGCGTTCAGTCTGGCGGCGTTTTGCTCTTCGCTCTGGAAGCGGTTGAGCGTGTAGCGACCACCCAGCTCGACGACTTGGTAATTTTCGTCGAGTAGCTTCTCGCTGCGACCCTCCTGGTTGATGGTTGAGTCGATGAACTCAATGCGTTCAGTCAGGCTGAACTGCTGCCAAGGCGTGCTGTAAAGCACCTGCTCGCCGCGCAGGCTGGCCTGCAGGATTTCTGCGTCCAGTTCGATACCCATCATTGAGCTTTGGGCAGGTGTACAACCCAGGTTGAGCAGTGGGATCAAGCATGAGCCTGCTGTTGTGACGCGCGCTTGGGGCTCGCGCAGATAGTCAACATAGTTGATATCAATGCCGTAGAGGCCGCTAGCAAAAGGGTGGTCAACGCTGATGCTGACTTGGTTGAGCTCTTCGCCGTCGCGCGATTCACCCAAATCGGTGAAGGCGGTTTGGTAAGAGACCGAGGCCTGGGTGCCGGACTCAAACTTGTGCTTAACACCAGCCAAGCCGAAGTAGCGACCAAGGAAGCGGCTGCCTTTGTTGTTGGCTTCGACGATGATTTCGGTGGCATCGTGATTTTCGATCGCCTTGCGGCTCAGTTGAATGTCGACGGCGTCGTCGCCCTGTTCAACATAGCTGATGTCATAGTCGTAGCCAGCGCGGCGAGAGCGCAGGTCGGCAAGCACTTTAGCGCGATGGAACTCGGCAATGCTGAGGTCTGCATCGCCACTTAGGCTTGCGAAATACGGCTGCATTTCTTCGGCGCCGGTCACTTCATTGAGTTTTAGCTGCTTGACTATGATCGCAACGCTGTCGAGCATGCGTGCGTAGTCCACTTTCATCAGCAGGTGGCCATCTTGATAGTAGCGCTTTGCAAGGCCGATAACGGCTTCTGCTGGGGTTTTTGCGCTGGCCAACAACTCGCGCAGATCGCTATCACTCAGGTACTCATTGCCGTAAACACGCACAGTGGTCCCGTTGACGTCAGCTTCTACTACGGTAGCCGACGCGCTTTTTGCCGCTTGCACTTGTGCAACGCTGGCATTGACCGGTGGCATTACGGGTGGCAGATCGATTGCCATGTGATTTTCTCCTAAACTGTATTCAGCAAATTATGGGTAGCGCGATGAACGCGCTATCAATTCAAAACCTTGAGTTCTACGCGGCGATTTTGTGCACGACCTTCTTCGCTGTCGTTGTCGCTGGTAGGTTGACTCTCACCGTAGCCACGAGCCTGTAAGCGCTCGCTTTCAATACCGTGTTCAATGAAATACAGCTGCACTGCGGCGGCGCGGCGGTGTGACAAGTCCATGTTGTAGTCATCGCTGCCTTTGCTGTCAGTGTGGCCAGCAACTTCCAGGCGCTCGGCGCCTGAAGCCTGGATGACCTTGATCGCGGCGTCGAGTGTTGCTACCGACTCTGGGGTCAGTACTGCCTTATCAAACTCGAAGAACACGCCTTCCAGACGCAGCGGTTGCAGGTCGTCCAGGTGGCAGCCATTTGGCAGGACGGTAGCGCCAGCAGGCGTATCGGCACATTTGTCGCGGCTGTCGCAGACGCCGTCGGCATCGGCGTCAGCACACTGGCCGCCATTGAGGCTGTCGGCACCGGCTAAACCAATTAGCGCGGGATTATTGTTGCCGTTGAGGTCGTTGCCATTGTCGATAGCGTCAACATCTCCACCCAGGGTGTCGTTTAGCAAACCGTTGCCATCGGCGGTGTTGTCATCGTTGTTGGTCAGGGCGTCTTCCAGGCTACCGCCGGTGACATCGCCAATCAGTCCGTCAACGGGGTCGGTAACGGGCTCCAGCAGGTCGGTAACCGGGTCAACAACCGGGCTCAGCGCGCCCAGCAGCGGCTCACCAATTTGGTTGTCGATAACATTGGTGAGTGGGTCAAGCAATGTGTCGACAGTTTCCAGCAGCGGGTCAAGGGCTTCACCCAGGCCCGCCGTGAGGGGTAGGGGTGAGGCTTCACCCGCTTCGGTGCCGCTGTTCGGATCTTCAGGGCCACCCAACAGGTCGTTAACAACACCGTTACCATCGCTGGTGTTGTCATCGTTGTTGGTCAGGGCGTCTTCCAGGCTGCCGCCGGTGACTTCTGCTAACAGGCCATCGACAGGGTCGGTCACCGGTGCCAGGGTATCAAGCAGCGGTTCTGTCACAGGGTTCAAGCCGTCTAGCAAGGGCTCTAACAAAGTGTCGTCGAGGGCGTCGGTCACTGGGTCGAGTGTTTTGTCCAGCGCATCAACCAGAGGTGTCAATGCTTTGCCGAGTGGACCGGTTACCAGGGGAAGCGGTGACGCCTCGCCTGCTTCGGTGCCGCTGTTCGGATCTTGCGGGCCACCCAGCAGGTCGTTTACCACGCCATTGCCATCGCCCGGGTTGTCGCCATTATTGGTTAACGCATCTTCCAAGCTACCACCGGTGAGGTCGGAAACCAGGCCGTCAACGGGGTCGGTCACGGGCTCCAGTACATCCAGCAGCGGCTCAGTAACCGGGCTCAGGCCATCCAGAACGGGCTCTAGAAGGGTGTCATCCAGCGCGTCGGTGAGCGGGTCGAGAGTGCTGTCGAGTGTGTCGATCAGTGGGGTGAGCGCTTTACCCAGGGGGCCAGTGATTGCCGGTAGAGGAGAAAGTTCTCCCGCCTCAGTGCCGCTATTGGGGTTCTCGTCGGCGCCGAGTAAGTCATTGACAAGGCCGTCACCGTCGCCGGGGTTAAACATGTCGTCATTCGTGAGAGCGTCTCTCAGTGAACCGCCGGTGAGGTCTTCTACAATACCGTCTACGGGTGCCACAATGGGGTCGAGTCCGGTGAGAAGAGGGCTGGTCAACGGGCTCAGTGCGCCCAATAAGGGCTGTGCGAGTTGCTGGTCTATCGTGTCGGTGACCGGGTCTAGCGTGGTATCCAGCGCGTCGACTAAGGGATTTAAGGACTCTCCGAGGGGTTCGGTAATGGGCCCGAGCAGTGCTGGCAAGTCGATAAGCACGGCTCCTTTACCGTCTTTGCCAATACCGATGATGCCCAATAGCTGCGCGTTCGCTAACTGGCTGGCGCCAAGGCTGCAAACCGCGGTGGCGATCAGCAATTTGCGTAGCTTAAAACGTGATGGGGGGAACATATCCGTTGCCTCTCTGGTCATTCTGCAGCATGCGCTGCGCTTTAATGTAAAACGAAACTGATATCGATCCGCTCGCTGAGAATAAGGAGCGAGCAGTCAAAATTTGTATTTAGCAATCGTTGCTGCCAACAGGTCTTCCTGACAGTGGTGGCACATGGTGATTCTGGTCAGCGGCGCATCGGGGTAGCTTTGTGAAGTATCGCCGCGGCTTAGCAAAAGCGTTAAAGCTCTCTCTATTTTATAAGTATTTTCCGCAGGAATTAACAGCTTGCCTGTGAAAAATACCGACTTGCGTCGCAAATTGTGTGTCATACGCTACCCAAGATAACTCAGAGCTTGGCATTTGGGTATTTGTGGAAGGGCGTAATCGCGAAAAAAAGCGGTAGCGCCCCGCACACGCCGTGAATGCGATTATCGCTGCGTTTTGTGACGTAGTGAGGGCGCTGGAGGAATAAGTGCTGTCTATGGTGTCAAAGTGTGACCGTCGTCACGCTTTGTCCTCGTTAATGACGACGTCGACGAAGTAATGAGCTTCACCGTCAATGTTTTCTCGCACAAGCCCGTGACAATCGGTTTCAAAGCCGGGGAAGCGCGAGTTGAAGTCCCTGACAAACTGCAGGTAGCGGACAATGGTGCGATTGAATCGCTCGCCGGGAATCAGCAGAGGAATGCCAGGGGGATAGGGCGTCACCAGCATGGCGGTTGTGCGCCCTTCCAGTTCGTCAATGGCGACGCGCTCAATTTGGCGGTGTGCCATTTTTGCCCACGCATCAGCAGGTATCATCGCGGGCTCGATTTTCGAGGTATACATATCCGTTGTGATGCGAGCTAGGTCGTACTCCTTGTATACGCTGTGAATATCGTTGCATAAGTCCCGTAAGCCGACCTTGTCGTATTGCGGATGTTTGCGAGCGAAAGCAGGCATCACACGCCACAGAGGAAGGTTGGCGTCGTAGTCATCTTTGAATTGCTGTAACTCTGTCACCATGGAGTTCCAGCGGCCTTTGGTAATGCCGATGGTGAACATGATGAAGAACGAGTACAGGCCGGTTTTTTCTATGATGATGCCGTGTTCCGCCAGGTACTTACTCACGATCGACGCTGGTATGCCGGTATCGTCGAAGTTGCCGTCGACATCCAATCCCGGGGTGATGATTGTCGCTTTGATTGGGTCGAGCATGTTGAAGCCCGAGTCGATATCACCGAAGCCGTGCCAGCGATCGCCGGAGTGAATCACCCAGTCGTCGCGCTCGCCGATCCCTTCTTCAGCCAGATACTCCGGTCCCCAGACTTTAAACCACCAGTCGTCACCGTGATCGGCATCGACTTTGCGCATAGCGCGCCGAAAGTCGATGGCTTCCAGAATGGACTCCTCCACCAGCGCTGTGCCGCCGGGCGGCTCCATCATGGCGGCAGCAACATCACAGGAGGCGATAATGGCGTACTGCGGGCTGGTGGAAGAATGCATCAAATAAGATTCATTAAAGCGGTGAGTGTCCAGCTTTCTGTGTTCGGCGTTTTGCACCAGAATTTGTGAAGCCTGCGACAAACCCGCTAATAGCTTGTGCGTGGATTGCGTGGCGAAGACCAGTGTGTCATCGGCGCGAGGGCGATCATTGGCGATGGCGTGCATGTTCTTGTAGAACGGATGGAAGGCCGCGTGAGGCAGCCAGGCCTCGTCGAAATGCAGGGTGTCGATGGTCGCGCCGAGGATGCCTTTAATTTCCTCTACGTTGTAGACAATGCCGTCATAGGTGCTCTGCGTGATGGTTAAAATGCGCGGCTTGCGGTCGGCAAAATCACGGGCGAAGGGGTGGTTTTCAATTTTCTTACGAATTTCATCCGGGCAAAATTCGCTTTTTGGAATTGGCCCGATAATGCCGTAGTGGTTGCGTGTTGGCGTGAGGAATACCGGGATCGCACCCGTCATAATAATGCTGTGTAGAATCGATTTATGGCAGTTGCGGTCAACCACCACAATATCGCCAGGCGCGACTACTGAATGCCAAACAACCTTGTTCGACGTCGAGGTGCCATTGGTGACAAAAAACAGATGATCGCAGCCGAATATCCGCGCGGCGTTGTGCTCACTGTCGCTCACCGGCCCGGTGTGGTCGAGTAACTGGCCGAGCTCTTCTACCGCGTTGCAAACATCGGCGCGCAATAAATTTTCACCGAAAAACTGGTGAAACATTTGCCCAACAGGGTTCTTCAGAAAGGCAACGCCGCCCGAGTGACCGGGGCAGTGCCAGCTGTATGAGCTGTCGCTGGCGTAATTCATCAGCGCATTGAAAAACGGTGGTGCCAGTGATTCCAGGTACTTGTTGGCCTCACGAATGATATGCCGGGCAACAAACTCCGGCGTATCTTCAAACATATGGATGAAGCCATGTAGCTCGCGCAGAATCTCATTGGGTAAATGGCGCGAGGTGCGTGTTTCGCCGTATAAAAAAACCGGAATATCGGTGTTGCGATGACGAACAGCCTGCAAGAAATCCTGAATTGCACTCAGCGCGTGACTGGCTGCTTCGTCGCTGCCGTCGCAGAATTCCTCATCGTCGATTGAGAGGATAAAACAAGATGCGCGGCTCGCCTGTTGGGCAAAGGCCGTGAGGTCGCCATAGCTAGTAAAGCCGACGACCTCCATTCCCTCGCGGCCGATGGCGTCAGCGAGGTCGCGAATG
The DNA here is from genome assembly GCF_002306875.1 of Spongiibacter sp. UBA1325. NCBI lineage: Bacteria > Pseudomonadati > Pseudomonadota > Gammaproteobacteria > Cellvibrionales > Spongiibacteraceae > Spongiibacter > Spongiibacter sp. UBA1325. The sequence goes on from NZ_DBTD01000006.1 coordinate 143,780, forward strand.
CCGGAGCCGGAGATATTCTCCGAGCGGAAGTCTTCATCAATGACAACAACGGGAAAACGAAATTTCATAGCGGGTGCTCTTTAAAATATCAGTGCTCGTCGACGGGCGATGCTGTCACTAGACTAGTCGATTTGCAAAAAAAATGAGAGGGCGGCGCGATATTTCAGCGGCCGCCTATATTTGGCTGGGCCTGCCAGCTGGACGCCTTGGACAGGCCGGGGCTTCAGTCGCCTTTCAATATATCGAGAATATATTGCGGAAGGGCAAAGCTGCCGTGATGCAGGGCCGGCGTGTAGTAGCGGCTGGTGATGCCGCTGTCAGCGAAACGCTGTTGCAGCGTTTCCAGGTCGAGCTCTCGTAAGCTGGGGTCATCGCTGGCCCAAGCGAAAGTCATAATGCCACCAACGTAGGTGGGCACAGCGGCAGCATAGAAGTGACAGTCCGCGAATAACGGCGAGAGGCGCTGGTGGGTAGTGCGCACTTCCTCGGGTTGCATAAAGGCAACACCGTTTTGCGCAGCGAATACACCACCGGGTTTTAAGCAGCGCTTAATCCCTTCGTAGAAGGGTGAGGTGAAGAGCACCTCGCCAGGCCCGATGGGGTCGGTGCTGTCTGACAAAATAACATCGAACTGGCGGCCACAATTTTGCACGTAGTCGATGCCATCGCCAATGACGATTTCAGCGCGCGGGTCATCGTAGGCACCGCTGGAGTGCCGCGGCAGGTACTCGACACACATATCGATAACCGCTTGGTCAATCTCGACCTGCACGGCGCGCTCAACGCTGGCATGGCGAAGCACTTCGCGAAGCAGGCCGCCGTCACCGCCGCCGATGATCAGCACGTCTTTCGCCTTACCGTGGGCCAAAAGTGGCACGTGGGCGAGCATTTCATGGTAGACGAACTCGTCGCGCTCGGTGGTCTGAATAACACCGTCCAAGGCCATCACCCGGCCAAAATCGACAGAGTCGAAGATGACGAGATGCTGGTGCTCGGTCTTGCTTTCGAACAGCACCTTTTTAATGCGGAATCCTTGGTGGTATCCGCTGTGAAGGGTCTCGTCGAACCATTCAGACATCGTCCATTCTCCCGCGCAGATTTTCCCCGACCTCAATGCGTGAGGGGGAGAAGGCTTTTTGCAGGATGCCGACAGCTAATTCGGGTTTGGCGTCACCACACATAAAGACGTCGAAGGCGGCATAGTCGCGCTCCGGCCAGGTATGTACGCTGATATGAGACTCCGCCAAGACCGCAACACCGGACACGCCGCCGTTGGGCGTGAAATGATGCATGTGAATATGCAGCAGGGTTGCACCGCATTCTTTAACGCAGTCCAGAAAGGCTTTTTCCATACGGGGGATATCATCGAGATGGGAGGCTCCCCAGAGGTCGATGATCAGGTGTGTGCCGGCGTAGGCAACGCCATCGCGCACGATGAAGTGATCGAGATTTTCATCCGATGCAGTGATCGGGTTAGTCGTGGCAGCGCCCGCCTCCAGAGAAGGCATAAGATCCAAGCTTTTCATCTAGCATAAATCCTCCGCAGGGTTGAAAGAGGCGGCGATTTAAACCGTTTTATTGGCAAATAGCAATAAAAAAACTGGGTGAATTTTAGGCGTTTATTTCAATGCCGGCCAATGTTGCCCAGCGCTAGGGGCCTAGCGGGTTTCAGGGCTAGTCAGGCCCATGTGAATCAGGGCATAGTGGGCCTATCCACAAGTGACTGACAGGAGCATTTTGATGAGTATTTTCGACCGTTTGCGCAAACCCAGTGCGATTCCAGCGGCGAGCGAAGCACTGCCCGGTCGCAGTGAGGAAATGCCTGTGCCGGAGCGGCACACGGTGTTGGGGGCACCTCTTAAGGGGCCGTTCCCCGACCATTTGCAGTCAGTGGTTGTGGGATTGGGCTGTTTTTGGGGGGCGGAGCGAAAGTTTTGGCAACTACCCGGCGTGTACACCACGGCGGTGGGCTACAGCGGTGGGCATACGCCGAATCCCACCTACGAAGAGGTGTGCTCGGGGATGACTGGCCACAACGAGGTGGTGTTGGTGGTATTTGATCCGGCGGTATTAAGCCTTGATGCCCTGCTGCGCTGCTTTTGGGAGAGCCATGACCCGACGCAGGGAATGCGTCAGGGCAATGATGTGGGCACGCAATACCGCTCGGGCATTTATACCTACCAGGACGCGCAGCGCGCTGCTGCCGAGCAAAGCCGCGAGACGTATCAGGAAAAGCTGACCGCAGCGGGCTATGGCGAGATCACGACCGAGATTGTGCCAGCGGGGCCGTTTTATTATGCGGAGGCCTATCACCAGCAATATCTGGATAAGAATCCCGGGGGGTATTGCGGCTTGGGTGGCACAGGTGTGTCGTGTTCGTAGTGGGCTCTGTCGGACTGAAATAATACGCATAAAAAACGGGGCCTGAGCCCCGTTTTTTATGGTTTGCCGTCGTGGTTATTTCTTAACAATTACCGATGAGCCGTGGCCGAACAGGCCCTGGTTGGCGGTGATGCCGACCCGGGCGCCTTCAACCTGGCGCTCACCCGCCTCGCCGCGCAGCTGCCACGTCAGTTCGCATACCTGTGCCAGTGCTTGAGCGGGCACGGCCTCGCCAAAGCACGCCAGACCGCCCGAGGGGTTAACGGGCAGGCGGCCGCCGAGTTTGGTATCGCCATTGCGCACCAGTTGTGCAGCCTCACCGCGCGGGCACAGCTGCAAGTCTTCATACCAGTCCATTTCCAGTGCTGAGGAGAGGTCGTAGACTTCGGCAACGTTGACGTCTTCCGGGCCGATTCCCGCCTGCTCATAGGCCTTTGCTGGCAGTGCCGCGCGGAAGCGGTGAGCTTCTACGCCCGCTGCAGCCGCTGAGTCGGTGGCGATATCGGGCATTTCCACCACGGCGCTGGCAAAGGTGGGTGTGACGGTTGATACGGCCGCCACGCGGACGGCGTCGGCTTTGCCCAGGCGCTTTGCGTAGTCCATGCTAGATACAATCATTGCCGCGCCGCCATCTGATGTGGCGCAGATTTGCAGCAGACGCAATGGATCAGCCACCATGGCCGAGTTCATCACATCTTCCATGGTAAATTTTTTCTTGTAGCGGGCATTGGGGTTGGTGAAACCGTGCTCGCTGTTTTTAATTTTTACCCGTGCAAAGTCTTCTTCTGTATCGCCAAACAAATCCATACGACGGCGGGCATACAGTGCAAAGTAGGTGGGGTTGGTAATTCCCAGGTAAAAACGCAGCCAATCCGGGTCTTCCGGGCGGTAGCCTTTGGCCGGCGCGAGGAAGCCCTTAGGGGTGGTGTCGGCGCCGACAACTAAGGCAACTTCGCATTCGCCGGCAAGAATTTTTGCTTGTGCGGCGGCGAGCGCCTGAGAGCCGGAGGCACAGGCGGCGTAAGACGTATTTACTTGCGCACCCTGCCAGCCCAATGCCTGGGCGAAGGTCGCCCCGGCAACATAACCGGGATAGCCGCAGCGCATGGTTGCTGCGCCCGAAACAAAGCCCACATCCTGCCAGGGAATGCCGGCGTCTTTCAGTGCCGCGCGCGCAGCGTGCACGCCGTACTCGCTGAAGTTCTTGCCCCATTTGCCCCAGGGGTGCATGCCGACGCCCAAGATGGCGATATCGTTACTCATTGAATTCTCCCGTCATCGAGTCTGCGGCTCAGCCCAGTGGCTTCCACTTCCAAGTAATTTTTACCGACTCGTCGTCTTCGTGCAGTGTTTCTAATACCAATTCGACTTCCTGGCCGACTTTCAGGTCTTTGGGGCCGACGCCTTTGACCGTTTGTCCCAGAACGATCATCTGTTCTTTTTCCAGTTCCACTGCGGCAATGCCGTAGGGAACGAAGGGCTCTTCTGCGACAAAGGGCTCGGGTGGCTTGTAGCACGCATCGGTGTAGGACCAAATTTTTCCGGTGCGACTGAGCTGTACCTCGCTAAATGTCTCGCCTTCGCAGTTGGGGTTGCGACAGAAGGACAAATTTTTGGGGAAGTAGTAGGTGCCGCAGTCGTCGCACTTTGCGCCGATAAGGTGGGGCGTATCAGTATCGAGGGTATACCAACCTTCGATTGCCGCCTGTACAGGCTTGTCACTCATGCCGAATCTCCGCTTGAGGGTGCAACCTTGGCACCATTGAGTGAGGGGTAAACAGCCGCAAATGATCGCAAGTGTTGCTGGCGCGAGCTATCGTCTGAATGGTTGAGTGGCAGCGTAAAGGCGTTATGAACGCATATGTCATGTGGGTGACGGCTTTTGCAATTGTCGCAGTGACCCGGCCGCTTATTATGGTGACAAGCGTCAACCAAAACTGCCAACGACTGGCGGCGACACAGAGGAAGGCAACAATGAAAGTTGAGTTTAGCGCAGAGCAGAATGCGCTGCGCAAAGAATTACGCGCGTATTTCGAGGCATTGATGACGCCGGAGCTCAAGGCCGAGTGCGACGAGAGCATGGGAGAGGGCGGTGGCCCGCTATGGCGCGAGGCGCTCAAGCAAATGGGGCGCGATGGCTGGATAGGTGTTGGCTGGCCAAAAGAGCTCGGTGGTCGCGGTATGAGCCCCATCGAGCAGTTTATTTTCGTAGAAGAAGTCATGCGCGCGGGTTACCCCTTCCCATTCCTGACAACCGAGTCGGTCGGGCCGCAGCTGGCCGAGCACGGTAATGAATGGCAGAAGCGAGAGATCGTACCCAAGATCCTCGCCGGTGAATGTTTGATTGCGATTGGCTACTCCGAGCCGGGCGCCGGCACCGATCTGGCGAGTTTGAAAACATCGGCGGTGCGCGACGGCGACGGCTGGCTGATCAACGGTCAAAAAATGTGGACCAGCCTCGCGCATTTTTGCGACTACGTTTGGCTTGCCTGCCGAACGGATCCCGACGCAGCGAAACCGCACAAAGGTATTTCCATGTTTTTGGTGCCCACTAACGATCCAGGCTGGTCGTGCAGTCCGGTGGTCACCTTGGGTGGCGTGCGCACCAACGCAACCTACTACGACAATATTCGCGTGAATGACGACGCGCTGGTGGGCGAGGAAAACGCGGGCTGGAAGCTGATTACCAGCCAGCTGAACCGCGAGCGTCTCAGTTTGGTGAACTTTGGACCCACTGCAGAAATGTTTAATAACGTAGTGCGGTGGGCCCAGCAAACTGACCTGCCCGAGGGTGGAAAAATCATCGACCAACCCTGGGTGCAGATCAACCTGGCGAAAGTCCGTGCCGGTGTCGAGGCACTTAAACTGGTGTGCTACAAGCAGGCGTGGGCAATGACCGAAGGCCAGCTGGATATGGCCGATGCCTCAGCGGCGAAAGTCTACGGGTCTGAGTTTTTCATCGAGGTGTATCGCCTGTTGGGCGAGGTCATTGGCCAAGCGTCACTGATTAATCGTCGCACGCCGGGTGCCGACCCCATCGCATCGCGAATTGAGCGCCTGTATCGCACGGCATCAATTATTACGTTTGGTGGCGGCACCAACGAAATTCAGCGTGACATCATTTCCGCCGCCGGTTTGTGGATGCCCCGGGCATCGCGCTAGATGCGTCGTGTTTACCCCGGCGAAGAGTGAACGAATAGAGAGAAAACAGTTATGGATTTCGGACTTTCAGAACAGCAGCGCGATGTGCAAAACCTTGCGCGCGAAATTCTCGGCGAACAGGTAACAGCGGAAAAGCTCGCCAAGTACGACAGCTACGCGGCGGAGCGTTTTGACCGCGAACTATGGCAGCAGGTTGCTCAGGCGGGGCTGCTGGGTGTTGCCATTGAAGAGCAATATGGCGGTATGGGCTTCGGTTTTTTTGAAGCGGCCCTGATTGCAGAAGAAGTCGGGCGAAATATTGCTCCGCTGCCATTTATTTCTCACTGTATTTCGGCGGCGATGCCGGTGCAGCAATTCGGCAGTGCCGAGCAAAAGCAGCGCTTACTGCCCGGAGTGGTGAGCGGTGAACAGTTGCTCACAGCCGCGTTGATGGAAGCGAACAATGAGGACCCCACTCAGCCGCGTGTATGCAGTGCGCGGGCTGACGGCGAGGCGGTGCTGATCAGCGGTGAGAAGCTCTGCGTTCCCTTTGCGGCGCAAGCTGACTATGTACTGCTGGCCGCGACCGACGGTGACGGGGCCGTTGTTGTAATGCTGCCTCGTCAGGCAGAGGGTGTTGCGCTTGAAGCGATGGAAGTGACGACTTACGAGCCACAATACCGGCTGACGCTCAGTAATGTGCGCGTGGGCGCAGAGAATATTCTGGCCCGCGGGGAGCAGGCGCAGCAGTTGCTCGCTTCGGTCGCCGAGCATACGACGGCAGCATTGTGCGCGCATCAACTTGGTGCCAGTGATAAAGCGATGCGGATGACCGCGTCTTACACGGCCGAGCGCCAGCAGTTTGGCGTGCCGATTGCGACATTTCAGGCAGTGGGCCACCGCGCGGCTAATTGTTTTATCGACGTGGAATGCCTGCGTTTGAATTGCTATCAGGCGATCAGTCGTCTCGACGATGGTGTCGACGCGAGTGTCGAAGTGGCGATTGCGAAAGTGTGGGCAGGGGATGTTGGTCATCGGGTTAGCTACGCCGCCCAGCACTTGCACGGTGGCACGGGCATTGACCGCGACTACCCGCTGTGGCGCTACTGTACGTGGTTGCGTCACAACGAAATGATGCTGGGTAGCTCCGCGCGCAGCCTTGCCGCGCTGGGCAGCAAAATAGCCGTGGGCGAGGCTTTTTGCGCCTAGCGATAGCGTGGGAACGCAAATAGCTGGCTGTTATTCCTTTGGCCAGGTGTTAGCATTCCCGCATTATCGGTATAAAAAGGAATGCGCCCATGTCTATGCGTCATAGCTTGTCTTGCGCCGGTTTACTGTTGCTGGGGGTGGCAGTTACCGCCTGCGCTCAGCCGCAGCCGTCGGCACAAACGGTTTCACGACAAAGCGGTATTATTGAAAGCCAGGTAGGATTTATTGATACGGTCTCGGGTGCGCGCGTTGAGGCGGTGGAGAATGTCCCCGGCAAGACAGAATATCGTGTACTGGTGTCGCTACCGGCATCGGGCGATCAACCGCCAACCGAGATAGAGGAAGTGCTGGTTACTGCCCCTCGGGTTGACCCGGAGGCACCAGCGATCAGCCCTCGCTATGAGTTCGTTCAGGACTATGCCAACGACCGCTACGGTTTTTACATCTATCTGGGCAAGCAGCGCAACGTGCCATTTCGTCTTTACTTTAAAGACCATTCGGCACAGAGCATTCAGAACACTCAGCCGTAAATAACGACTCAATGCGAGTCTGCCATGTGTGACAGGCTCGCTCTTTTTCTTCTGGTTACGACTCTACTGGCCTACGCCATTACTTCTCGAACACTGTAGCGACTTGGCGGCTAAACATTATGGGCACGCCGCTCGGTGACCAAATTGTTGCGTAGTTGCAAAAGTAACCATTACTCCCGGCTTGGCTGCGGTAGTCCATAAACCACCAGTTGTCGGCTGTATCGCCGGCACTTACCGCATTGGGAAACTCCAAATACCAGCTCAACGAACTGCCAACCCCAGGCGGTTTGATCATATTCAGGCCTGGCATTGGCGGTGCATCTGCCAGGGCAATCAGCGCACTTTCGGTGAGCGCAGTGGTATCGCGAAAACGCAGCCACAGTGAAAAATCAGCGCTGTCTCCCCCCGATAATGGCAGGTGACCGCTGGCGAGCGCCATATCAAAGTGTTGCGTAAACGCGGGCGTCAGGCCGTCAATGAAAGGCAGTAGCATGCAGTCCTGCGGCGCCGGAATCGAGGTCGGCATCGCCGGTCCCTCGACAACGACCGCAGATTGACGATCCTTGCCATACGTCGCATTGATCGCGGTAGCCACTTCACCCTCACAGCGCAGCTCTCCTTGAATGTGGGTAACCGAGCCGCCGTCGCGTAAGTGGCGAAGTGCCACTTGGTGATTGCCAGCGGGGGCCGGGCCAACAAAGCTTACTGCCAGGGAGCGCAAGCGGCGGGCTGGCTCTATCTCACTGCGCATGGCTTGGGCGATCAGGGCACTACTAAGCCCCCCAAATGCGGTGCGGCCCTGCAGCCAGCTTTCGTCAACATTTGCCGTGTAAAGGCCGTCGCTGCCTCGCACCGCTGCCATGAGTTGGTCAAAAGCGCTCATTTGCCGATTCCCTGTGTTTGAATACATTGTGCTTGCCAGTATAGGTAATGTGTTCACTGACAACAATGGCCGCGCATTCCCGCTTGTCTTGGCTCGTGTTTTTGGTATGAGCAAGGCTTGATCCCAGAGCGCTGCGCGCTTATCGTCAGCAAGCTACTTAGAAAAGTAGTGAGCGAAAACAATAATAATTTTTATGGAGTGACTATCGTGCAGCACCCGCAATTTCACGCCCAGAAACAACCGCAAAAAGCCGCCTGTATCCTTGCCAACACGGGTGAGGTGATGACTTATGCCGAGTTGGATGCCCAGTCCAACCAGCTCGCCCAACTGTTTTACAGCCGCGGTTTACGTGCCGGGGACCACATTGCCTATCAAATGGAAAATAGCCACTGCTTTCTTCAAATTGCCTGGGCAGCCCAGCGCAGCGGCTTGGTGTTCACGCCACTGCACAGTCATTTGCGGCCTGCCGAAGTGGCGTACATCCTGGAAAATTCAGGGGCCAAGCTGTTTATCTGTTCACCTCGCTACCTTGAAACGGCGCAGCAACTAGATAGGTCGGCACTGCCGGCCGTACAGCACTGGTTTATCAGCGCTGGTGAGGCGCCCAATTTTGACTCCCTGCAAGCGGCGATGGCCGAGTGTCCGTCGGTACCGCTAGCGCAGCAATGTGCGGGGGTTCCGATGCTGTACTCTTCGGGAACGACCGGCCAGCCAAAAGGCATTAAACCCAGCCTACCCGAGCAAACCTTTGACGAGGTGCCAGCCGTTATGCAGGGTATTGCTGCGTTCCTGGGGATTAATAGTGAATCGACGTATCTGACGCCGGCGCCACTTTACCACGCGGCCCCCATGCACAGCGTTATGGCGGCAATGGCTCTGGGCGGTACGGTGGTAATGATGGACGGTTTTGACCCAGAGCTGTCGCTTCAAGCGATCGAAAAATACCGTGTGGATTGCAGTCAGTGGGTACCCATTATGTTTATCCGCCTGCTGAAACTGCCTGAAGCGGTGCGCAGCAAATACGATCTCAGCTCCTTGAAGGCGGCTACGCATGCGGCGGCGCCGTGTCCCGCTGATGTGAAGCGCAAGATGATCGAATGGTGGGGGCCGATTATCAACGAGTATTACGCCGCCAGTGAAGGTATCGGCATGACCGCCATTGATAGCGCGCAGTGGCTCGCACACCCTGGCTCAGTGGGCCAGTCTTTGATGGGCGAGGTACACATCGTCGATGACGATGGCAATGAATTGCCCTGCGGCGAAACCGGGATGATTTACTTCTCTGGCTTTGGCGACTTTGAATACCACAATGAACCGGAGAAGACCGCTGGCGCTCATCACCGCGAGGGCTGGGCTACGGTTGGTGATATGGGTTATGTCGATGACGAGGGTTATCTCTATCTGGCCGATCGCCGCGACTTTATGATTATTTCAGGTGGAGTGAACATCTATCCTCAAGAAGTGGAGAATACCCTGATTGCTCACCCAGAGGTCGCTGATGTCGCCGTGTTTGGGCTTCCAGATGAGGAGTTTGGCGAACGAGTGGTCGCGGTGGTTCAGTCAGAGCAGGGGTGCACTGGTAATGCAGAGCTGGCTGACCGGTTGCGAGGCTGGTGTCGTGACTCTGTCTCGGCATTGAAGTGCCCGAAGGCGTTTTTCTTTGAGGCGCAGTTACCGAGGAAGGACAACGGGAAAATGTATAAAAAACCCCTCCAAGAAAAATACCGTCAAGCCGCAGCAGTGGAGGCCTGAGTAGGTAAAAGCTGCAATGGTGCAGTTGGCGCTTTTGTCCTAGTTTGAAAAGTGGATGCAATAGTCATCCACTAAGCAAATAACAACAATGACGCGGACAATGGTTATGCGCCTTTTATTGCAAACGGGTATTGCGCTCGGCCTGGTCACTTTCTCGTTGAGCGCCGCCTCGTCAACAATCCAGCTAGCGTCGTTGGAAACACTTGGCGAACTCAGTCTCGAAGACCTAATGGATATCGAGGTGGTCTCGGCTTCGCGGCGGGCGGAGCCGTTGCAAGATACTGCCGCGGCAGTGTTTGTGTTGGACGCGGAGGATATTCGCCGCAGCGGCGTGCGCACACTTGCCGAGGCCCTGCGCTTGGTGCCAGGGCTGCAGGTAGCAAGGGTTGATTCACATAGCTGGGCGGTAACCGCTCGCGGTTTCAACAGCACACTTGCCGATAAACTCGAAGTATTAATGGACGGTCGCAGCTTATATACGCCGTTATTTTCCGGCGTATTTTGGTATACCCAAGATACTGTGATGCGCGACATAGAGCGCATTGAGGTTATACGTGGCCCCGGCGCTGCGCTATGGGGGGCGAATGCTGTCAATGGCGTGGTGAATATCGTTACGCGCTCAGCCAAGGACACGCTCGGAGGGTGGGTTGCCGCGGGCGGCGGTGGAAACTATCGAGGCTATACCGAGGCGAGGTACGGCGATGAGTTTGCTGGCGACGGTTTCTATCGTGTCTATGCCAAAAGTCAGTGGCACAGCGAACAGCAAGCTGCCAGTGGCGGGGATAGCGGTGATGAGTGGGTACACCGCCAAGCGGGATTTCGCACTGATAATAAATTATCGGATGCGCTGCGCTTAACCGTTCAGGGTGATGCCTACCGCGGCCACGTGGCTGTGCCGACAGGGGGCAAGCAAGAATATCACCGCGGCGAAAATCTGATCATGCGTCTAAGTCAGCAGCATGCCGGTACGGCGAATTCAGAATACCAACTCGTCTATGATCGCAGCGCTTTTAACAATCGACTGAATTTCTCTGAGCAGCGACGCCTGCTGGATTTCGAAGTGAAGCATAATCGCCAGATCGGGCAGCGGCAGGAGCTGGTGATCGGCGGTGGCTTTAGGTTTAGTCGCGATCACATCGGCGATGTTAACCCCTTTCTCACCGACTTTAGCCCTCGCAAGCGCGAGGACGAAACCTATGATTTGTTTATCCAGGATCAAATCAATTTTTTAAACAAGCGCCTGCGCCTCACTCTGGGCGCTAAACTCGAGCACAACGATTACAGTGGCGATGAGTTTCAACCAAGTATTCGGGCTCGCTATAAAATTAATCCCGACAGCACCGTATGGGCAGCCTGGTCTCAGGCGGTTCGCATTCCCAATCGTCTGGATCAAGATGTCTCTTTTTCGGGTGGCTTTTTCGGCGGTGATCGCAGTTTTCACTCCGAGGAATTGACCGCGCTGGAGGCGGGGTATCGTCAGCAGTTGAGCGGCAGTTTGTCCATAGACATCGCCGGCTTTTATAACGAGTACGAGGAGCTGCGTGGACTCACTGATGACCTGACTAACCCTCAGACGCCGCCACCGATATTAATCGATAATATTGGCAGCGCGCGCAGCCATGGTGTTGAGCTGACCGCGCGATGGCGAGCAAGAGCAAACATCGAGTTACTGACCAGCTATCGCTATTTCGACCTGGATGCCTCCACTCCGCCGGGCAGTTTGGATCAGTCTATTGCTGATGCCGATGCCAACGATCCCAGTCATCAGCTGAAAACGCGCCTGGATTGGGATATCAATGATCGCTGGTCGCTGTTCGTTGCGGCACGGTGGATTGGCTCTCTGGATGATCAAAATGTTGATGCCTACGCGGCAATTGATATGAATGTGATGTGGCGTATCAACGACCAGCTCGAAGCGTCTGTGCGCGTGAGTAACCTCAATGACGATGCCCATGCGGAGTTTGGTGGCGGCGTAGAGATACGGCGCAGTGTGCAAGCGCAATTGAGCTGGATGTTCTAATGATTTGGGGCAGGCGGTTCTGTGCAATAGCTTTGGTGTTGGGCCTGGCCGGCAATGCGTTTGGGCAAGGCCTGGAGCAGCGCGTTAAGGCGGCGTATCTGGTTAACTTCACGCGCTTTATCAGTTGGCCCCCAGCGGCGATACGGGGTGGCGAGGAGGCAATTGATATATGCGTGGTCGGTGACCGCGACATTGCCATCGCGCTTTCCGCATTAATCAAGTCGAAATCGAGCAATGACCTCGGCATACGCAGCCGATTGATACTCCTCCCCGAAGAGAGCGAGGGGTGCGAGGTGCTATACCTCGCTGATAATAGCGGAGAGCTACAGCGCTACTGGCTGCAAAAATTACCCCAGGACCACATCTTAACCATCGCCGATAACGGCGACTTTATCGATGCGGGCGGCATGATCAGTTTTGTTATCGTGTCGGGTAAGCTGCGCTTTGATATCAATCAGGCCAATATCCACCGCTCCGGTATGTCGGTGAGTTCGCGGCTTTTGAGCTTGGCGAGAACGGTGCGCCGCTCTGCTGCGAAGGGTAGTTCCTGATGCTAAGGGATTTGCCGATACAGCGAAAAATACTGGTGTCGATTGTCGGCACGGTCACGATCGTGTTGGTGATGATCGAAACGGTTTTCGTGCTGTATAACTGGATTAGCGTACGGGAAACCGTCCAGAAGAATTTGCTGGCCGTTGCAGAGGTTTTTTCGCTCAATACAACGGCGGCAATGAGTTTTTCAGACTCCCAGGCCGCTGAGGAAATATTGTCATCGCTGCGTGGCATGCCGGAAATCCATCGCGCGTGTTTGTATCAAGGGGAAACCAAACAAGCGCAGCTATTTGCCAGTTATGTGCGCGGCAGTGATGCCAAGGACTGCCCGCTAAGCCTGTTAGACGTGAAGGCCTCCAAGCTGCAGGTGCTTACAGTGAATCGCGATGTCTGGCTCGGCAGCGAGCGCCTTGGGCGCCTGGTGATTGAACGTCAGCTATCCGACCTGTGGGCAAGTACCCGCCTCGATATTATGTTGCTGCTGCTTATGCTTCTGCTCAGTGTGGGTATTGCTTTTGTTATATCCAATACTTTACAGAAACTCATTGCCGGGCCGATTCTTGCGTTGCTCGATACCACGCGAAAAGTGTCGCTGTCGGGTGACTATAGTTTGCGCGCCGACAAGCATGGCGACGATGAAGTCGGAGAATTAATCGATGGCTTTAATGTCATGCTCTCCCACATTGCCACCCGTGATACTGACTTGGCGAGCGCGAAGGAAGAGCTGACGCTCCGTATACATCAGGCCGATGCGGCGAATACTGAACTTCGCAAGGCCGTAGAGGACTTGAACCGAACACAGAAACAGTTGGTCGCCACTGAAAAAATGGCCTCACTGGGTGGCCTGGTGGCCGGTGTGGCGCATGAGGTGAATACCCCCGTTGGCGTGAGTGTCACGGCCGCGTCGACGCTGCGCGCCGAGAGTATAGAAGCGGAGCAGGCCTACAACGAAGGGAAATTGACCGGCAGTGGTCTGAAGCATTACTTCGAACACTGCATGCAGTCCACCGAGATTATTCTCAATAATCTGCGCAGAGCGGCAGATTTAGTGCACAGCTTTAAACAGGTGGCGGTGGATCAAACCAGCTTTGAACGCAGGAAATTTAATCTTAAAAGCTATTTTGATGAAACCCTGCTGAGTCTGCGACCAAACTTGAAGAATACGCAGATCGCTGTAGAAATAGACTGTGAGGCGTCACTGGAAGCCAACTCCGTGCCGGGCGCGATCTCGCAGATATTTACCAACTTGCTGATGAATTCCCTTATGCATGCCTTTCCAGGCGGTGAAGCCGGCCGCATACGCGTGGTGGTAACCGAATGCGACGGCGATATTGAAATCTGCTATAGCGATGATGGCTGCGGTATGGATGAAGAGGCGCGAGAAAAGATTTTTGAACCGTTTTTCACCACCAAGCGCGGCGCAGGCGGGAGTGGCCTGGGCATGCATATTGTCTTTAATCTTGTCAGCCAACAGCTGAAAGGGCAGGTTGAGGTCTTGTCTGCCTTAGGGGAAGGAACTGAGGTGCGTATTCGCTTCCCGTCGGGTCTTTAAATATCTAATTTGGCCTTAGAACCGATAACTCAGCGCGAGCATCGCGATAGGCAACAGGTTCAAGTCATCCAATTCATTTTCAACTTCGCGCTGTTCGGCGGCGACTTCCTCTCGACATTGCTGGTTGGTGTTGCAGCTCCCCGTCGAGCGGATCTTAACGTTGGCGTCCCCGAGGTAGGCAACGCCCACGTCGGCGCTGAAGTGAAAACCTTGCCCGGTAGCTCTGGACCAACCAATACCGAGGTAGGGGCTCACCGGTTCGAAGTCGATGTTGGTAATAACATCTCCGAGTATCGCGGGCGAAAAGCGGCTGTTGCCGAACTCACAGTTTGTTGTGCCAGGTACGGGAGAGTTTTCTTCGCAGCGGGTAATAACCTTGGCAGAGCTGTTGTTAATTAATATGCCTGCACTTACCCGAAACCATTTGCCACTGGGGTGCCAGTCGGTCAGCAGATAGGCATTGCGCAGATCGACGTCGCTTTTGTAGCTGAGCTCATCGCCCTCAATACCGTTGTTGTCATCCCCTTCAAAGTCCAGTTTAAAACTGCCGTACAAGGCGCCACCGCGAATGCCAAATTGCGGGGAAAAGCTGTATCCAAGCTCCGCGCCACCGCCTATCGTTGAAGCCTGTAGGCGCAGCGATGTGTCGGCGAGCGCAGGCGTGCTCACGGCCAGGCAGAGTAGTGCTGAGGTGGTATATCGACGTAGGTGCATGTTTCCTCGCTGTATATTCTGGCTTGGCGCTTCCACCCATTCGGGTGGTGCTGCTCGGGTCGAGCCTAGGTAGGCTTCAGGGACAAGTAATTCGAATAATTAAACAGGATAGTCAAAATGTTGCTTAGAGACAAAGTCGTCATTGTGTCGGGTATCGGCCCGGGCTTGGGGCAGGAGCTGGCCCTTGAAGCCGCGCGCCAGGGAGCAAAAGTGGCGATGTGTGCCCGCACCGCCAGTAAACTCGATGATGCTGAAGCCCTGATTCGCAGTGAGGGCCTAGACAATGCGGTATTGAAGGTGGCTACCGATATTAGTGACCGCAAGCAATGTGCAGAGCTGGTTGCCAAGACAATTGCCGAATTTGGCCGTATCGACGTGTTGTTTAACAGTGCCTACAACCCCGGAAACTTTGGGCCTATCGCTGAGGCAGATTTGGACAGCTGGCGAGACGCCATGGATGTGAACTTCTTCGGCACCATGGGGCTGACGCTTGAAGTCGTGCCGCAAATGAAGAAGCAGGGTGGCGGCGCGATCGTGATGATCAACACCATGGTAACCCGCAAACCCATGCCGACTCAGGGCGGCTACGGCGCCTCCAAGGCGGCGCTTGCCAGTGCAACCGCTCACCTGGCGCTAGAACTGGGGCCTGACAATATTCGTGTGAATTCGGCCTATATGGGCTGGATGTGGGGGCCGTCGGTCGAGGGCTATTTCCAAATGAATGCAGAGGCTGGCGGCCCCAGTGTCGAAGAGCAAAAAGCTGCTGTAGCTGCCAATATCCCGCTGCGCCGTATACCCGATGACGGCGACTGCGCCAAAGCCGCTGTGTTTTTGGGGTCGGAGTACTCTCGAGCGCTGACCGGTGCCGCGCTCGATGTAAATGGTGGCGATTTCTTGCCACATTAAACCGCTGCGAGGATTTAGTGCGCTATAGATGAATTCCATGCGGTCAGCGCTTAGAATCGAGGCTATTGCATCACAATGGCCTCGATCTTCTATGTCTGAGATTTCTATCTCGCCGCGTATGGACGCTCTGCTGCGCGCGCTCTACGGTGGCACTTTGGAAACGCCCCCCTGGCAGGCGTTTCTGGATCAGCTCAGGGACGCCTTGGGCGGTAACTATGCGACCTTGCTGCTGCGGCCGCCGAATGAGCACGACCCCGGCGTGATACTCAACGCGCTGGTGGTTTCGCCGGAAATCTATCGCGCCTACAACGAGACCTATTTTGCCTTAGACCCCTTTGTGAATCTTCCCGATGGCGATGTCGTCACCGTGGCTGAGTACATGTCGGCAGAGGAGTTTGAGGCGTCCGAGTACTATCAAAATTATATAGAGCCAGCCAATGTGCGGCACATCCTGGGTGCCGATTTATGGCACGGTGAGGAGCTACTGGCACGGCTGCGCGTCACGCGGCCAGAGAGCCGCGAAGATTTTGGCGCGCGGGAAAAGGCCCTGTGCAAGCAACTGCTGCCACATATTAAACAGGCGGTGCAAATCCACTCCCGGTTACGTGAAAGTGAACGCGAGCGAGTGCTGTATGCCAATACCATCGACAGTTTGTCGGTGGGCGTGATTACCCTGGATGCCAACGGCGATAGCTTAAATAGCAACCCAGTGGCCGAGCGCCTGTTAGCACAGGGGCGCGGTGTCGCATTGCAGGGAGGACGCCTGAGTTTTGAAAATCGGCGTGAGCAGCAAGACTTCAAAATGCTACTTGGCGAGGTAATACAGGCGCATCACCAGCGCGAGGCAGGCTGTGTGCGCGCCTTTCGCCTTGCAGATGCCAGCTCATTGAGTGGCTTAAGCCTGCTGATACGACCCCTGCCGCACAGTGACCACGGTGGTGAGCGGCGTCCGGCCGTAGCGGTGTTCATTAGTGACCCCATGGCACCGCGTCAGGCACCCAGTGATGTGTTAATCGAACTATTCGGTTTAACACCTGCAGAGTCTAAATTGGCGGTGCGACTGGTTAACGGGCAAAGCCTGGACGAGGCATCGCTCAGCTTAAATATTTCTCGGAATACGGCTAAGTCGCATCTCAGCTCGGTGTTTTCGAAAACCGGCGTCGCGCGGCAAACGCAGTTAATTCAGTTGATTTTGAATAGTGTCGTTACGCTGGCCGGCGAGCCGGCCAGCGATCGTCACGACTAGCTGGTGGGGGCTTTTTTAGCGGCTGCCTTTTTGGCTGCGGCCTTTTTAGCGGGAGCTTTTTTTGCTGGTGCTTTTTTAGCAGCGGCTTTTTTGGCGGGTGCCTTTTTGGCTGCGGCTTTTTTAGCAGGGGCTTTCTTTGCCGCTGCCTTTTTAGCGGCCGCTTTCTTAGGTGGGTTTTTCTTGTCGAAGTCGCGCGCAGCATCGCGGGCAGCCTTAGCCAGAGCCTTGGCACGCTGATAGTCAGCCTTTAAATCCTGCATTTGTTCGCGGGCCATAATGACCAGCGCCTTGGCGTCCACCTCAAGCTCGCGCGCAGAGTCCACGGCCTTGTGAGCGCGCTCCATCTGACGCTGTATGCGAGCATCCATATTTTCCTTGGCTTTCTTTTGCAGCTCGCGCAGCTTTTCCTGCTCCTGGCGAATTTTCGCTCGCGCTTTTTCAGTTTGCGCCTTAGCGCGCTCCAGTGCTTTATCCGCGTCGGATATTAAGCGGTCGCGTAGCTTTTCTACTTTATCTTCCAGAGATTCAATCTCCCGGTTGATCAGCGCTACAGGGTCTAGTTTTTGTTTAGCCATGCTTTCTGACTCCGTCATAAAGTGTTGGGGTACGTCGCGAGCAGGAAGTCTGTTCGTTGGCTTAACATAGCAAATTTCCTGATAATGAACAGAGTAATGCAGCGAATGAGTGAACAAATTATGAACAAGTCACAGAGCGATGCGATAGAGGCAGCGGTTTTTCGCCGCTTGCTCGAGCATTTGGACGGCCGCAAAGATGTGCAAAATATCGACTTAATGAACCTGGCGGGTTTTTGCCGTAACTGTTTGTCGAAGTGGTATGCGGCTGCAGCCGAAGAGCAGGGCATAGAGGTGGATTACGACGCGGCGCGCGAAAGAGTCTATGGCATGCCGTATTCGCAATGGAAATCGAAATACCAAAAAGAAGCCAGCCCCGAAGCGCTGGCAGCGTTTAATAAAGAGCAGAAGTAGCAGCGCCCTAGAGGCCCCCATTGGGGATAAAGCGATTGCGGCTATTTGCGCGAATCCAGCGCAGTGTCTCAACAGATAGTTTTTCACCGCGTTTGCGCAACACTTTGTTGATCCAAATGGCGGGGGATTCTGCGCCAGCTTCCCAGCCGCTAATCCGCTCTTCGGCAACAGTGAAGAAGCGAATGAGTGCCAGTAGCTCAGCGTTGTCGAAATCGGCCACAGCGAGTTGCCAGGGCTCAGCGGGTAGTCGCATGACGGTGCTATAGCGCTGCTGCTCCTCCTCAGAGAACGGCGAGGGGAGTGTTGCCAGGGACGCGTCGTCGCTCAGTGCTATACAGCGCTCGAGAAAGTCTCGATCAATGGTGATAGCGGCTTTTTCAGAGTCCGGGGTCCAACTGCCAATACTCATTGCTACGGCATTCCTTTTTAATTCAACGTGGGTGGTGTGGCGCACAGTATACCTCACTACCATGAGTGACAAGCGCTAGCTGCTCGCGTAAAGTCTGTATGTTTGTACAGTATTTGTCTTAAGCGGGTTTTCTGCGCCATGGTGTCGGTGCTCAACACGAGAAAGATCATTCATTGCGACTGCGATTGTTTTTACGCTTCGGTGGAGATGCGTGATGACCCGCGTTTGCGCGGTAGGCCGATTGCCATTGGTGGCAAGGCCAGTCGGCGCGGCGTGATCGCTACCTGCAACTATGAGGCGCGCGCCTATGGTGTGCACTCGGCAATGCCGACTGCAACCGCATTGCAGCGTTGCCCGCAGCTGATTTTGGTCCCGCCGAATATGGATAAGTACCGCCATGTTGCTGCGCAGATTCGTGAAATATTTAGTCGCTACAGCGAGCTGATCGAGCCGTTGTCCCTGGATGAGGCCTACCTGGATGTCAGCGAGTCGCCGCATTTTCAGGGCAGCGCCAGCCGCATTGCCGAAGCGATCCGGCAAGCGGTAGCCCGCGAAGTGGGAATTACTATTTCCGCGGGCGTTGCACCGAATAAATTTTTGGCGAAGATTGCCAGCGACTGGCAAAAACCTGACGGGCTTACGGTGATACGGCCCGATCAGGTCGATGACTTTGTTCGTGCGCTGCCGGTAACCAAGATTCACGGCGTCGGCAAAGTGATGGCGACGAAGTTGGCGGCACTTGGCATCGAAACCTGCGAGCAGCTGCAAGGGTGGAGCGAGCTGGCCTTAGTGGAGCGTTTTGGTCGCTTTGGGCGACAGTTATATGGTTATGCGCGCGGTGTGGATGCGCGGCCGGTAAAGGCCGAAAGGCAGCGCAAATCGTTGAGCGTTGAGCGCACGTTTGCCGAGGACCTGTCGCCAGGGGAGGCCGCGGATGCAGCGCTTGCTCAACTCATAGACGAGCTACAGCGGCGTTTGCAGCCACATAGTGAACAGGCTATCGCGGGCGCGTTCGTTAAGTTGAAGAGCAGGGAATTTAAGGTAACCACCATCGAATTGCGCCAGGAAGGCAAGCTTGACCCCGCCTGCCTGCCACCGCTGATGATACAGGCCTGGGCGCGATTGCATTGCCCGGTTCGCTTGATTGGTGTGGGTGTTCGTTTCGCCGCGCCGGTAGAGCAACAGCAGCTCAGCCTTTTCTAGCGCCGGCGGGCGCCGGCGCGGTGCTGATAAGACTGCGTTGTTTGTATTCAGGCTTCGCCAAGGCGTCTGCTGTAGGCTGACGCGCCTGTTTGGCCATCGGCGCCATAGGTACGCAGGGTGGGGCTGCCCAGCCCGAGGATGTGCATGGCCTGTTCATTGTAATCTTGCTGTCGACTAAGCAGGCTGCCGATACGCTCATTCAGGTCGCGACAGCGGCGCAGGCTCTGAGTCACCTCCGCAGACATCGCCCGCTCTGGCTGCTGCTGTTGGCGCAGGCGCTCGAGCGTCTCTAATTGCTGGCAGCAATCCATTTTTTGTTCTGCAAGCTCGCGCAGGCGGTCGGCGTCGCCGTGGTCGCGCAGCACTGCCAACTCTTCGTTTAACAGCGCTTCAAAGCGCTGGCTATGGGCCAGTAACTGTTGCTCGGTATCGGTCATCATGCGCTAGGATCTGTCAGTCGTTCCAGGTCGACAAAGGCCTTTGCCACCTGTTCGCTGTCGACAGTGAACTCACCGTTGCGAATTGCGGTTTTAATCGCCTCCACTTTTTGGCGGTCGATACCGTCGCTGCCGGCAATTGCGGTTCGAGCGCGATCAACCAGGCTGCTATCAGCAGCTGGTGTGCTTGCCGATTCGAGCGGCGACGTGGCACCGGCATCCGCGGCGTTGGTCGCGTTTGAAGACGGGTTACTGTCGAGCCTTCTTGGCTGGCCGAGTGGGCCGCCATTAATTCGATCGACCATGATAATTCCTCATTACATTGGCGTTGATGGTATGCCTTATGACAGTTAACGGCAGCTATCGATAAAAACTTTAGCTTTTTTTTATTCGATTCGTACCGTATTACCACTAATGACAATACCTTCTAACTGTTTGCCTGAACTGATATTTTCCACCCGTATTCGAGCGCCCTTCGCCGCGTCCTGCAGGGCACGTCCCTTCATGCTGACGTTAATGGCAGTACTGCGGCTAATGAGCTTGAGCTCTTGTCCTTTCTTTATCATCGCTGGGGCCTCCAGCATATTCGCGGTGATAACCGCGCCCTGGGGAATACTTCGTCGGCTGAGCATTCCCTGACCACCAAGGCCCTTTTGGTATCCGTATGACAGGCTTGATACATCGCGCTCTGTCCAAGTGATATCCGCTTCAGTCACTCGCTGGCCGGCAGCGATAGGGTGCTTGCTCACCATGACCTTAGTGAATGCCGCGATCGTTACCGGCAGGTACACCTTCCACTCCTTAACACCTTCGCAGCGCACGCCTACCGTCGTGCGCCGCCGGATGCTCGCGCCGGGCGGCAAAAAGGCCTGTAGTCGCTGACTACATTTTGCCAGACGGGTGCGCGGGTCGAGTTCGCCCACGGTGATACGGGTGTTCTCATTTTGCCAGGGGTGGCGTTTAGCAATGAACTGGCTGGCAGTAGCGCTAATACGCTGCGCTGACTCCACGCCAGCGTCTGCCAGAGTGCTCGGGCAGACGCTGCTCAGGAGAGCGATGGTGATTGCTACGCGCCAGATCATGACACCTTATTCCCTCACTACTAGTTTGCGGCGCCAAGTTTTTGTCGGCGCGGCGGCTTTATGAGTTAAGCAGCAATTGCTATGCCAGTTTTGCGAAATAGAGTGAGTGTTAGAAGGCGTGACAAAGACTTGCCGCTCGCCGGTGAAACTGGCGGCAAGGGCTTGCCGAAAAACCGACGGTTTGTTGGCGTCGGTTTTATAAGTTATTGAAAAATATAAGAATAAAAAAGTGGCACGCGCTTTGCGTCGGACATGTCGAACGCCAAAGGCTTTGCGCCCTTATCCAGTGTATCGGCAGCGCAGCCCATAACTTTAGCGAGACAGATTTATGGCGATTAATTTTGATAAGGCACTCGGTATACACCAGCAGGCACTGCTGCTTCGCCAGCAGCGTACCGAACTGCTGGCCGCCAATATAGCCAATGCTGACACGCCCGGCTACAAGGCACGCGATATCGACTTTAAACAAGCACTGGGCCAGGCAGCGCAGGGCCAGCAGTTATCGCTCAGTCGCAGCAATGCAGCGCATATTACCGAAGCGGTTGCTCCAGCGGCGGGGCAGGCGCCGGTGATGTACCGCGTGCCTCAGCAGCCTTCAGTGGACGGCAATACGGTGGAGAGCCATGTGGAGCAAGCGGCATTTGCCGATAACAGCATGCGCTATCAGGCCACTATGAGTTTTCTGAGTAGTAAGTTCTCTGGAATTAAATCGATTCTTCAGGGAGGTCAATAAGCGATGGCGAATCCCCTTGATATTGCCGCTGCGGCGATGAACGCGCAAATGCTGCGTTTGAATACCACCGCCAGCAATATGGCAAATGCGGATACGGTGGCCAGCAGTGAACAGGCTGCCTACCGCGCAAAACAACCGGTTTTTGCCACCGTGCTGGACCGCCAGCAGGGCGTCGCCGGTGTCGAGGTTGTGGGTATTAGCGAGAGCAATGCTCCCGTTCCCAAGCGTTATGAGCCGGGCCACCCGATGGCAGACGAGCAGGGCTACGTTTACGGCTCCAATGTGAACACCGTTGATGAAATGGCCAATATGCTGTCCGCCTCCCGTTCATACCAGAACAACGCCGAGGTGTTTTCCACGGTGAAGACCCTGACCCTGCGGGCCTTGCAGCTCGGTAAACAGTAGGAACTGTATGATGGAATTGCGAACGCTTGAACAATTGCAGCAGCAGAGTGCGGCGAGTACGGCAAAAAAAGAGGCCTCCTCGCTCGGGCAAGACGACTTCATGAAACTGATGCTGCAGCAGCTTAAGAATCAAGACCCGTTTAAACCCACCGACAACACGGAATTTATCAGCCAGATGGCGCAGCTAACGTCAGTGAGCGGCATCAGCGAAATGAATGACAACCTGGCTGCACTGACGAGTTCGCTGTACGGCGGTCAATTGCTGGATGCGTCCTCGCTGATCGGCAAAGAGGTGCTGGTTGGCAGTGATGTTGTCGCCCTGCCATCAGAGGGCGCGGTAAGCGGTCAGGTAACACTGCCGGTGAGCACGCAAGCGGTCGATGTCGAGATTTTGGCGCCCTCGGGTGAGGTGCTGGGCAAGGTGGCGTTAGGGCCGCAGGCGGCGGGGCCGGTGTCGTTTCGTTGGGATGGTAGCGGCCTGGACGGCGAGCGTTTGCCCGCAGGCAATTATGTAATTCGCGCGCAATACCTGAACGGCAACAGTGTAGAGGCCTTGCAAACGGATATTCGCAGCCCCGTACGCAGCGTGAGTTTGCCCAGTGGCGGCGGTAGCCCCACGGTGCAAATTGATGGTGTCGGTACGGTCTCGATGTCGCAAATAAAGGAAATTAGCTAGGCGCTTCGGCGCATTCATTGATCAATTCGCGAGTGATCGCAGCAGGAGTATAACTATGAGCTTTCGTATTGCATTGAGTGGACTGAACGCAGCGTCATCGCATCTGGACGTCACCGCTCACAACATTGCCAACGTTAACACCACAGGCTTTAAAAGTTCCCGCACATCCTTTGCTGATGTGTATGCAACATCCAATAACGATGTAACCAAAACCACGCCCGGCGCAGGTGTTCGTTTGAATACCATTGTTCAGCAGTTTTCGCAGGGCAACATCGACTTCACCGACAACAACCTGGACCTGGCCATCAGTGGCGAAGGCTTCTTCACCATGAAGGGCTCAAGTGGCGTAACCTATACGCGCGCTGGTGCCTTCAGTGTCGACCGGGAAGGCTTTGTGGTGAACAACAATAACGACCGTTTGCAGGTGTATCCGGCAACCACCAATGGCGACTTTGCCACTGGTTCGCTGTCTGACTTGCAACTGCAGGTCACCGAGAACGCGCCGCGAGCATCGACACGCGCTGATATCGGCGTAAACCTGCCCGGCGATGCGCCAGTGCCCACCTCGACGCCTTTCGATCCAACAGTAGCATCGAGCTATAACCACGCCACGTCGATGACTGTCTACGACTCGTTGGGCACTCTGCACACGGCAACGCTGTACTTTGTGAAAGACCCCGCGGCAAACACCTGGCAGCAAAATGTCTATATCGACGACAACCCGGTGAGCCTGGGCAATACGCTGTCATTTGATAATACCGGTACCTTGCAAAGCCCCGCTTCGGGCATTGTGACTGTGCCTTCCTACGACCCCAACAACGGCGCGGCAGCGATCGACCTCTCGCTGGATTTCACCTCATCAACGCAGTACGGCAATGAGTTTGGTGTGAACAGCTTGCAGCAGGACGGCTTCACCACAGGGCGATTGACCGGTATTGAAGTGGCGAGCAACGGCGTCGTGTCGGCGCGCTTTACCAACGGTCAGTCATCCCAGTTGGGTAAGGTCGCCCTGGCGGGCTTCTCTAACCCCAATGGTTTGCAACAACAGGGCGACACGGCCTGGGCGGAAACTTTCTCTTCCGGTAGTCCGCGTGTGGGTGAGCCGGGTAGCTCTAACTTTGGTCTGCTGCAGGCGGGTGCATTGGAGAGCTCCAATGTCGATCTTACCGAGCAATTGGTGGAAATGATCACCGCGCAGCGTAACTTCCAGGCGAACACCCAGATGATCCAGACATCTGACGCCGTTACTCAGGCGATTATTAATATCCGCTAAGGCGGGTATTCATCGCTTTAGGAGGCAGGTATGGACCGGCTACTTTATCTCGGCATGACCGCGGCCAAACACACGGAAATGGCGCAGGCCAGCAATGCCAATAACCTGGCAAATGCTAGCACGGCGGGCTTTCGGGCGGACTTCCATGCGTTGATGTCAAAGCCGGTAGAGGGAGCGGGCCATCAAACACGCGTCAATTCGGTGGTGGAGTCGCGCCTGAGCGACTTCAGTGAAGGCACCCTGATGACCACCGGTCGCGATCTGGATGTCGCGATTCGAGGACAGGGCTGGTTTGTCGTGCAGGACGCCCAGGGTGAGGAGGCACTGAGCCGCCGTGGCGATCTTCACCTGACGGCCGATGGCATGCTGATCAATGGCGCCGGACAGCCCGTGATGGGCGATGGCGGACCGCTGGCGGTGCCTGAACACGACAGTTTGACGATTGGCAGCGACGGCACAGTGTCGATAGTACCACTGGGTCTTGGGCCTGAGTCGTTGGTGACCGTTGATCGCATTCGCTTGGTCAGCGCCGAACCTGAGCAGTTGCGCAAGGGCGAAGACGGTTTGATTCGAACGCTCGATGGCACCACGCCAGCCGCCGATGCCAGTGTTCGCGTTTCGCCGGGCACCTTGGAAGGCTCGAACGTGAATACCGTTGAGGCAATGGTCAATATGATCGAACTGGCCCGGCGTTTTGAAATGCAGGTGAAGGTGATGAATACCGCAAATACGGTATCCGAAGCCGGTGCGCGCCTGATGAGAATGGAATAAGAGGATAGGTATATGAATTCATCATTGTGGGTAGCCAAAACCGGTCTCGATGCGCAGAACACGCGCATGCAGGTGGTCAGTAACAACCTGGCGAACGCCAATACCACTGGGTTCAAGCGCGACCGCGCGTCTTTTGAAGATCTGCTCTATCAAAACTACCGTCAGGTGGGCGGGCAATCTTCCCAGCAAACTCGTCTGCCCAGCGGTATGCAGGTAGGTACCGGGGTTCGGGTGGTGTCGACTGAAAAAATCTTTAACCAAGGCACCATGACGCAAACCAATAACAACCTGGATTTAGCGGTCAATGGCAACGGCTTTTTCCAGGTGCGGATGCCAGACGGCAGCCTGTCTTACACCCGCGATGGTTCATTCCAATTGGACGACCAGGGGCAGATCGTTACCAACAGCGGCTACATCGTTGAGCCGGGTATTACGGTGCCTGCCAATACGCGCAGCATTACCGTCGGCACCGATGGGGTTGTCAGCGCGATGATCGCCGGTGACTCCGCGCCGGTGCAATTGGGCAGCATACAGTTGGCAGACTTTATCAATCCGGCTGGCTTAGAAGCGCGCGGTGAAAACCTGTATCTGGAGTCGGCCTCCAGCGGTGCGCCGCAAACTGGCACGCCCGGCCTGAGCGGTTTGGGCACGCTGGCGCAAGGGGCGCTGGAAGGCTCCAATGTGAATGTGGTGGAAGAGCTGGTGAATATGATCGAGACCCAGCGCGCTTATGAGATGAACTCCAAAGCGATTTCCACCAGCGACCAAATGATGCAGTACGTGAATAACAACCTGTAAGTGGGCGACGCCATGAACCTATCACGCTACTTCCGCTTTTTTCTGCTCGCTACTGTGGCTTTACTCACAGCCTGCGCCCAAGCACCAGAGCGCGACGAACAGGTGTGGGAGTCACAGTTGCCGGAGCAGCAATACAGCAATAGCGAAAATCCCGGTTCGATCTATCAAGCGGGCTATGGCATGAGCCTGTTTTTGGATCGCCGCGCCCGGCAGGTAGGCGATGTCATCACCGTTATTTTGTCCGAGAAGACAGACGCCAGTAAGCAGTCCAACACGGCGACGGCTAAAGAAAGCAATATCTCGGTACCTACTGTGACGCTACTCGGCAGAGGGGTGACCCATAATGGCACGCCAGTGCTGTCGACGGGTGTGTCCAGCGACCAGGATTTTGCCGGGCAGGGCAGCAGCAGCCAGAGCAACAGTCTGACCGGTAGCATCACCGTTACCGTGTCACAGGTGTTGCGCAATGGCAGTTTGCGAGTGCGCGGCGAGAAGTGGGTAACCATCAATCAGGGCGACGAGTTTATCCGCATTCAGGGCATTGTTCGCCCGGAAGACATCGCCGCCGACAATTCGGTGCCCTCGTTTAAAGTTGCCGACGCACGCATTACCTACAGCGGCAAAGGGGCGCTGGCCGATGCCAATTCCATGGGCTGGCTGGGGCGTCTGTTCCAGTCAGTACTGTCACCATTTTGAGGGTGAGAACGATGAACAACCACCGCCCATCTCTATTTCCACGCCTGCTGGCAGTCGTACTTTTTATGCTGGCCATACCCGCCTCAGCCGACCGCGTGAAAGACCTGGTCAATGTGGCCGGTGTGCGTGAAAACCAACTCGTCGGCTACGGCTTGGTGGTGGGATTAAGCGGCACCGGAGACCAGACCAGTCAGGCGCCGTTTACCATACAAAGCATTCGCAATATGTTGACCGGCTTTGGCGTTCGCGTTCCCGACAACGTGAACCCGCAGCTGAAAAATGTCGCGGCGGTAACCATTCACGCTAATCTTCCTGCCTTTGCCAAGCCGGGACAGACCATCGATGTGACGGTGTCATCGATCGGCAACGCCGCCAGCCTGCGCGGGGGCAGTTTGCTGATGGCGCCGATGATGGGCGCCGACGGCCAGGTGTATGCCGTCGCCCAGGGCAGCTTATTGGTCAGTGGGCTAGGGGTTGAAGGTAATGACGGCTCCCGCGTGACGGTGAATATCCCCAGCGCTGGCCGCATCCCTAACGGCGCGATTGTCGAGCGACCTGCGCCTAGCCAAATGGCCAGCAATGGTGAGGTCATGCTGAATTTAAAAACGCCGGACTTCACCACTGCGCGTCGCCTGTCGGAGAAAATTAATGAGTTTTTTGGTGCCGGCACGGCCAGTGCAATGGACTCGGCGACGGTCAAAGTACTCGGCCCCTCCAGTGCTGACCGCCGCGTAACATTTATCTCCATGCTTGAAGAGCTTGAGGTCGATCCCGCCGAAGCCCGTGCCCGCGTGGTGGTTAATTCCCGCACCGGTACCATCGTGATTGGTGGCAATGTACGGGTGATGCCCACGGCGGTGACCCATGGCTCACTCACCGTGTCGGTGACCGAGCGGGTCGATATCAGTCAGCCCAATGCCTTTGCCGATGGCCAAACCGTTGCGGCCGGGCGCTCCAGTATTGATGTTGCAGAAAGCGGCTCGCGAATGTTTTTACTCGATGCCGGCGTCACTCTGGAAGAAATTGTTAAGGCGATCAATCAGGTCGGCGCGGCTCCCGGCGACTTGGTGGCGATTCTCGAAGCACTGAATCAGGCTGGCGCGCTGCGCGCCGAGTTGCTGGTGATTTAAATGGATATTTCAAAGGCGGGTAATTACCACGACTTCTCTGGCCTGGCTGCGCTGCGCAGTGAGGCGCAAGCCGACAGTGAACAGGCAATTGCGCCGGTGGCTCGCCAGTTTGAAGCGCTGTTTTTGCAAATGATGCTAAAAAGCATGCGCGACGCCGTACCCGAGGGTGGGCTCTTCGACAGTAATGGCGGTGAGCTGTACCAGGAAATGCACGACAAACAGCTTTCCGTCACGCTCTCAGAGCAGGGCGGCATTGGTTTAGCCGACGCCATTGCACAGCAGCTCAGTGGCCATGGTGTCGCCCCTGGAGCGGCGTTAACGGAGCAGGGCGCGCAACTTCGTCAGCAGCTGTTAACAAAAGCCGCTCAAGTGTCGCCGCTAACGGCCGATAACTTGGCAGTGAAACGAGGAATTTAACATGGCAGATATGTTGGGTAATGCGCTATCTGCTCTGGTGTCATATCAGCGGGCGCTGGCGACCACTAGCCACAATATCGCCAACGCCGACACAGAGGGCTATAGCCGCCAGCGGGTCGACTTTGCGACACGAATCCCCCAGCAAATGGGCGACCTGTCCATTGGCTCTGGGGTGAAGTTGAGCGATGTGCGCCGCGTGTACGATGAGTTCGCCAACTTGCAAATGCGCAATGCCAGCGGTTCATTTAGCCAGCTCGATAACTTCTACCAATTGGCAACGCAACTGGACAACAGTCTGTCCGACCCGGAGCTGGGGATCAGCGCCGCGCTATCGCGCTTTTATGACAGCGTGCAGAATCTCGCTGACGACCCTGCCTCAATTCCCTCGCGGCAATTATTGTTGTCTGAAGCTGAGAGCCTCGGTGGTCGATTCGCTGAATTCTCGGCGCAACTGGAGGGGTTGAGCAAGGAGGTCAATGCGCGCATTCAGAGCGATGTGAACGATATTAATGACCTCGCTCAGGAGTTGGCCGATATCAACGGTTTGGTTGTCGAAGCGCAAGGAAAGTTTGGCGCCGCGCCCAATGACCTGCTCGACCAGCGCGATTTGGCCTTGCAGCGCCTGAATGATCTCGTTTCCATCAAGACAGTGGAGCAGGATGACGGCGCCACCAATGTGTTCATTGGCAACGGCCAATCGCTGGTGCTCGGCGAAGAGTCCCGGTCAATGACCACCACTCGCAGCCCTTTTGGTTCAGATCGGCTGGAGCTGGCGATGGCGTCGAGCCCACAGTCGCCGATCAGTGAGGTGCTTTCAGGCGGCAGTCTCGGCGCGTCGCTGAGCTTTCGGGACGGCCTACTCGATACCACAAAAAATGAGCTGGGGCGCATTGCAACGGCGCTAACAACCTCACTCAATCAGCAAAATGGTCAGGGGCTGGATCTTGATGGCAACCTGGGCGCGGATATCTTTAATACGTTGAGTCCGTCGGCAATCGCGGCCACCGGTAATGCGAGTGGCGCCCAGCTCTCGGCAACGATTGAAGACATCTCAGCCTTAGACGGCCGAAATCTGCTGGTGCAATTTGACGGGGCTGCCTGGTCGTTTCGTAATGCGGCCAATGGCCAACAAATTTCAGCCTGGAGTGGCAGCGGCACGGCGGCCGACCCATTTCTGATCGATGGCGTGTCGCTGACCTTGGACGCCCCAGCGGCGGCGGGGGATCGCTTTTTGGTGACACCGACCGCCGATGCCGCCGCGCAGGTATCGGTGATAATGAGTAACCCGGCGCAGCTAGCGGCTGCGGCGCCAACGCGCAGCGGCGCTGACGGCGCCAATACCGGCGCAGCGCAAATTACCGAAACGCGTATTGTCGATGCCAGCGATCCAAACTTGTCGGCCAGCGTAGCCATTGAGTTTTTGGATGCGAGTACTTACCAAATTAATGGCAGCGGCAGTTTTAGTTACAGCCCCGGCGCAGAGATTGTCGTCAACGGCAATGCCGTGGCGATCACCGGTAGCCCCATTGCGGGTGATCGTTTTTACATTGAGGCCAACAGCGGGGCGAGCGGCGATAACCGAAATATGCTCGCCATGGCCGCCGTGGAAGACAGCAAACTGTTAGATGGCGGCGCCAGCAGTGTACAAAACGCGGTGAGCGGCTTGGTTGGCGATATTGCGGTGGCCACGCGCAGCGCGGAGCTGAACCGAGACTCACAGGAAAACCTGCTTCGTCAGACCCGTGAAAATGTCGAAGCCATCTCCGGCGTCAATCTCGATGAGGAGGCGGCCAATTTGTTGAAATATCAGCAGGCTTATCAGGCGGCTGCTCAGGCAACGAGTATCGCCAATCAATTATTCCAGAGCTTGATTAGCTCGTTTCGCTAGTGGGGGAGTAGGGTGAGAATTTCCACAGCGCAAATTTATGCCGGCGGCTTGAGTGCGATGCTCGAACAGCAGAGCAAGCTGCTTGATACCCAAACCCAGCTCGCGACCGGGGAAAAACGCCTGTCGCCCGCCGACGACCCAGTGGGCGCTGTACGCAGCCTGGAACTCAGTCGTTCGCTGGACCGCAGCGAGCAGTTTCAGCGTAATGCAGTGATCCTGGACAACCGGCTGCGCATGGAAGAGTCCACCCTGGCGGAGAGCGTTGAAATTATGCAGCGGGTGCGCACCCTGGCCCTGCAGGCGAACAATGCCAGCCAGGACAATGAATCGCGTCAGGCGATCGCGCGGGAACTGGAACAACAAGTCGACAGCCTGTTGGCGCTGGCCAACACCCGCGACAGTGACGGCCGCTATATCTTCTCCGGCTATCAGCAGGACACCCAGGCGTTTAGCCGAGATGTAAACGGCTTTCGTTACAATGGCGATGACGGCCAGCGTTTACTCCAGGTTGGGGCGAATCGCCAGCTGGCAGATACCAGCCCGGGCTCGGAGCTATTCACCGGTATTGCCAATGGCAATGGCCGTTTTCAGGCTATTGCCGGGGCTTCGAATACCGGCCAAGCGGTGATCGATGCGGGCGCTGTCAGCGATCAGCAGCTGTATAACGGCGATGCCATCGATATTGTTTTTATCGCGCCAGATCAATATGAGTTACGTGATAGCTCTGCTGCGGTTATTGCAACGGCCAGCTATCGCAGTGGTGATAGTATCGATGTTGCGGGTATGACGGTGAGTATTCAGGGTGAGCCAGCAGCGGGAGACAGCTTCTCATTGCGTGCCAGTGAGGCCGAAGATGTGTTCTCAATGGTTGCCGATTTAGCGCAAACGCTTGCCGAGCCGCGCAGCGGCAGCGCCAGTCGCGCACTGCAAACCTCGTCGATAAACGGCGCCCTGGCGAACATTGACCAAGCCCTCGACCACCTTATCGCCAAGCAGGCGGACAGCGGTGCCAGAATGCAGGCGCTGGACCGGCAGCGCGAGGTGAATGAAAGCGTGAACCTGCAGGTTCAGCAAAACCTGAGTGTAATTAATGACCTGGACTACGCCGAGGCGGTATCGCGGTTTGAGCAACAGCGCCTCGGTTTGCAGGCGGCTCAGCAAGCCTTTGCGAAAGTTCAGGGATTGTCATTGTTTAACTACCTTTAAGGCCTAGCGCCCCCCAGTATTTTGGAAAATGCCAATGGCGGTAAAGCCCCGTCGTTGGCTGACTACGTAGCCCTACCTAGCTTCCCCTTCCTTTCCTACGTAATTACCCGTAGAGAGCAAAAAAAACCATAAAGTTCGCCATGCCAGCGCCGTTATATAGGCTGAAAGCAACGCGCAGTCACTGCGGCTGGGCAAGATTAAAGACTAGCGTCTTTACCGAAATAAAGTGGAAGGAGAGTCATCATGGCCCTTAGCATCAATACAAATGTTGCCTCGTTGAACGCCCAGAGAAACCTGTCGCGCTCACAGGAATCACTCAGCACCTCATTGCAGCGCCTCTCGACTGGCCTGCGTATCAACAGCGCAAAAGATGATGCAGCCGGCCTGGCGATCAGCACGCGCTTCACTACACAGATCAACGGCCTGAACCAGGCAGTGCGTAACGCTAACGACGGTATCTCACTCGCGCAAACCGGTGAGGCCGCGTTGGACGAGATCACCAATAACTTGCAGCGAATTCGTGAGCTGGCCGTTCAGGCTGCCAACTCAACTTACTCGTCTTCAGACCGCGCGGCACTGGACGCAGAAGTACAGCAGCGCTTGGCTGAGATCGACCGCATCGGTGGTCAAACCAGCTTTAACGGTCAGAAAATTCTCGACGGTAGCTTCGGCAACGCCAGCTTCCAAGTGGGTGCCAACGTCGGCGAAACCATTTCGGTGAGCCTCAACACTGGCGTACGCTCTAACCAGATCGGCCAAATCGCAACCAACACCAGCAATGCGCAAACACTGTTGGTAGATACTTCTGCGGCCTTGACCGAGGGTGGAACCAGCATTTCGATTGGCGGTGGTACGGCCATCTCCGTCGGCGCTAGCGAAGACCTTTCCTCAACCGGCGCAGGTCGTGAAGCCAACAGTGCTTACTCTAAAGTACAGGCGATCAACTCTGCTGGTATCACTGGCCTGACCGCGACAGCGTCTACATCGGTGGATTTGGACTTCACTACCATCACTGCTGCCGGTTCTGACTCGGGTTACGAGTTGAACATCAATGGCGTTAACATCTACGACGGTAGTGTGCCCACTGGCAACATCACCGGTACTAATGTTGCCGATGCCATCAACCTCCAGGCAGATGACACGGGCGTGCGCGCTAGCTTCACTGGCGGTGTGTTAACCCTGAGCGCTGACGATGGCCGTAATATCACCATCAATCAGAACACCACCGGCAACACCACACAGCAGGGTATTACCGATGCGACAGTGGTTGCCAACGACGGTGTGAACGACACCTACGCTGCAGTGGGTGACCTGACCAGCGTGATCAGCGGCAACGTCACTTTGTCTGCCTCTGAAGCGATTCAGGTAACGGGCGAAACTGAGCGCTTGGGCTTGAACGCGGCGGATGCCACTTTCGACATCGCGGTGGACTCAACAACCCTGAGCTCAGTGAGCGTGACCTCAGTCTCCAACTCTGAAGACACCATCCAGCGTGTGGATGCGGCACTGACCTCGGTAAGTGACCTGCGCAGCACCTTCGGTGCGGTACAGAACCGCTTTGAATCCACCATTACCAACCTGCAGACGATCTCTGAGAACCTGTCAGCGTCACGCGGCCGGATTCTGGATGCAGACTTCGCTGCTGAAACGGCTAACTTGACCAAGGCGCAGATCCTCCAGCAGGCCGGCACTGCGATCCTTGCTCAGGCAAACTCACTGCCCCAGGCAGCCCTGAGTCTGCTCCAGTAAGTCGCAAACCGCCCGCTCGAATGAGCGGGTAATTTGGCCCCGCACCGGGTGATGTATTTCGAATAAGGGCCGCAAGGCCCTTTACGTGCTTCGCAAAATCGGTGACGGGCTGAAAAGGTGAATGCATATGGATACCAGTCTGAATCTAGCAAGTGTTCGCAGTGTTGTTAGCCCC
The DNA here is from genome assembly GCF_002306875.1 of Spongiibacter sp. UBA1325. NCBI lineage: Bacteria > Pseudomonadati > Pseudomonadota > Gammaproteobacteria > Cellvibrionales > Spongiibacteraceae > Spongiibacter > Spongiibacter sp. UBA1325. The sequence continues at coordinate 176,701 of NZ_DBTD01000006.1, forward strand.
CTCGCTGACGGGGTGGCAAAGCGCCCAGACAGCGGCAGAGGCTTACCTGCTAACGGACAAAGTTTGCCGCCTTCGGCGGTGCCACGCGCGGTGACTTCGGCAAATCCGGATAGTAAAGAAGGCGAAGAGCTGAGCAGAATAGCGAAAGCACTCGTTGCAGAGTTTGACCCGGCAGAGCGTATCGAGCGCACCGAACAGGCCCTGGATAAGCTCAATGAGATCATGCGTGATCGCGAGCGAGACCTTGAGTTCTCTATCGATGAAGTAACCGGTAGAACCATTTTAAAGGTCATTCATGCAGAATCGGGTGAGGTGATTCGGCAGATTCCGCCGGAAGAGCTGTTAAACATCACGCGTACGTTTATTGAAGGTACTGGCAGTTTAATTAACGACGAGGCCTAGAACCTGGCTTATGGCGCGAAGCTTGCTTTGCTTCAGTAACGCGTCTCGGTGGTGTGGGGTATTGGCGCCGCCAAGGGCATAACAAACAGCGCAGCGTCGGTGCAAACCACCGAGGCCGCAAGGCAGGAGGTGACATGGCGTCGCTCACCGTATCCGGGGCAGGCTCCGGTTTAGATATCAACAGCATTGTCTCGCAATTGGTAGAGGCAGAGCGCGCGCCGCAAGCGAATCGCCTGGCGTCAAAGGAAGCGCGTATTCAGGCGCAACTGTCCGCCTTTGGCACACTGAAATCCTCCCTGGAAGCATTTCAAAGCAGCCTGACTAAGCTACAGAATGTCGACACCTATAATCAGCGTTCCTCCTCACTCCCCTCGGATAGCCCCTTTAGCGTTTCCGTGGACGATACCGCTGCGGCCGGCAGCTATGAGGTAAGTGTCGAGCAGCTTGCCACCAGAAATAAGATTGCCTCCGCCGCTTATGCCGGCGCCCAGACCAGTGTCGGTACCGGCACGCTCAGCATCACCGTTAACGGCGAAAGCTTCAGCGTCGATGTTGAAAGCGGCAGTGACTCGCTAGAAGCCATTCGCGCGGCGATTAATGACGCCGAGGACAATGTTGGCGTATCGGCAAGTATTGTAAATGATGAAAATGGCGCGCAGTTGGTCTTAACCAGTGACAACAGTGGCGCGGAAAATGCCATTGCGGTAAGCGTGACCACCGATCTTGCTGATACCGGTGACCTTAGCCAGTTGAGCTACGACCCCAATGCCGGTAGCAACCCAATGATTGAAAAGGTTGCCGCGCTGGACTCCATCATCGAGGTTGACGGGTTTACGCAAACCAGTTCAGACCTCTCCGTGGCAGGCATGATTGAAGGGGTTACTTTCAACCTCAGCGAAGCGCGCCCCGGCGAAAAAATTACTCTAGACGTCAGCCTCGACACCAACGCGGTCAAGCGCGCGGTAGAGGGCTTCGTTCAGGCATATAACAATTTAAACACCACACTGAACGACCTTACCGCCTACGACCCGGAGGCGAATACCGCCGGTCTTTTGCAAGGTGATTCGACCACTCGGGAGATCGCCACGCGGCTGCGCAGTGAAATCGGCTTAAACGTTGGCAGTATCAGCGGCGATATCAACTCTCTGGCGCAAATTGGCATTACCACGGGTGACAACTCGCTGTTGGAGATTGACAGTGATGAGCTCGGCGACGTCATCAGTAGCAATTTTTCGGCGATTCAAAATCTTTTTGCCAACGACGACGGTTATGCAAATCGTTTGGATGACACTCTCGAGCGTTACACCCAGGGAGGCGGTATCTTGGATGTTCGCACTGAGGGTTTGAGTGGCCAAATTGAACGAATTAACGATCAGCGAGAAGCGCTTGATCGCCGTATTGCCTCGGTGGAGGAGCGCTACTTCAAACAGTTTACGGCGCTGGATAGCCTACTGGGGCAATTGACCAGCACCGGCGATTTCCTGACACAGCAATTGGCGAACCTGCCGGGCAGTGTCAAACAGGACTAGCATAGGTAGATTCCGAGGGCGGCTTTTAGCAAAACACCCTAAAGCGCCGTCCTGATATGCCGATAACTTGGATAGATCATCGGCAAGCAAGGCAAGAGGATAAAAAATGAGCTATTCAGCAGGTCGGGTTAGTCAAGCTTATGCCAGTGTTGGCACACACAGCCAGGTTGAGGCGGCCAGCCCACATCGGCTTATTCAGTTACTGATGGACGGCGCGTTAGACAGACTTGCGCTGGCACGGGGGCAAATACAGCGGGGAGAAATTTCGCTTAAGGCAAACAGCATTAGCCGAACCATGTCGATTATCGACGGCTTGCGTTTAAGTCTCGACCACAGTGTAGACAGTTCATTGAGTGAAAACCTCGAGGGGTTGTACGACTACATGAATCGTCGCCTGCTACTGGCCAACGTCAAAAACGATACAGAGGCTTTAGACGAAGTTTCAGGCTTGCTCCGCGAGTTAAAAGAGGCCTGGGATGCGATTCCTGATCCTAGCCGCGAAAGCACAGCTTACTCAGCGGGCGAGGCGGTCGTATAAATGGCAGTGCCGGCAGACATTGGCGCTCTCCGCGCTGCGGAGCTGTTAAGCCCTCGTCAACAGCAGCTTCGCGAGCTACTGCTTATGACCGAAGAGATTGGTTCTCTGGCGGAGCAGGGAGAGTGGAACGAGGCCCTGTCTCGCCAGCGCGACCGGCGGCTGGCGATGGAGGCCTTTTTCGCGCAGGCCTGCAGCGCTGAGGAGTCCGGGCTGGTTGCGCAGGTGATACAGCATATTTTGACGATTGATGACAACGTCTCCACCGCGCTGGCCAATAAACGCAATACGCTGAGCCACAAGCAGCTCGAGCACCGGCGGAAGGCCCAGAACGTGGGGCGTTACCTGTCCAATTGTTAGTGCCCTCTCACTACGCGTGCCTCGGCGGCCGTTAGCGGCCAGTGCCGAGAGCGCTCCTCCGGCCACTCTCACAAGTGGCACGCTCAGCGACTCCGTATTTCTACTAACCTAGAGCTATTACGTATTAACAGCTCCGCTGGCCTCTCGCATTATGGTGACCACGCGGGTGGCAAATCGAGCTTATGTTCGTGCTCAATCCGCCACCATAAGTAGCGTTTTCGGAGACCCTCCGGCTACATCCACAATAACGAGTTCTAGTGAAGACGCTTATGGCATCACAAGCAGAACAATTCGGGGGTAGCGGGCCAGCACCGTCTCGCATTATGCGGGCGCTGGATATTCTGATTAAACAGGTCGCCGAGTTCGACACCTTAGTGTTGATTCGCGGTGAATCTGGCAGCGGTAAGGAAGTGGTCGCACGTAAGATCCACGAGTGTTCAGATCGCGCCGGTAAAGCATTTATTCCTGTGAACTGCGGCGCCATCCCCGCTGACCTGCTCGAAAGCGAACTCTTCGGCCATGAAAAGGGGGCCTTTACCGGCGCGGTAGCGAGTCGCCAGGGCCGTTTTGAAATGGCTGAGGGCGGTACCTTATTCCTCGATGAAATTGGCGATATGAGCTTGCCCATGCAGGTGAAGCTGCTTCGTGTTTTGCAGGAGCGCTGTTACGAACGTGTTGGCAGCAATGAAACGCGCAAGTGCAATGTACGCATTCTCGCTGCAACCCACCGCAATTTGGAGTCGATGGTCGACGAGGGCACCTTCCGTCAAGACTTGTTCTTCCGGCTCGATGTTTTTCCCATAGAAGTTCCCTCTTTGCGTCAGCATCCGGAAGATATTGAAATGCTGACCAGAAACTTCGCTGAGCGTTTGACTGAGCGCGGCATGAAACCGCCCAGTTTTTCAGCCAGTGCATTGCGTGCCTTGCAGCGTTATAACTGGCCCGGCAATGTGCGCGAATTAGAGAACCTGGTGGAGCGCTTGGCGATCACCCATGGTGGGAAGCGTTTAGGCGTTAATGACCTGCCTGCCAAGTACCGCTTTGAGCTGGTCGACGACGATCAGCCAGTCAACGAGCGCGAAGATCAAGACGTGCTGATGGAGCTATTGCTTCAGCGCGAAGACGACGATCCGCTCACCGCTAATGCTGGCGCAACGCTTCCTGAGGAAGGTATTGACCTGAAGCATCATCTTCAGGAATTGGAGCAGGCCTTCATTAACCAAGCTCTCGAGCGTGAGCAAGGCGTGATCACCCGCGCTGCGCAGTTGTTAGGATTGCAGCGCACCACGCTGGCAGAAAAAATGAAGAAAATGGGTATTAGCCAGTAGGCTATTTTTTCGACAGAGTGCCAATGTTTCCTCGATGACAGGTAGTCGCTTGCCACAGCTACGCTTGTTGTTTGATAACTCCCGCCATTAATTTCTTATCACTCTTTCTTTACGTCAATGCTGCGGATAGCGGTATCGGAAAAATCTTCTAACGCAGTGGAATAGGCGCATTTATTTTACCTGCCACAAGCTTGTCGCTACGCCTGTTTTTCGCCTGCCAAAATATTGTCAATTCAATGTTTTAATTATCTAACCTATTGAAAAATATACTAAAAATTTGTTGGTATGGCTGTTGCATTATCCTCCCTGAGTTAAACGATAGGGCAGTAACATGGCAGAAATACTCACATTCGGTTCCTCAGCGTCTCCTGCGACAGAGTCCCTCGCGATAGAGGCCTGCATGCGCGAGTTCGCGTCAACGCGTGTATTCCTGGAGCATTGCCATGCGACCTTGCCCGGTGTTGTTGGTGCTCTGCATCGTCGCATCGATGGGGGGGAAGCGAAATGAAACAGTTAATCGCCAAAGACCCCGCATCAATTGCTGTTCGCGATCTTGCGACGCGCGTTGCCAGGACGGATGCCACGGTATTGATTTGTGGGCAGAGCGGCGTCGGCAAGGAAGTTTATGCCCGCTACATACATGCGCAATCGCGCCGTGCTGAGGGCCCCTTTGTTGCGGTGAACTGCGCCGCGATTCCGGAAAACATGCTCGAGGCCATGCTGTTTGGTTATGAGAAGGGCGCGTTCACCGGGGCGATAAGCAGCCACGCGGGCAAGTTTGAGCAAGCCCAGGGCGGAACGCTGCTGCTGGATGAAATCTCTGAAATGGATATTGGCTTGCAGGCTAAGTTATTACGTGTGCTGCAGGAAAAGGAAATTGAGCGTCTGGGTAGCCGACGCAGTATGAACCTGGACGTGCGCGTCATTGCGACCACTAACAGGGATCTGCGTGAGGCCGTACTGGCCGGCGAGTTTCGCGAGGACCTCTTTTACCGCTTGAATGTTTTCCCCCTTTGCCTGCCCGCCCTGTGTGAGCGCCGGGAAGATATCTTGCCGCTGGCCGAACACTTTCTCGAGCGCGATGAGTCTATCGACAGTGCGCAGTCGGTGCTCACTCACGATGCCCGCGAAAAACTACTTAGCTACGCGTGGCCGGGCAATGTTCGCGAGCTCGACAACGTTATTCAGCGGGCGTTGATTTTGCGCCAAGACCACCGTATTAGCGACAGAGATATCCAGTTTGAGCAGGGTATGCAGCTGTTTTCCACGGCGACGACTGGCAGCGCCAGCGCGCCGTTGGATGGTTTTATGCGAGATCAGGAACGCCAGAGAATTAGCGACGCCCTGCGCCAGGGCCGCTCAAAGAAAGAAGCGGCCGAAATTCTTGGAATTAGCCCGCGCACCTTGCGCTACAAATTAGCCAGGCTGCGTGAGCAGCAATGCCTGCAAGGTTAATGGAGCGTTGTCATGTCAGACGGAATGAAAGTTGACTCTATCCTCAACCAGATACGTGCGCTGCGCGAGCAAAGCGCGATGCCCGGTGCCGCCGATGTGCGGGATCCGGGTCGCATTGATGCGGCACCGAAGGTCGATTTTTCGCAGATGTTGCAGCAGTCACTTCAGGGGATTAACCAAACTCAGGCGAACGCCAGCCAGTTGGCAACGGCGTTTGAGCGCGGCGACCCGAATGTCAGCATCACAGAGGTGATGGTGAATATGCAAAAGGCCCAAGTCTCGTTTAAGGCCGCGGTGGAAGTGCGAAATAAGGTCGTTGACGCCTATAAAGAAGTGATGAGGATGTCAATGTGACAACGAGCGTGCTGCGTGTAAGAAAGGGTTTGAGTCATGGCTGATTCGCAAAGCATTTCTGTTAACAGTGTGTTGCAAAGCGCCGCCAAAAACGACGTGCTGCGTCAGCTGCTGATTCTGGTCGGTATCGCCGCTAGTGTTGCGCTGGGTGTTGCAGCAGTGTTGTGGTCGCAAAGTGGTGACTATCGTGCGTTGTACTCCTCACTACCGCCGGAGCGCGCATCGTCGGTTGTCGATGCGCTGAATGTGGCGGGAATTCCTTATCGTATTCAGGATTCAACCGGCGCAATAATGGTTCCAGCGGAGCAAATTTATGACGCGAGAATCCGTCTTGCCGGACAAGGCCTGGGTAAAGACGGCAGCGGTATGGCCATGCTGGAGAAGGAGCAGGGCTTTGGCGTTAGCGAATTTATGCAGTCAAAAAAATACCACTACGCGCTGGAGCAGGAGCTCGCCAGTACGATAGAAAGCCTGCAGCAGGTGCGCAGAGCTCGGGTGCATTTGGCGATCCCCAAGCAATCGGTATTTGTGCGTGACCGCAAAGCGCCGAGCGCATCGATTATGTTGGATGTGTACCCCGGCAGCGAAGTCTCTAAACGCAATGTCTCGGCCATTATCAATCTGGTGGCGAGCAGCATCGGTGGCTTGAATGCCGAGGATGTCACCGTGGTGGATCAGCTGGGGCAGCAGCTCAATGAAAGCCGCAGTGATGGTGACCAACTGGAACTGAGTGATAGGCAGTTCACCTATCGCCGTCGCATTGAGCAGGCGTACGAAGAGCGGATCGCCGATTTGATCCGGCCCATCGCCGGCTCCGGCCGCGTTAGGGTAACGGTTGCCGCGGATGTGGATTTCAGCAGTGAGCAGGAAAGCCGGGAAAGCTGGAACCCCGACCGACAGGTGGTGCGCAGTGAACAGATTAACGAACAGCTCAATGGCGGCGCCGCCCAGGGGCGCGGTGTGCCGGGTGCTCTGTCGAATCAACCGCCGCCGGCGGGCGTAGACGGCGAGGGCGGTGAGCAGGCGAATGCTGACGCCGGTAATCGCTCGGTTATTCGCAACTACGAAATCGAGCGGGTGCTTGCCCATAGCAGTAACCCAAGCGGCAGCTTGAAGAAACTCTCGGTCGCGGTGCTGGTGGACAATCACCGCCGCGTCAACGAGGCAGGGGAAGTCGTCGTGGAGCCCATGACCAACCCAGAACTTGAGCGCATGACGTTATTGGTGAAAGACGCCGTGGGCTTCGAAGAACAGCGCGGCGATCGGGTGACGGTGATGGCGGCAGATTTTCGCGAAACCGTAACCTTCGACGAAGAGGCGACGGGTCCTGCGATCTGGGAGCAGCCCTGGTTTGCGAATTTGGTGCGGCAGGTGTTGGTTGGCGTTGCCTTGCTATTCATCGTGTTTGCAGTGCTGCGGCCCAGCGTGAAAACCTTACTGCAACACAAGGCGCCCGCGCCGGTGGCGAGCACGGATGAGCCTGGAATAAGCGGCGAGCTGCAACAGCAGCCGGTGGCTGCTCTTGGGGCGCCGAACGCGGGGGGCTACCCTCAAGGCATTAGCTTTGAGCAGCAGTTAGGCGATGTTCGTGGAATGGTTGAAGAAGATCCGCGCCGCGTGGCGCAGGTCGTTAACAGATGGGTGACTGAAGACAATGGCTAATGCAAACGCCAGTGGCGCGACGGCGGCGCCAGCAATTCCCGGCTGTGAAAAGGCTGCGTTGTTATTGCTAATGATGGGCGAGAGCTACGCGGCCAAGGTGCTGCAACATATCTCGCCCGACGATGTCGAGCGTATCGGTTCGGCAATGGCAAATATTAAACGTGTTGATAACCAGCGAGCGGTGGAGGTTGTTAAGGACTTCCACGAGAGTGCGGCGTCTGAAAATTCGCTCGCGGTTGGCGTTCAGTCCTATGTTCGCAAGATGTTCACCAATGCCTTGGGTGAGCAAAAAGGCGGCAGTTTGGCCAAGCGCGTACTCGGCGACGAGGCTGGCAGTGAGATGGATGAACTGCGCTGGGTTGAGCCTGAAGCACTGATGCAAATGCTCAAAGACGAACACCCGCAAATGATCGCCATTACCCTCGCTCATCTGGAGCAGGAGCAAGCAGGAAAAGTACTGGCGCAGTTTCCCGAGGCGGTGCAAAACGATGTGGTGTATCGCGTCGCGAATATGAAAACGATTCCCGATGCGGCGATGACCCAGCTGCAAAATGTATTGAAGAAAAAACTGTCAGTAACGGCCAAATTAAAGAGCCGGGATATCGACGGTGCAGCGGCAGCGGCGGGCATTATCAACGGCTTGGACAGCGACGCCGAGACACGCATTCTCGATAGTGTTGCAAAAAATAATCAGGAGCTGTCGACCAAGATTCAAGACCTGATGTTTGTCTTTAGCAACCTGATTAACATCAGTGACAAGGGCATGCAGCAGTTACTTCGTGAAGTGTCTTCTGACCTGCTGCCAATTGCCTTAAAAGGCGCCTCAGAAGAGGTGCGCGAAAAAATTCTGCGCAATATGTCCAAGCGCGCACGAGAGATGTTAGTCGACGATATGGAAGCGCGTGGGCCAATAAAAATCAGCGAGGTTGAACAGGCGCAAAAAGAGATCCTCACGATCGCGCGTAGCCTGGCCGATAGCGGCCAAATTGATTTGGGTCGCGGCGGTGATGACTACATTTAAGCAGCGACAGGCTGAGGTGGAACGGTGACAGCGGGCTTCCAGCAATTTATTCCCAGAGACGTCGAGACGCCGGTGGCTGAGCCACCAGTCGACCAGACAACGCGACCAGCCAACAGTTGGCAGCTACCTGAAATGCGCGGTGGCGCCAGCAATCGTAGTCGGCCGGCCCCAGCGACTGACGCGCCAGCGGCGCTCGCCGATGAGGTCGTTGACGAGCTGGCCGCGCTGCGTGAGCAAGCGCGACAGGAAGGCTTTGCCAAGGGTGAGGCCGAAGCGCGTACGCTGCTCGCTGAACAGAGCCAACAACTGCAGTTGGCAATGGCGGCGCTGCGCGAGGCGCAGGCCTGGCTAGAGGGCGAGGTGCAACAAGAGCTCATATTGCTGGCCCAGGAGTTGGCGCAGGCGCTGATTGCGAAAGAGATCGACGCTGATCCCGAGATTGTAACCCTGGCGGTAGAGCGTGCTGTTGCCATGCTGCCCTCGGCAGAGGGACATATTCAGCTGCAACTGCACCCCGCGGATGCGCAGCTGCTCAGGGACCACGCGGCCGTTGCCGAGCCACTCGCAGCTGCTTGGGACATTAGCGAAGATGCTGATATTCGCCGTGGCGGCTGCGTGATCAAAAGCCGAACCTCGCAGGTGGATCAGCGCACCGACAAGCGCTTGCAGGCCTTGCTTGAACAGGTACTCGTTGATGAATCTGGTCAAAACTAAAGCCGAAACACAACACGCTCTGGTCTCGCAACTGCGTGGCTTGCGCGAGCGCTTACATCACATTGAAGACACCGAACCCGCGGCTGAGGGTCAGTTGCGGCGTATTGTTGGCACTTTGCTAGAGGCCGAAGGCTGCAAGGCCGCTATCGGTGCCTATTGCGAGGTGGAGACCCTCGACGGCCAGTGGCTGGAAACCGAAGTGGTTGGCTTTGCCAGCGATCATCTGTTGCTAATGCCCACCGGCGAACTCCGCGGGGTGATGCCCCACGCCCGGGTGAGGCCGATTCGTAAAAGCTCCAACATCGCCGTCGGTGATGGCCTGTTGGGCAGGGTGATCGACGGCGCCGGCGAACCGCTGGACGGTCGCGGCCCGCTGCGCTGCAAGCAGCAGCGCCCGCTAAATTCTCCCCCGATCAATCCACTGGTCAGACGCCCCATACACCAGCCCCTGGATGTCGGTGTGCGAGCGATAAACGCCATGCTTACCGTGGGGCAGGGGCAGCGACTGGGTCTGTTTGCCGGCAGTGGTGTGGGTAAGAGTGTGCTGCTGGGAATGATGACGCGTTACACCAATGCCGATGTGGTGGTGGTTGCCCTGATTGGTGAGCGCGGGCGCGAAGTGAAGGATTTTATCGACAATATTCTCGGCGGCGATGAAATGCGCAAAGCCGTGGTGATCGCAACACCTGCCGACCACCCGCCGCTGATGCGTTTGCGGGCAGCGTGGCTCGCCAGTGCGGTGGCCGAACACTTTCGCGACCAGGGTAAGCAGGTGTTATTACTGATGGATTCGCTAACGCGCTTCGCGCAAGCTCAGAGGGAAATTGCCCTGGCGACCGGAGAGCCGCCAGCTACAAAGGGCTACCCGCCATCGGTGTTTGCTCGCTTGCCTGCCCTGGTAGAACGGGCAGGCAATGGTCGAGAGGGGGGGGGCTCCATCACGGCGTTTTATACCGTGTTGGCAGAAGGGGATGATCAAAACGACCCTATCGTCGATTCTGCCCGGGCAATTTTGGATGGACACATTGTGCTGTCCCGAAGTTTGGCGGATGCGGGGCATTTTCCCGCGATTGATGTAGAGCGTTCGGTTAGCCGCGCGATGAACGACATTACCGACAAGGCTCATCAGTCGATGGTGCGTCAGCTGCGGCAGCTGATTTCGCTGTACCAGCAAAATCGCGACCTGATTAGCATAGGTGCCTACCAGCGTGGTACCGACAGTCGAGTCGATCAGGCAATAGCGCTGTGGCCACGCATACAGGCGTTTTTGCAGCAGGATTTTGATGAGTCGGAGGGCTTTGACCAATCCCTCGATAAACTCGCTGAAATTGTCACCTTCAATGATGACAGCAATATGCAGGACACTATCGTTCAATAGTGCACTGCGCCGGTAACCGGGGACGTTCGCTATGAGTCATGCCAAGAAGTCACAACGCCTCAAGCCCGTGCAGGAATTTGCCGAGCGCGAAGAGCAGGAAGTGGCGCAGCGCTATGCCGCGGTTCAACAGCAGCATCAGCAACAGCGAGATAAATTGACCGAGCTACAGCAGTATTACGACGATTACCGTCGCTCGACGGAAAGTCGTCACTGTGACCTTAAGCATCTCCAGGAAAGCCGCCTGTTTCTCTCCCGCCTGGCGCAGGCCATTCGTCAGCAGAGCGATACAGTGGCGCGCTGCGCCGCGCAGCTCGACGACATACGCCAACAATGGATGACCGCGCGCCAACACAGTATGAGCATGGAGCAGCTGCTGGAGCGTTATAAGCGCGTCGAGCGTCGAGAACAGGATGCTCGCGAGCAGCGAGAGAGTGACGAGCTGTCATCGCAACGCTTCGTGTGGCGCCAGCGTCACGCCTAATCTGAACGGGCCAGTCAGCCTTACTATTATTCCCTCTATCCTACCCCTTGCTCGGGCTTTGATACTCACGCCGACCAATCGCTTTGCGGAGCCATTGTGCGCGGTATGCCGAAAGTCCGCATTGGCACATCAATTGCTGTAATCCACTCAGTGACGATAACTTGGCAGCCGCCATTATCGCTGTGTCGACGCCATGCGGGACGTTTCCGCGCAGGGCTATCGGACAAAATGGGATGAAAATATGAATACTGTACAGGCCATTTTTGCATCACTTACCCCATCTGCTGCGGGAACATCGCCGGACCTGGAGGGCCTGCCTCTGAGCGACGGCGACGCCTCGCCGCTAGCGGCTTTCAGCGATTTACTAGCCGCGCAACAAACGCCTGACGCGCCGATTGACGGGATTAGTTTCGACCATTTGTCCGCTCAGGCGCTGGCGCGATTGGCGGATGACGAGGCCGAGCTGCCGAGCCCTCAGGATGAATTAGTTCAGTCGTCTGATTTACTGAAGACCGATGGTGGTGAGGGCGGCCAGCCCTTGCCGCTATTCGGCCAATCGTTGCCGCAGAGCAGCAGTGTGCTGCCGCCGCAGTTATCCTCTTTTGGCGCGGTGGCTGAAGCAATTCGCAGCCAGCGTCCTGTTGCGCAGAACATAGAGGCGCCAGTGGTCGATGCAGCAAGTATCTCGCCCAGTACGCCGGTTAGTCCATCGCCCGGTGCATTGCAGGCCAAGCCGCAAATACCCAGTGCTGCCATAGCTGCGGACCCGGCTGCTCAACATGCTGCAGCGTCAATGGCGTCGGCGCCCATAGTGAATGCGCCGGTGACGCCGCGTATCGCCAGCGCGCCACCGGCCATTGAGGTAGCGAGTGTCGATGCGGGTGCCGACAGCCTGGAGTTTGCAGATCTAACGCGACAGTTAACTATCCGACCAGCGCCGCCAGTTGATCGGGCGGCCGTTCAGTTCACCATTAGTCAAAACCCCATTGACGACCCCGCGTGGAGCCAAGCGGTGGCATCGCGCATACAGTGGATGGGCAGTACCGGAACGCAAACCGCACAACTGCAGCTGAACCCGGAAGAGCTGGGAGGCATTCACGTGCAGTTGAGTATGCAGGGCGACAAGGCGTCGGTGCAGTTCCAAGCTCAGCACAGCGAAACCAGCGAGTTGATCGAACGTTTGATGCCGCGGTTAACTCAGGCAATGGAACAACAGGGCATGCGCCTGGAAGAGGTCAAGGTGAGTCACCAATCCGCTTGGGCCGACGCACAGCAACAGCAGCAAAGTCAGCAGTTTTCTGACCGCGCTCAGCGCGGCGTGGTGCATTTCTCCGGCGATGCGGAGCCCGCTAGTGAGCCAGAGGCCAGCCGAGAAGACAGCGCGCCTAGAGGAGCCCCAAGAGGGGATTCGGCGGTAGATGACTATGCGTAGCTAACCCCGGCATAGTTAATTCCGACTTAGCACTCCCCAGCGTAGTGAATGCTAGCGCTGGAGAATTTTCTCGCGCCTGTCGCCACCGCTACGGTGTAGACAGGCGCCGACCTGTCTGAACGCCTTCTCTTCACTTGCCGCCAATGGGCGGCCGTTGGCCTGCCAAATTCTTGGCGCGAGGGCCTGAAGTTGACTTAACCTTATGAAATAAAAGCAAAAAAATATCTGGCATAGCCTTTGCAATTTTCTCTCTACGCGACGTGTATTCGTTGGTTTTTTGGCATCTCACCGGTGAGAGAGAAGGGCAAAACACAATGTTTAAAAACAAATTCGTATTGATTGGCTTGGTCGTTGTGCTGCTGGCGGCAACCGCAGGGGGAACGTGGTTTGTGATGCGCGGCAGTAATGAACCTGCTGCAGAGGCAGAAGCTGCCGCACCGGCCGTGAAGGCGCCGATCATTCACAGCCTGTCACCTTCATTTGTGGTCAATCTCTTTAATGAGCGGTCTACGCGCTTCTTGCAGGTAGACGTTGAGGTTATGAGCCGCGATGAAGAAGTAATCTCAAAACTTGAAGACTACGAAGTTCGCATTCGCCACGAACTCATCATGATGTTCAGCAGTTTGACGAAGGAAATGATTAACAGCCTCGAAGGCCGCAAGGAAATACAGGCCAAGACAGTGGCGACCATCAACAGTGTGCTCGAAGCGGAAACCGGCAAGGGCGGCATTGAAGATGTGTATTTCACCAAATTTGTGATGCAGTGAGGGCGCTGCCATGAGCGGTGTACTGGACCCCGAAGAACTCGAAGCGCTGATGGACGAAGAGCCAAAGGCGAGCGACGACGGCAAATACAACCTCGCGCGACAGGATTACGCCGTTCAGCGCCTGATCCCCACCTTGTCGCTCATTCAATCCCAATTTGGCAACGCGGCGGTTGAGCGTGTGCGAGAGTTTGTTAGCAGCGTTGAGAGCATTCGCACCGATCGCATTACGGTGATGAAATTCGACGAGCTGCAAAACACGCTACCCGCGCCCTGCAGCATTTCATTGATCTCGGGTATGCCGCTGAGCAGCGACTTATTGATTGCCTTTGAGTCGGAGCTGGTCTTTAACCTGGTGGATCGCTATTTCGGCGGTCATGGCGGCGAAGCCGATGCCGCGCGGGAGCAGTTTTCCACATCCGAAATCAGCTTTATGGAAATTCTGGTCGGCGCATTGCTACCGGATATCGCGGTGGCGTGGAAGTCGGTGATGAAGTCTGCCCCCGCGGTGTCCAGCCAGTGTACCGACCCGCGCTTACTCGAAGGCTTTAACGAAGCGGACTCACTGGTCGCGACACGATTCGAGGTTTCCATTGGCGAATTTACCGGCGGGCTGTGGTCGGTGGTGCCCTGGAGCGCCATTGATGCCGTACGCGACAGCCTGGCAGACAGCGGCGCATCCACAGGCAAGAAGCCCGCCAGTGAAGAGTGGCGCAGCCGTCTTTCGCAGCGGGTGGAGGAAGCGCCGGTTGAGCTGGTTGCCCAGCTTCCCAAAACGCAGTTGAGCCTCCAGCGTGTTGCAAACCTTAAGAAAGGCGATGTGATCCCGCTGGTCAGTGCCGAGGATGTGCTGCTCTGCGTGGCCGGGCAGGCGCTATTGAAAGGGCATTTTGGCAGTCACCAAGGTCAACTGGCCGTGCAGATTACAGGTTCTGCCTGCGCCAAGAAACCGATGCAGGAAGGGTAGGAAAGGACTATGGCAAACGATTTGAATCTGGACAAAATCCTCGACGTCAATGTGGATGTATCGGTGGAAGTCGGCCGGACGCGCATGAGCATTCGGGATATCAAAGCGCTCAATCAAGGCGCGATTATCGAACTGGATCGGGCGGCCGGCACCCCCTTGGACGTGCTGGTAAATGGCACCTTGGTGGCGCGTGGTGAGATCGTCGTCGTCAAAGAGAAATTTGGCATCATGCTGACTGAGGTGCTCGGGCAGGATGATGAGGAGGAGGCTGCGTCATGATCCGCGCCCTCCTGCTTCCCGTCGCGCTCGCAACGCCGGTTTGGGCTGAGGAGACTCAGGCGCCAGCCGCGGTAAATTTGCCCATCGCCGGCGGTGAAGACGTGATTGGGTTGCTGGGCAGCCTGATGTTGATGGCGGCCCTGCTAATAGCGGGGATGTGGTTTTTGCGCCGTTTGCGCGCCGCACAGGCGCCCAAGTTAAGTGGTATTGCTGTGGTGTCGCAAATCCCCCTTGGCGTAAAGGAAAAGCTGTTGGTTGTGCAGGTGGGCGATCAGAGTTTGCTGGTGGGGTGTACGCCCTCGTCAATGCAAACCTTACACAGCTGGCCGACGGCGGAGCTGCCGGAAGCGGAGAAAAGCAAGGACTTCGCCGCGCTGTTCAAAGAAAAAGCGGGCCATCTTCGCGAGGGTTTCAGCCATGCGCCTTAAGCCCCTGTTACTCCTCCTTGCTCTGACAATCCCCTCGCTGGCCTTGGCGTCAGACCCCCTGTCTCTGTCGGCGGTGAATAGCACGCCCAATGCGGCAGGCGGGCAGGAGTACAGCGTGTCGCTGCAGTTGCTGGCGATAATGACGGCGCTGACCATGTTGCCGGCGCTATTGCTGGGAATGACGGCCTTTACTCGCATCATGATCGTGTTGTCGATTTTGCGTCAGGCGCTGGGCACCGGGCAAACGCCGTCTAATCAAGTGCTGTTAAGTCTCGCACTGTTTCTTACCTTGTTCATCATGTATCCGGTGGGCGAAGTTGCCTATACCCAGGCGATCGGCCCCTACATCGCCGAAGAAATGCCGTTTCAGGAAGCGGTCACACAGGGCTTTGCGCCATTTCGCGAATTCATGCTCAGCCAGACTCGCGAAGATGACATCGCACGCTTTGCAGCGATTGCCGGCCACGAGGCGTATCAACAGCCCGAGGACGTGCCCTTCACGGTGTTGATGGCGGCGTTTTTAACCAGCGAGCTAAAAACGGCGTTTCAAATTGGCTTCCTGGTGTTCATTCCCTTCGTTGTTATCGACTTAGTTGTCGCCAGCGTGCTGATGTCGATGGGGATGATGATGTTGTCGCCGATGATGATTTCGCTGCCTTTCAAAATCATGTTGTTTGTCCTGGTCGATGGCTGGAGCCTGATTATGGGTTCGCTGGCAGCCAGTTTCTTCCGGTGAGGTGCCTATGAATCCCGATACGGTTATTGAATTGGGTCGCCAGAGCATGAATATCACCGTGCTGTTGGCGGCGCCATTGTTGCTGGCAGCCCTGGCGGCCGGCCTGTTGATCGGTATGTTTCAGGCGGCGACACAAATTCAGGATATGACCCTGAGTTTTATCCCGAAGCTGGTGGTGCTGGTGGCGGTGTTGGGGATAACCAGCCCGTGGATGCTGCGGCACTTGCTCGATTACACCCGCCAGCTGTTTGAAATGATCCCGGTCTTAGTGGGATGAACGCGCGATGATTGCGGTCAGCGAGGCGCAAATACTATCGTGGATGGCCAGCCTGTGGCTGCCATTTGCGCGGGTGAGTGGCGTTATGCTCACCGCGCCGCTGTTTAGCGCTTCCTACATTCCCAATCGCGCTAAGGCACTGTTCTGCGTGGTGCTATGCATGTTGCTGCTGCCGGTATTACCGCCGATGCCAGCGATTAATATTCTCAGTATTGAGGGCATGCTGATACTGAGCAACGAGTTGCTGATAGGCCTGTGCATTGGCTTTATTGTGCAGTTGGTTTTCGACGGCATTATTTTGGCTGGGCAATTGATCGCCAACGGCATGGGCCTGGGTTTTGCGATGATGGTCGACCCGCAACGCGGTATTCAGGTGCCGGTGCTGTCCCAGTATTTGCTGATCATCTGCATGCTGTTGTTTGTTGCGCTGGAAGGTCACCTGGACCTGATCAGCTTGTTGGCACGCAGCTTTGAGATCTGGCCCGCAGGTGGTCGCCTGGTTTCGCCGGAGTCGCTAAGCGTTGTCTACCAGTGGGGCAGCGAGTTGTTTTCGGCGGCGGTGCGCGTGTCTATCCCTGCGGTCATTGCCCTGCTGGTTGTACAGGTTGCCGTCGGCGTGATCAGCCGTGCAGCGCCGACCCTCAACTTGTTTGCCGTGGGTTTCCCGTTGGCCATGCTTATGGGCTACCTGATTGTCGATCAATTAATCCCGAATTTACTTCCGGTTCTCAGCCAGTTGCTCGATCGCGCGCTGGCCCAGCTGTCACTGTTTATAGGGGGCTGACATGGCAGAGAATCAGGACGGACAAGAACGCACAGAAGAGGCCTCCGCCAAGAAACTGGCCGATGCCCGCAAAAAAGGCCAGGTTGCCCGCTCCAAGGAATTAGCCACGATGATGGTCACCATGGCCGGCGCGCTCATGCTGATTGCCACAGGAGGGCAACTGGCGCAGTCCATGCAGGGCATTATGCGCGGTAGCTTCTCACCGTCGTTTTTGCTCAGCCCCACGGAAAGCCTTCCCAGCCAACTGTACGGGTTGTTGGTGCATGGGCTGCTGTCGATCTGGCCGCTGATGTTGGCGACCCTGTTGGCGGCCATTATCGCTAATGTGGTGCTGGGCGGCTGGACCTTCAACCTGAGTTTCAAGTTCGATCGCCTCGACCCGATCAAGGGGCTGGGCAAGCTGTTTTCCGTGCGCAGCCTGGGCGAGTTGGTGAAGTCTATTGCCAAAATGGCCTTTATCGGTCTGGCCGCCTTCTTAGTGCTGCAATTCATGGCCGAGGATATTCTCGGCCTGGGTTTGCAAGACCCTCGGCAGAGTATTGCTAACAGTGCGGCCTTGCTGGACTGGTTCTTTCTTATTGTCAGTTTGCCCCTGGTGGTTATCGCCGCGATCGATGTGCCCTGGCAGCTATGGAATTACAAGAAGGAACTGCGCATGACGCGCCAGGAAGTTCGCGATGAGCACAAAGAGTCAGATGGCCGCCCGGAAGTGAAAGCCAAGCTGCGGGAGATGCAGCAGGCCGCCGCGCGTCAGCGCATGATGGAGAAGGTGCCAACCGCCGACGTGGTCATTACCAACCCAACCCACTTTGCTGTGGCGCTGCGCTACGACGAAGCCCGCTCTTCCGCGCCGGTGTTGGTGGCCAAAGGCGCCGATCAGGTCGCCGCGCGAATTCGCGAACTGGCCAAGGACAATGCGGTAACCATCGTGGAATCACCGCGATTAGCGCGGGCGGTATTCGCCAGTACAGAGCTGGATGCAGAAATTCCTGCCGGGCTGTATTTGGCGGTCGCGCAAATATTGACCTACGTCTATCAACTGCGCAGCTGGCAGACCATGGGTGGTGAATACCCTGTGGCGCCCGAGCCTGAAATAGATGATGTGTATTTAAAGGATCTGCTCTAGGGCAGTGATCAACCGATAATCGAGAGTATGTGATGGCGACTCAACAACTGACCATGCCCAACTGGGCACAGGGCATCGCAAGTAGCGGAATCGGCGTGTTGGCACTGATGATGGCCTGCTTGGCCATGTTGGTTATTCCCATGCCGCCGTTCCTGCTGGACTTGCTGTTTACCTTCAATATCGCCTTGTCACTGGTCATTATTCTGGCGGTCATTTACATCGAGCGGCCGATTGATTTCTCGGTGTTCCCAACGGTGTTGCTGTTGGCAACGCTGCTGAGACTGGCCCTCAATGTGGCATCTACCCGTGTGGTATTGCTCGAGGGGCACACTGGGCCTGGGGCCGCTGGCAAAGTGATTGAGTCCTTTGGCGAGTTCGTTATTGGCGGCAATTACGTGGTCGGGATGGTGGTATTTATCATTCTGGTGGTGATCAACTTTGTCGTCGTGACCAAGGGTGCCGGCCGGGTGTCTGAAGTGACGGCGCGCTTTACCCTCGATGCCATGCCGGGAAAACAAATGGCCATCGATTCCGATTTGAACGCCGGTATTCTCAGCCAAGAAGAGGCCAGCATTCGCCGCGAGGAAGTGCGAACGGAAGCTGACTTCTACGGTTCCATGGACGGTGCCAGTAAGTTCGTTCGCGGCGATGCGGTCGCCGGGATCCTGATTCTATTTATTAACGTGATCGGCGGCTTGGGGGTGGGCGTTGGCCAGCACGACCTGAGCTTCTCCCAAGCGATGCATAACTACACCCTGCTGACCATCGGTGACGGCCTCGTCGCGCAGTTGCCCTCGCTGCTGCTGTCGACCGCTGTTGCGATCATCGTGACGCGTATTTCCCGGCCGCAAAATATGGGTGAGCAAGTCGTCGGGCAAATGGCGGCCAAGCCCGAAGTGCTCTACCTGTCTGCAGCGGTGCTGGGCATGATTGGCATCATTCCCGGCATGCCTAATGTGGTGTTTTTGCTGCTGGCCGGTACCTGCGGCGGCGCAGGCTGGTTAATTGCCCAGCGCGCCAAAAAACCGGCGGTGGTGGAGGAGCTTCCCGATACTGAACCTGCGCCTGAGGCACAGGAGCCCAGCGAGCTGAACTGGGATGAGGTGACGCAGATGGATGTGGTGAGCCTGGAAGTGGGCTATCGCCTTATTCCTCTGGTTGACCGAAACCAAGGCGGTGAGCTGATCACCCGCATTACCGGGGTGCGCAAAAAGCTATCCAAGGACCTGGGTTTCTTGGTTCAGCCGGTTCACATTCGCGACAACCTGGAGCTTTCACCGGGCAGCTACCGCGTGCAATTGCTCGGTGACAGCGTCGCCCAGGGCGAAATACAAGTGGGCAAGGAATTGGCGATAAACCCCGGTGGTGCTCAGCCCGGATTAACCGGCATGCCAACCAAAGACCCCGCCTTCGGTATGGATGCAATATGGATTGACCCCAGCCAGCGCGATCAGGCGCAGACGCTCGGCTATACCGTTGTCGACCCCTGTACCGTGGTGGCGACGCACCTCAGCCAGGTGGTGAAGCAACACGCTCACGAGCTACTGGGGCACGAGGAAGTTCAGCAACTGCTCGACCGTCTGGCGAGCAGCGATCCTAAATTGGTTGAATCGCTGGTTCCCCAGCAACTGCCACTTAGCGTGGTTGTGAAGGTGTTGCAAAACCTCCTGAAAGAGAACGTATCGATTCGCAGTATTCGCCTGATCGCCGAATCTTTGGCGGAGCAAGCGCCGCGTAGCAAAAATCCTGACGAATTATTGGAGGGAGTTCGGGTCTCGCTTGGGCGGATGATTGTCCAGGAAATCAATGGCTTAGAGGAAGAATTGCCCGTTGTGGCGCTGGACGCGGATCTGGAACAGATGTTGCAGGATATGGTGAGAGGTGGCGCTGGCGCCATTGGTTTGGAACCCGGCATTGCCGAGCGGATTCAACGCGAGTTGGCGGAATTCAGCAATCGTCAGGAACTGGCCGGTCAGCCCTCGGTGGTATTGGTATCACCCTCGATTCGGGCATGGTTGTCGCGCTTTACGCGACGGAGTGTACCGGCACTTCACGTGCTGTCGTACAACGAGGTGCCAGACAGTAAAGAGGTTCACCTGCTATCGACGATCGGACAGCAGGCGCGACTGACCTAAAAGGTGTTAGCTCAGCGGGAGCGGTAGATGAACGTTAAAAAATATCGGGCAGCAGACAGTGAACAGGCCATGCGGATGATTCGCGCGGCGCATGGCCCCGATGCGGTAATCCTCGACTGCCAGTCCGTGGCCGGCGGTGTGGAGCTGGTGGTGAGCTGGGAAGGTGAACCGTCGCTGCCGACCGCGACTGATGCCGACAAAGAACGAACCGCGTTAGATGCCTTGCGCTCACGTCGCGAACAGGCCGAGAGCCCCGCACCCGCCGCTCGCCAGGAGGCAGTGAGCGGCGCTTCCGGGCCGCAATTGGCGTGGTCGCAGAATGATGAGTTGCACGACTTGAAACAAGAGCTGGCCGCCATGAAATCGATGCTGATGAGCCAGCTCAAGGACAACAATTGGCAGCAGCTAACCGCCAAGCAGCCGGCCCAGAAGTCGAGCCACCAAATGCTGTCGGCCATGGACATCGACCCCAGCATTGCTGAGAGCCTGCAGCGTGAATTACCCAGCGATGAAAGCGAGGCGGTGCAGCGAGAAATGCTAAAAATGCTGCTGGTGCGCCAGCTGCCTATTAGCGAGCCGCCGCGCACCGGCGCCATTTGCCTGTTGGGCCCCCAGGGCGCGGGCAAGACCACCACGATTGCGAAGTTGGCGGCTCAGCACGTGATGCAGCACGGCCGTGATGATATCGCTATTTTAACCACCGACAGTGGTCGCGTAGGCGCTCAGGAGCAGCTGCGCGCCTACGGTCGAATTTTACAAATTCCGGTTCACAGTGCAGACAGCCCGCAAGAAGCGGCGCGAACATTTCGGGTGTTGCAGAAGAAGTCGCTGGTATTGATTGATACCGCTGGGCTGTCCTTTCGCGACCACGAGGGCCTGGACGAACTCGAAAAATTACTTGCAGGACTCGGTGGCGCCCATTGTTACCTGACGCTGCCTGCCGATGTGGAAGCCTATGTTCAAAGTGAAATTATCGATGCCTACAGTCGCTTCAATTTAGCGGGGGTGGTGATTAGCCGTATCGATGAGGCAATGCGACTGGGCGGATTACTGTCGAACCTGATTCAGCACCGCCTGCCGGCGGTGTGGTGTACCAATGGGCCGAAAGTGCCGCAAAACCTCTGTGTTGCCGATGCGGGCAAGTTGGTGAATATGGCCATGAAAATGGCGATGAGCTTTACCCCGCCAGCGCGCCGCCAGGTCGCTGATAGCGGTCGCGCTCAGCATATTGGTGTGCAGGCATGACTCGGGTAAATACCGATGTTCAAGCTATAGTTGCTAGGGCAGGCTTTGGACATTGCCTCAGTGCTGCCTAGGCCTCAGTGACACAACAAGGACAAAACATGAACCCAGTAAAAGTAATTGCAGTAAGTAGCGGAAAGGGCGGTGTGGGAAAAACCAATGTTTCCGTTAACCTGGCTTGCCAACTGGCACGGCGCAACCGCCGCGTGTTACTGATGGATGCCGACCTGGGCTTGGCGAATGTAGACATCATGCTCGGCTTGCGGCCCAAGTGGAATCTTTCCCATGTGCTGGAAGGCCAGTGCGATATTCAGGATATTTTGATGCCGGGACCCAGCGGCATATCCATTATTCCTGCGGCCTCGGGCATTAAGAAAATGGCTGAGCTGGGCAGCGACCAGCACGGTGCCATTGTCCGAGCGCTCAGCGGCTTGAACGATGACTACGACGTATTGGTTGTCGATACCGCGGCGGGTATTTCCGACAGTGTGATTACCTTTAGCCAGGCCAGCCAGTATGTGTTGGTTGTGGTGACTGACGAACTCACGTCGATGGCTGATGCCTATGCGTTGATTAAAGTGATGAGCCGCGACGCGGGCATCAAGCGCTTCAAAGTGCTGCGTAACATGGTGGATAGCCACGATCAGGCACGCGACGGCTTCGAGCGCCTCAACGAAGTGGCGCAACGCTTTCTGGATGTCACACTTGAATACGCGGGCTTCATCCCCCGAGACCGTTTTCTGGTGAAGGCGGATGCCAAGCAGCAGGCAGTGAGTGAGCTATATCCGGGTGCCGATGCCTCACTGGCCTTTCGCAAACTTGCGGAAACCGTCGATAAATGGCCCATGCCAAACGGTCCCAGTGGCAACCTGGAATTCTTCGTCGATAGAATGATGCAGCCCGAGGCTCTGAGAGGAGTTGCCGTGTGAGTGGCCACGCTGCTTACCTCGATGTGCAGGTGGGCAATCGCGACGAGTTAGTGACGCGTCATGCGCCGTTGGTAAAGCGCATCGCCTATCACCTTGTCAGCCGCCTGCCAGCCAGTGTGGAGGTCGATGACCTGATCCAGGCGGGGATGATTGGCTTGCTTGAAGCCGCCAGTCATTTTCAAGCGGGGCAGGGGGCGAGTTTCGAAACCTATGCGAGTATTCGCATTCGCGGCGCGATGATCGATCAAATGCGCCAGGGCGCCTGGGCGCCGCGCTCGGTAAGCCGCCAATTACGCGAACTGTCAGCGGCGGTGACGCGCGCCGAAGCCAAACTGGGGCGCGAAGCCCAGGCCGCCGATATTGCCGCAGAGATGGGCGTTGATATTAACGAATACCATGAGCTGCTGCGCGATACGTCTGGCGTACGCTTGTTTAGCCTGGAGCAAGCCGGGGAGGGCGGCCAGGAATTCAGCGCCGATGCCGAGCTGGATGAAAACCCGTTGCGCGACCTTGAAGATGAAGGCTTGCAGCGCGCCTTGGCGTCTCAGATTGACGCGCTGCCAGAGCGAGAGAAGCTGGTCATGGCGCTGTATTACGACAAGGGCCTGAACTTGAAAGAAATTGGTGAGGTCTTGGAAGTGAGCGAGTCGCGTGTCTGCCAAATCCATAGTCAGGCAGTCGTGCGATTAAAAAGCCGCCTCGGCGACTGGCTGGCAGCATAGGACGCGGAGGTCGCAATGCAAGAAGCCCCACAAGCAATGTTGGTCGCCTGGTTTAGTCAGCTGGATGACCTGACGGTGTTAGGCATTTTAATGAGCGTGGCTGGTGCGGCCATTCTGCTTTACCTGTGGCAGGGGCGGCGCTCCAAGGCCGAACATATTGAGCTGGCTTTACGTGAGGAGATCGGCGGCCTGCAGCGTAAAATCGATGACCAGGCCAGTGCACTGTCGGTTCTCGGTGAGCGGGTATTGGCGCTGGAAGAATATTTAGAGTTAGTGGGGCACCGCCAGCAGCAGATCGAAAGCGAAAAGCGCGATCCGCGCTTTTACCAACAGGCGATTCGCATGGCCGACCAAGGGCTCGATGTTCAGGCATTGATCGAGCGCTGTGGTGTGAGCCGCTCCGAAGCCGAGTTAATTGCAGCCATGCGCAGTACGCGCTAAGGCTCGCGTTCGCTGTCATCCTCTGCCTGATAGACCGTCCCGCTGTCGTGACGGTAGTAGTAATCCTTCGGTACTTGTCCTTTCAGGCGGTAGGCAAAGGCGATGATTTCCGCCACGGCCACGTACATAAATGGCGGCACTTCGCTATCTAAATCCACTCTGCTAAGCAGCTGCAAGAGCTGTGTATCTTGGTAGATGGGAACATCATTTTCCTCCGCTAACGCAAGAATCTTCGCCGCGACGCTGCCTTCGCCTTTGGCGCTGACAGTGGGGGCATTGCTGCCGTCGTAATGCAGGGAAACGGCGATACTGCCGTGATTATCCTGTGTGCTCATGCGTGGTCATCCAGTAGAGATGACACGAACGAACGGCTACCTGAGGCGCTTGGGTTTCCGCACTGGCAAACAATATCGGCAACGGGCACTTCCTGGTTTTGTAATTGTTCTCTGAGTACATGCTGATGCCGGTTTAACAGCGCCAGAGTTTCGGCATTGCTGGCGGTGAAACGTATCTCGAGTTGTTGGTTTACTTCTGCGAGCGTCACTTTCATCGCCCCGAGGCCGGGAAGGTCAAAGCACAAGTTCAGGGCCCAGCCGCGTTGTTGATTGTCGTCTCCGGGGGCATGCGGGTGCTGGGGCGTTTCGCCTGCGTCTCGCTGCCTGGGGGGCTGAAACTGAAACTGCCAGATATCGATGCCGTCGTGGTCCTTGATCGGCAGTTCCACCACTCCCGTGGCCTCTCGGCCGGTTTGCAGTTGCACTAGCTGCTGCACATCCAGCCGGGCCAGCGCGCCGCGAACGTCGCGAAGCAGCCCCTGCTGCGTGACTTCGTGCTGGTTAGCGGCGCTGGGTGGGGTTCGTGGCTGGGGGGAAAGCTGCCCGGGTAAGTCGGCCGTTTTGCTCGCGCTCAGCGTGCCCTGGTAGGCGCGGTTACCCTCATTGCGCGGTATTGGCGCGCCTGGCACTGAAAGGGGGGGCGGGGCTGCCTTGGGGGCGGTGTTTGCTCCGGGCTGGGGGCTTGCAGTGTCGCCAGTTGCCTTGCCTGCAATAGTAGCTGTTGGCAGCGGGTAGTTCTTGGCAAGTGGCGCTTTCGGCGGCGCGGCAGCCTGCTGGTCGAGCTGCGCGGCGAGCTTCAATAGTGCGGCTTTGAAATCGAGGTTTCTCGGTGCATTTTTTAGCAGCTTGGCCTCAAAAAACTGGCCGCTATTTTGCAGCGCTGTTTTAACGCGCTCACCGTCGCTGAGTTGTTTGCGATGGGGAATGCTGGCCAGTACGGGCGCCAATAACTTTTGCACTGACGGGGACAGCTGCTGGCTGAGCTGGCTTAGGGTGGCCATTAACTGGTTCAAGCCCTGTTGCTGCGGCAGGCGGTCGCGAAGAATGGGCGCGATATTCACGTCGCCGCGCTGCATAATTCGCAGCTCCGGGCGCTGTTGCGCGTCCCGGCCGACGACCTGAAGCTGGAGTTGCTCGCCTTTTCTCAGCGGCGTCTGACTTTCGGCCATCATCCGCAAACTGCCCGACGCAAGCTCGTATAGGTGCTGAGCGCGTTCTCCCAGCACGACCGCATTCATCACTCGGTCCGGCGCGAGCACCGGGGCAGGGCCTGCAGGCCGCAGAAGGGCAGCGGGCTGAGTGTTGTGGGTAGGATTAATGATCACCATACCGGGGCCTGGTTGCGTTAAGGGATTATCGGCAGTCGCCAGTCATGATAACGGCGCGTAATCGCGAAACTTTAATTTTACTGGCAAATTATGTCGCGCGCGATATAATCGAGTTGTTGTTTGATTTTTAGGCTATGTATAAGCGTAGCCCCTTATGCGAGGAAGGTAAGATTATGAGTAGTCTTTACGATTTCACAATTAATAGCCTGCAGGGCAAAGAAATGAACCTGGCCGATTACGCGGGCAAGGTTGTCTTGGTGGTGAATACCGCCAGTAAGTGCGGTTTAACCCCGCAATATGAAGGCTTGCAGGCGCTCTATGATAAATATGCAGATAAGGGCTTGGTGATTATTGGTTCGCCGTGTAACCAATTTGCCAACCAGGAGCCGGGGGATTCTGAGGCAATTCAGGGCAACTGCCTCATCAATTACGGTGTGAGTTTTCCCATTACCGAGAAAATCGAGGTCAATGGTAAGGGCGCGCACCCATTATTCGCTTATTTGAAAAAGGCGGCTCCTGGCACTTTGACGAATGCAGTAAAATGGAACTTTACTAAGTTCTTGGTGGGTAAAGATGGGCAGCCCATTAAGCGTTATTCCCCAACAACAAAGCCCGAGCAGCTAGAGGCCGATATTGAAGCTGCGCTACAGGCCTAACGAGGTAGAAGATGTCCGACGACACCGGCTTTCAGGAAAGCATGCCCGAGGAGCTAAAGCTCGACAATCAGTTGTGCTTCCCGCTGTATGCGGCTTCGCGTTTAGTGACGCGTTTGTACAAAGACCGCCTGGAGCCGCTGGGTATTACTTACCCCCAGTACATCGTATTGATGATCCTGTGGGAGGAGGCGCCGTGCCCCGTCAAAACGATTAGTCGCCGGGCAATACTCAATACCAATACCTTGACGCCATTACTTAAGCGTTTGGAGCAGCAGGGGTATATTAGCCGTCAGCGCGATGGTCAGGACGAGCGGCAGGTGATGGTGCACCTCACCCTGGCGGGACGGGCATTGCGAGACCGCTGCGCCTGTGTGCCGTGGGAGCTGTTGCAGTCGTCAGGGGTATCGCTAGAGAAGTTAGTTGCGCTGCGCGAAATGCTCAATGAGGTTCTGCCTGACCTAAAGCAAACGCTAGAGGGCAGTTAGTGTTAACAGGCCCTAGTTCGCAATTATTGTAATGGCGGTAATGAGGGTATAAAAAAAGGGCGACTGCTAAGCAGTCGCCCTTTTTTCATTGCTGCAGAACTTAGCTGAAGGCTTTGATGATATTGCTCAGCATTTCTTTGGCGTCGCCGAACAACATCCGCGTGTTCTCTTTGAAGAACAGTGGGTTGTCGATGCCGGCAAAACCGGAAGCCATAGAACGCTTCATAACAAATACGTTGCGCGCCATGTCGACGTTGATAACAGGCATGCCGTAGATCGGGCTACCTTCCATCTCGCGAGCAGCGGGGTTAACCACGTCGTTCGCACCGATAACGATGGCAACATCGAAGGTTTCCATACGTGGGTTAACGGCGTCCATTTCAAGAAGCAAGTCGTAAGAGACATCCGCCTCGGCCAGCAGCACGTTCATGTGGCCAGGCATACGACCGGCAACGGGGTGAATGGCGTAAACCACTTCCGCGCCGTTCTTTTCCAGAATCTCTTGAAGCTCTTTTACCACGTGTTGGGCTTGCGCAACGGCCATACCGTAACCGGGAACAATCACCACGCTAGAAGCGGCTTCCAGAACGTAGTAGGCATCGTCTGCTGACATGGCCTTGGCTTCGCCTTCAATTTTGGCAGCGCCACCACCACCTGCAACCGCACTGAAGCCGCTGAACAATACATTGCTCAGTGAACGGTTCATGGCTTTACACATGATTTGAGTCAGGATGATACCGCTTGCGCCAACCAGCGAACCGGCAACGATCAGGATGATGTTGTTGATCGCGAAACCCGCGGCACAGGCCGCAAGGCCCGAGTAGCTGTTAAGCAGGGAGATAACCACTGGCATATCGGCACCGCCGATGGGGATTACCAGCATGACACCCAGCAAACACGACAGGCCAATTACCAAGTAGAGGTAAAGGCTTACGTCGGGATTCATGGCAAACAATACTGAGCAAGCAATGATGGCAACAATCAGCGCGATGTTGAAAAAGCGCTGGCCAGCAAATACCAGTGGGCGCCCAGGCATTCTCTCGCTCAGCTTGCCGTAGGCAATCAAAGAGCCAGTGAAAGTGATGCCACCGATCAGGATCGACAGAACGATCGTAATCATTTGGAAGGTGCTGGCGTCCATACCGTACAGAGCGGCCCAGCCAACCAGCAAACTGGCGATACCGCCAAAGCCGTTAAACAGCGCAACCATCTCAGGCATTGACGTCATGGCGACAGAGCGCGCAACAACGGCGCCGATAATACCGCCAACGGCGATACCAACGGCGATCCACTTGTAATCGATAATGCTTTGGTCGAGCAGGGTGACGACCACAGCGATAAACATACCTACCGCTGATACAAGGTTACCTTTACGTGCCGTGGCGGGTGAGCCCAGCATTTTAAGGCCAAAAATAAACAGTACGGCCGCTGCCACATAGGACAGATTGACCAGCAATTCAGTACCCATGGTTTATGCGTCCTCTTTTTTCTTAAACATGGCAAGCATACGGTCGGTAACCATATAGCCGCCGATAACGTTGATGGTGGCAAACGCGACAGCGGCAGTACCAAGAATGGTTGCCAGCTGAGTGTGCTCGGCACCAGCTGAGGTCAGTGCACCGACCAGGGTGATCCCGGAAATAGCGTTTGAGCCCGACATCAGCGGAGTGTGCAGCGTTGCGGGTACTTTGTTGATCAGCTCGAAGCCGAGAAATATCGACAGCATCAAGATGAAAGCAAGAAATACAATTTCCATCTTTGTCTCCTACTTAATCAGGTTTTTGATGGTGTCGTTAACGATTTCGCCGCTGTGAGTAATCACACAGCCCTGCAGAATGTCGTTTTCGAAGTCGATAACCATCGCTTGTTTTTCTTTATCCCAGCCTTCGTCAACCAAGTTGAAAAGGTTGGATGAGTACATTTGGCTGGCGTCGCGGCTAACGTAGTTAGCCCAGTTGCCGTTACCAATGATTGTTACGCCGTCCACTTCAACGGTTTCGCCGGCTACAGAGCCCTCGACGTTACCGCCGGTTTCCGCGGCCATATCGACAATCACGCTGCCGGGTTTCATGCCAGCAACCATGTCTTTGGTGACCAGTACAGGCGGCTTGCGC
Source organism: Spongiibacter sp. UBA1325 (assembly GCF_002306875.1). Lineage (NCBI taxonomy): Bacteria > Pseudomonadati > Pseudomonadota > Gammaproteobacteria > Cellvibrionales > Spongiibacteraceae > Spongiibacter > Spongiibacter sp. UBA1325. The sequence continues at coordinate 205,100 of NZ_DBTD01000006.1, forward strand.
CCGAATACCTGGGCAGTGGTGATAACGATGTCGGACTCGGCAATCTGTTTCTTCTGACCTTCGAGCTGCAGTTGACGCTGCTCTTCAGTGAGCTCGACGGCATAACCATCTTTGGTTTGCCCGGTTTCACCGAGGTCGATCTCGAGGAACTTGCCGCCCAGCGAGCGAACTTGCTCGGCAACGACGTCGCGGGTATCAAAGGCAACGACTTTGGCGCCCAGGCGTTTTGCGGTGGCAATGGCTTGCAGACCGGCAACACCGGCACCGATGATGAATACGGTAGCGGGCTTCAATGTACCGGCTGGCGTCATCATCATTGGCAGGATACGTGGCAGTTTAGTGGTTGCCAGCAGCACCATCACATAACCAGCCAGGCTGGCCTGGGAGCTGAGCGCGTCCATTTTTTGTGAGCGCGTGCTGCGTGGAATCATTTCCATGCTGATCGCCGTCACTTGCTGGTCGCGGAAGGCCTTAATCAGCTCGTGCTCGTTGAAAGGGTCCAGATAGCTGACGTGAATGCAGCCGGCTTTGAGTTGCTTGATTTCTTCAATAGAGGGCTTGCTAATGCGCAAGACAACGTCTGCTGAAGAGAGTACCGCATTGCGGTCTGCGACAACGGTTGCGCCGGCATCGACGTATTCCTGATCGCTAAAACCGCTGCCCAAGCCGAGCCCCGCTTCAATCTGAACTGCGGCTCCCGCGCGGACCAATTTCTTGGCGTCGCTCGGAATGATCGCAACTCGATTCTCCCCAGAGGCGAGTTCTTTTGGAATTCCTAAGAGCATCTTTAAAGATCCATTGTTGATTTTGGTTTGGTGTTGCGTTTTGTAAAAGCGGCATAGCATATTACATTGAGCGCCAAGAAGCGATAAAACCGCGGTGCGCTAATTTAAGCTAATTGCTTCAATTTGTTATAAATTTTCATTATGGCCTAATTCATTTGGCTGATGGCGTCGATCCTCGATGTCGATACCCCCGAGGGTGTTTTAAGCGAATTTACCTATTAGTTCGCTGGGGGCTTTTCTCTAGACTACGGTTGTATTAACGGTTTGTGGTGGGCGAAAGCTCGGCGCCAGCGGCATTGCCGCGTGCGCGGTAGGAGGAAGGTCAATCATGCGTCTGAGCGCTCAACGTGCGGACATCTAATGCAGATATCTAAAGCGTCGCTGCAGGTCTTCGTGCTCACGGCGCTCGGCTATTTTCTAGCTGGGCGGTTGGCATTGTTGCTGGCGATCCCGCCTGGGTATGCCGCGGCGATTTGGCCCTCGGCGGGTATTGCGCTGGTGGTGATACTCCTGCACGGCTACCGATTTTGGCCTGCCGTCGCGCTGGGCTCGTTCGCGGTAAATAGCTACGGGGCTCTGGCGTGGGGGGAAGGCATAGCGGCGTGGGCAGCGTCCGCCCAGCTGCCTTTTATTATCGCGCTGGGTGCCGCCTTGCAGGCAGTGGTGTCGGTGTATTTGTTGCGCCGCTTCATTGGTTACCCCATCACCCTGGATACCAGTAGCGATGTGCTGAAGTTTATTGTGTTGGTGTGCGGCGGTGGCAGCATGCTCAACGCCAGTGTGGGCACTGCGGCACTGTGGCAGGCTGGCGCGTTAGCGGCAGGAAACATCCCCTACAACTGGTTTACCTGGTGGGTGGGGGACGGCCTCGGGGTGATGCTGGTGGCCCCGTTGATATTTGTCTACCGAGCCCAGCCCAGAGGAATTTGGCGAAGTCGAAACCGTGTGCTCCCTTGGGTGCAGTTATTGGCATCTGTTGTCATTGTTCTTTTATATATATTTGCCAGCCGTTGGGAGCTGGCTCGTCAGGAAGCGGCCTTTGAGCGACACGCAGGGCAGCTGTATCAGCGTAGCGATGCGGTGTTGAACAGTTATTTTGAGAGCTTGTACGCGGCGCAGGCGTTCTTTGTGTCGTCATCTGAGGTGACGCCGGAGGACTTCAGGCGTTTTGTTCAGGGGGCCTTGCAGCGCAACCCTGGCTTCCAGGGTATTGCCTGGAATCGGGTGATAGCTCATTCAGAAAGGGGTGAGCTCGAGCGCCTAATGAGCCAGGAGCTTGGCGAGCCCGTGGTGTTTACGGAGGTCGATCGCAATGGCACGCGGATGCGGGCGTCGCGCCGCGAAAGTTATGTGGTGATTCGCTATATACAACCGCTAAGCAACAACCGCCGTGCCTATGGCTACGATATCAGCTCTAATCCGATTGCCCGCAATGCCTTAATGAAGGCCGCCACCAGTGGTGAGCCCTCGGCGACAGCGCCGATACGCTTGATACAAGAGCGGGGGCAACAGCTGGGCGAGGTTGTCTATTTCCCGGTGATAAAAAATGGGGCGTTGGAAGGCTATGTTGCCGGCGTGTTTCGCCTGGGGGATTTGATGTCCGCGGCCCTACAGGGCGAGAGTTTGCAGGGTATTTCCCTGCGGCTATTGAGTGCTGAAAGCAAGCCCCAGCTGCTTTTTGCCGCAGATGGCCGCGAGAGTGATGGCAAAGGCGAGATATTTCGGCGTGTGTGGGAGCTGGGCTTCGCCGATCAAACCTGGCGTCTCGAGATCAGTGGCAATCAGCAATTCTTGGTCGACAGCCGTTCGGTGATGCCCTGGGGGGTGTTGGCCACCGGGTTATTGTTTGTTGGATTGTTGGGGATGTCGCTGCTGGTGTTGACCGGGGCCAAGTATCACTCTGATGAATCCGGGCGCGAGCTGGCGGAAACCGTCAAACAGTTGCGCGATGCGCAAGGGCAGCTGGTCGAGGCAGAAAAACTGGCGGCGCTGGGCGGCATGGTTGCCGGTTTTGCTCATGAATTGAATACCCCCATCGGTATTGCCATCACCGCGCAGTCCACATTTAAGGCCGACCTGGAGCGACTTGAGGCCTTTACAGAGCTGGTGCCTGACGAAGCGGACAAGCAGCGTCGCAATGCCATTTTACTGCGCATGAATGAAGCGGCAACCATGGTGCTGGATAACCTGCAGCGTGCCGGAAATTTGATAGGCAGTTTTAAGCAGGTGTCTGTGGACCAGTCCTCCGAGGATCGCCGGCAAATTAACTTGCATGACTACCTTCACGATGTGTTGCTGCACCTGTCTCCGAGTTATCGTCGCGCAGGACACGACGTGAAGTTCGAGTGCCCCCGCGACATCTATATCGAAACGGTCCCGGGAGGATTGACTCAGGTTATCGTCAACTTGATGAACAATGCGCTGAGTCACGCGTTTGTTGCGGGGCAGCAGGGGAGAATTACCCTATCGGTGGAGCGCGCGGAGCAAGCCGTTGTATTGCGCTTCAGTGATGATGGTCAGGGGATGGCAGATGCGGTGCGCGAGCGTATCTTTGAGCCGTTCTTTACTACCCGTCGCGGCTCCAATGCGGCGAGCGCTGGACTCGGCTTGCATCTGGTTTACAGTATCGTTCGCCAACAACTCGACGGTGAAATTGCCGTTTCTTCAACCCCGGGCGAGGGCAGTATTTTCACTATCAGTTTACCATTGAGCCTGGAGGCTGCGGCGCCCTCTGAGAAGGCATAACAGGCCCCGGCGCGAGACATTACGCGTCGGCTTTCAGGCCTTCGAACAGCAGGGTGATCGACAAGCGAATATCCTCGAGTCCATTGGGGTAAAGCTCCGATGAGGACAGGTGTTGATGATAGATGCCCATAATGTGCGCGCGAATATAAAGTGCCAATTGGCGGGCGCTGCGATCCTTGCGCACAAGCTCGTGCTGCTGCGCGTAACCGATAATCTGCGTTAGCCGGGCGATATTTTGGTCTCGATTTCGAGTGAGCTGGGCGCTGACAACCGGCGATTCATTGCAGAGGCTGTAGCGCATGGCGAAACGGGTGATTTTTTCTGCCGCCGGTACTTCCAGTAAGCGTTGGTAAGAAAACACCAGGGTCTCTGCCAGCGCCTCCAGGGTCATGGTGCCCGAGGCCGCCTCTTTGAGCAGAGCTTGCATCGCCGTTTCCAGTGGCGTGCTCAGGCGATCAATGATTGCGCTGATCAATTCATCCTTATTTTTAAAGTGCCAGTAAATGGCTCCTCGTGTCACGCCAACTGCCTTTGCCACATCGCTGAGCCGGGTGTTGTGAATACCCTGTTCCGCAAACATCTGTTCGGCGGCGCCTAACAGGCTCTCTCGGGTGGCTTCCGCGTCTTCTTTCGAACGTCTCATAGGGTGTGCTTGCCGTTGAAAATAACCGTTTTGTAATTGCCGGGTACTTTACATACGTGCACGCATGTATGTAAAGTACCCGGCCTGATTGATTGGCTCGGAAGTCCCCCCCTATGAACGCTTATGCGCCGCTGCTCAGCATCGGAAATTCACGCCATTTTCGCCACGTGCTGGTTGCCGTAACAACGCTGTTGCTTGTTGCTGCGTGCGATCAAACGCCGCCGCCAGCGCCAGAGGAGCGCGCACAGCCAGTGAAAACGGTCGTTCTGAAAGCTGAAGATGTTCCCGTTGGCGGGCAGTACCCGGGCAGCATGGAAAGCTCTAAAGAGGTTCAGGTTCGCGCGCGGGTAGAGGGCATCTTATTGCACCGGCGCTATACCGAGGGCGCGCGGGTCGAGGCGGGCCAATTACTGTACGAGATCGATGCGGCGCCTTTTGAAGTTGCGCTGAGCCGTAGCCGTGCTCAGCTGGCGAACGCGCGAGCCAGTTTGTCGTCGGCAGAGCGCCGTTGGCGACGTGCCAGCGAGCTGATTCAAAGCAACGCCATTAGCCAGCGCGACCGGGACGATGCCGAGTCTGGGCTGGAGCAGGCCCGGGCAGCAGTGCAGCTGGCAGAGGCCGAAGTGCGCGCTGCGCAGATCAATGTAGATTATTGCAAAGTGAGGGCGCCAATATCAGGCATGACCAGTCGTGAGCGGGTTTCCGAGGGCTCACTGGTCGGGCCGAATAACAGCCTGCTCACAACCATTACCCAGTTAGACCCGCTGTGGGTAAACATTTCCCTGCCAGATGAAATGGTGCTGCTACTGCGGCGTATGCTCAAGGATGGTGAGTTGAGTTACGACGAGAGCCAGCGCGCCGTGCTGATAGAGACGGCCGGTAACCAGCAGCACCCACACCTGGGGCATATCGATTTTAGCGACAGCACCATTGATCGACGTACGGGTACCGTGCAGTTTCGCGCGACCGTGGCTAACCCAGACGGCAGCTTGCTGCCTGGGCAATTTGTACGGGTGCGATTGCAGGGTTTGTACAGCCGCAATGCCCTGGTGTTGCCCGAACGGGCCGTGCTGCAAAATGCGAAAGGCAGCTTCGTTTATGTAGTGAATGCGCAGCAACGCGCCGAGGTAAGACAGGTGCGACTCGGTTTGGAAGTGGACGGTGGGCGCATTGTCGATGCCGGCTTAAAGGCGGGTGAAGAAGTGGTGGTAGAGGGCTTGGTGCGCGTGCGACCGTCATCGTTACTGGCGCCTCAGCGAATAGAATTAACCCACAACTACGGCCCCAAGCCCAACTTTGCAGACCAACCCGCCCGATTGAAAGTGGGGGCACTGTCTCAGCCAGCCAGTGAGGTCGTGCAATGAGCGCGCGTTTTTTCATCGAACGGCCGGTATTATCGATTGTTCTGTCACTGCTAATTTTGATCGCCGGCGCCACGGCGGTCGGTCAGTTGCCGATCTCGCTATACCCGCAAATCCTGCCGCCACAGATCGTTGTTACCGCCGCCTATCCCGGTGCGAATGCGGAAACCCTGGCTGAGACCGTTGCCGCCCCGTTGGAGCAGGAGCTGAACGGGGTGGAAGGGATGTTGTACATGAATACCCAGGCCTCTGCGGCGGGCCGGGTCAGTATCAATATCACCTTCGCGACTGGCACCGACCCAGACCAGGCTGCGATTGATGTAAGTAACCGTGTTGCGGTTGCCGAAAACCGCCTTCCCGAGGCCGTAAAGCGTTTGGGTATTACGGTGGATAAACGCTCGACCGATATCCTGATGATATTTTCGCTGTCGTCAGAACTGCCCCAGTACGATGCCATCTATTTAAGCAACTATGCGCTGCTCAATGTTATCGATGAGCTGCGCCGCCTGCCGGGTATTGGCAGTGCGCGGTTGATGGGCGCGCGCGACTATTCCATGCGTATTTGGCTTCAGCCTGACCGACTGGCTGAGTTGGGTCTGACACCGGCAGATGTCGCCAGAGCCATTCGCGAGCAAAATGCCAATTTTGCGGCGGGCAGTTTTGGCGCCGAGCCAGTGTCCAGCGATCAACCCTTTACCTATGCCGTGAGCACGCAAGGACGGCTGGCGACGGTAGAAGAGTTTGAAAGCATTATTATTCGCGCCGAGCCAAATTCTGCCAGCCTGCATTTGGGGGACATTGCCAGGGTTGAGCTGGGTGCGAAAGATTACTCCTTTCGCGGCAGTTTTAACGGCGAACCGGCGGTCCCCGTGGCGATGTATCTTCGCCCCGGTGCCAATGCCCTGGAAACTGCCAAGGCCGCTCAACAGGTCATGGCCAAGGTTAAAGAAAACGCACCAGATGGTGTGGATATAGAACTGGCTTTTGACGCGACGGTATTTGTAGAGCATTCGATCAAGGAGGTGGTTGCCACGTTTTTCGAGGCATTGCTGCTGGTGATCCTGGTAATGTTTTTGTTCCTGCAAAATGTGCGCGCCACTTTTATTCCACTGTTGGCGATCCCCGTATCGATCGTGGGAACCTTCGCCGGGCTGTATATTCTCGGCTACTCGATCAACCTGCTAACGCTGTTCGGCTTGATCCTGGCCATCGGTATTGTTGTCGACGACGCGATTATCGTGATTGAAAACGTCGAGCGTATTATGGCGGAGCAAAAATGCTCGGCCATGGACGCTGTGCGCCAGGCGATGGAAGAGGTTAGCGGCCCCCTGGTGGCCATCGTGTTAGTGCTATCTGCGGTGTTCCTGCCGGTGATTTTTGTCGACGGTTTAACGGGGGAAATGTACCGGCAGTTTGCTGTGGCGATCACGGTGTCGGTGGTGCTCTCCGGGATCGTGGCGCTCACCCTGACCCCGGCACTTTGCGCACTAATGTTAAAGCAACACGCCCACAGCGAGGAGCCGCGCCACGGCTTCCTTGCCGGGTTTGAGCGAGCCTTTGACTGGCTGCGTGAGCTATATATTCGTATTACCGCCAGTTTTCTGCGTCATCGCTGGCGGGCGTCTGGCCTGTTTGTCCTGCTTGTGGCGGTCACATTGTTGGTCTTCTCGCGTATGCCAGCGGGCTTGGTGCCCGCCGAAGATCAGGGCTATGTGATGATGGCCTACAGCACTCCTCCAGCGGCTTCCCTGTCGCGCACCAGTGCGGTTGCAGACGCGATGGCTACGCGCGTTCTGGATCAGCCGGGGGTCAAGTCCATCATGACCTTCTCCGGCTTCGATATTCTCGCCTCCACGCTGAAGACGAATGCTGCAGCGTCTTTCATAATGTTTGATGACTGGTCCGAGCGCGAGCAACCGGGCATGGACTCTATTTCGCAAGCCCGCGCGATACCTGCTTTGGGTGCGGACCTGCTCGACGGGCGAATGATGGCGTTCAACCCGCCGCCCATTATCGGCTTGAGCAGCACAGGGGGCTTTGAGTTTTACCTGCAAAATCGGGGCGACGGCAGCCTGCAAGACTTAAACGCCGCCGTTTGGCGCTTGGTGGCGGCGGCGAACCAGCAGCCGGAGTTGAGCCGCGTATACAGCACATTCCAAATGGATACACCGCAGTACAAGCTGACGCTAGACCGGGAAAAAGCCATGAGTCTGGGTGTTCCTGTTGCCGACGTGTTCAGCACGATGCAGGCGACCTTTGGCAGTTTGTACGTGAATGACTTCACGCTATTTGGGCGCAGCTTTCAGGTGAATTTGCAGTCCGAAGAGGAATTTCGGCAGTCCCCGGACGATTTGGGGAAAGTCTTTGTGCGCTCGCAGGAAGGCAGCTTGATTCCATTGGGCTCGCTATTAACTGTAGAGCGGGTAGTGGGCCCCGATGCGGTCACCCGTTTCAACGGCTTTAATGCCGCCAAAGTGCTGGGGTCGGCTGCACCCGGTTACAGCTCCGGTGAGGCCATTGCGGCGCTAGAGCGCGTTGCTGCAGAGGTGCTGGGTCGGGACTTTAACATTGGCTGGGTGGGCAGCGCTTACCAAGAGAAGTCGTCGAGTGGTAATTCCAGCAAGGCCTTCATCTTGGCGATTGTGATCGTCTTTCTCATTTTGTCGGCGCAGTACGAACGCTGGTTGATGCCGACCGCGGTGGTAATGTCGGTGCCCTTTGCCTTGCTTGGGGCGGTACTTGCGGCATGGCTGCGCGGCCTGGATAACGATATTTACTTCCAGATTGGCATGGTGTGTTTGATTGGCTTGGCGAGTAAGAACGCCATTTTGATTGTTGAGTTTGCCATGCAGCAGCGCGACAAAGGTATGGCTATTGTGGACGCCGCAATGGAAGCGGTTCGCCTGCGTTTTCGTCCTATTGTTATGACCTCACTGGCCTTTACTCTGGGCTGCTTGCCGCTGGCACTGTCCAGTGGTGCCGGCGCCGCTAGCCGTATTGCGCTGGGGACAAGTGTGATCGGCGGCATGCTGATGGCCACCTTTGTGGCCACGGTTTTTGTGCCGTTGTTTTACGTACTGATGGCCAGCCTGGGCGAGCGCTTGAAGCGCGGCGGTGAGTAATCGTTGTGGTAAAGAAAAAACGCTTCGCGATTTAGTCTGTCATGCGCGCGCTGAAATCCCAGCTGGAGAAGGTTTTGGGGTGCAGACAGATCGCCACTTCATCGGCCTTGCGGCTTAGCAGCCAATTGGCCAGGTCGCGGTTGCTGTCGCCGAGATAGCGCTCGATTAGTGACGACAGTACTTCGCCCTGGCTGTCGCTGGTCAGCTCGGCAACGGCCTTGCCCCTTACGCCGCGATAGGGAATGGAGTTCACCGCGACTTCAAAGCCGCAGTTGGGGTTGGCTTCCAGCAGCCGAATAATCTTTGATGAACGATGGCTGGCGCAGTAGAAGCAGCCATTGCGATAGTAAAACCACAGTGAGCAAACCACCGGAAACCCATCGCTATCGATGGCGCTCAGGCGCAGGGGAATGGTAGCGGTCTCGACAAAGCTGGTGTCCTGCATGGGAAGGATGCCCTCTATACAATCGCGATTCATTCACCCTTGTTAAGGGTAATTCCGCGGTCGCTGATAATAATTTTTCGTTCTTTATATAGTCGGCTCAGGCCTTGCTTAAAGGCTTTTTTACTGACGCCGAAAATGCGTTTGATCGCCTCGGGGGGGCTCTTGTCTCCGAGCGCAAGGAAGCCGTCATTGGCATCTAGCTGCCGTAATATGAGTTCGGCGATATCGGGCGCGCGCTCCCGGGCTGGCTTGTTCAGCGTTAAGTCCAGGCGCTGGTCCGGGCGAACGCGCTGTATCCACCCCGATAAGCGCTCGCCGCGACGCAGAGGCTTATTCAGTTCACTGTCGTACAGTAGTCCCCAGACGCAATGGTTTACGACACATTTATAGCCTAACTCGGTTTTGTTCGCGACGTGAATGCTAACGCGGTCGCCACTGTTCAGTCGCTGCTTCTCATTATCGGGGAGGCTGTGCAGGCTGTCGGCAATATGTTTGTCCAGTCGCATTGTGGCGACCAGTCTGCCGCGCAGGTCAGTGTATACCATGACTAATACCGCCTGACCCTCTCGCACGGTGCCAAGCTGTTCGCTGTGGGGGAGCAATAGCTCCTTATTCAGCCCCCAGTCGAGGAAGGCGCCCACAGTAGTGATCGCGCCAACCCGCAGCAGTCCCACTTCATTGCACAACAGCTCGGGGCGTTGTAGGGAGGCGATCAAGCTGCCGTCGTTGTCGTGCAGCACGAAAACCTCCAATGCGTCGCCAACGCTACAGTCCTGCGGGCTTTGGCGGGCATTGAGAAAAATATCGCCGAGTTGGCCGCCGTCCAGATAGGTGCCGGCACTGGTAATACGGCTGACGGTGAGTGTGTTCATGCGTCCAATAGCGGGCATGGTATTTCCTCGGCGGTTCAATGGATCGCGATTATGACGCTTGATAGAGGGCGTCGCCAGTGTTGTTCTGCTCTGTGTTGATGAGTATTCAGTTGCCGCTATCGATGGCAAAGAGCTTGCGTCGCACGCTGCGGCGAAACTGCCCCGGGGTCATGGAATAGTACTGCCTGAATAGTTTGCCAAAGTAACTGACGTCGCTATAGCCGCACAGCGGGCTGATGTCCTCGATAGCCAAGTTGGTATTCTTGAGTAATTCTCGCGCGGCATCCAGCCTAAGGCGCTGCAGGTACTGCAGGGGTGACTGACCACAGGCGTGGTGAAAGCGGCGCTGAAAACTGCGCTGACTTAGCCCGCTGCGCTCAGCCAGTTCTTTCATGTTGATCGTGTCGGCGAGGTGTCGATGCATCCAGCTTTGAGCCAGGGCGATCACTTCGTCGCCGTGGCGTGCGCTGTGTTCGCCCCGGTAGGCCTGGTTGGCGAAGGGCTGGCGGCTTTCTGGCGAAAATTGCTGTGTTGCCCGCTGTGCAATCTCCGGCCCCCAGTGTCGATCGATGAGGTGGATAATCAGGTCGGCGGCGCTATTCACGCTGCCGGTGCAGTACAGCGAGCCAGCCTGGGTGATTAAGTGGTCGCGCTGCATTTGAATATTGGGGTAGCGTTGCTCGAAGTCGTCGAAATAGTGCCAGTGTGTGGTCGCCGGTCGGTTGTCGAGCAAACCGGCCTCGGCGAGAAAGTAGCTGGCGTTGCCAACGGCGCAAATTTCGCAGCCGCGCAAGGCCAGCTGGCGAAGCCATTGCTGTACATCCCGGCGCTGCGGGCCACCGCGAAGCGGGTGACGCCAGCGGCTGGCAATAATCAAAATATCGGGCTGAGGCCAGTCGTTTAGCGGGCGCTCATCGCTCAATACCTCATCGACGTCCAGCTGAATTCCCCCGGAAACACTGATAGGGGAGGGCTCCAGGCTAATCGTCGATAGTTTGGCAGGGGCGCTCTGCCGCCGGCTGAGAAATAGGTGGTTGCAGGACTGCAGCAGCTCCATTGGCAGGCAGAGGCTGGTGGCTAAGGCATGATTAAAGCCGAGTAGGCCTATATGTCGTTGACGTTGCATAATGTTGACACTGTTGTCGTTAATGCCATATTTAATGGCCAATTTATCACTATATGCCGGGGATTGGCTACGTACACTGCTGGCTTGAAAATTCGAGTCGTGTTGTTGAGGTGGTGTGTCAGTGAGTCATTTACCCGTGGTTGTTGGTTTTGGCGGCGTTAATCCTGCAGGGCGCAGTTCTTTTCATCACGGCTATCGCCGTCTGGTGCTTGATGCACTGCCGCTGGCGGCGCAGCAGCGCACCCTGCAAAGCCTTGCTGCCTTGATGGGCGTGGATGAACGCATGCCAGAGGCGGAACGCCGCCAACATATACTGGCCCATACCCTGATTCGCAAAATCGAGTCCGCGGCTTTTGATGTCGAGCAGGTAGCCTGGAACAAGCGACTGCACCTAGAAGGGGGAGCGGGGCAGTTTGAGTTTGTGACCTCCGCCAAGCAATTGCCCGAGCGTGTGCCTGAGGGCTGGGCGCTGCGTAATATCGGTGGCGGTAAGGTGGCGGTTACCCTCGACGGTGGACTGGATATGCTGTTGCCGACGCATCGCAAAATGGATGTTTCCAGTGCGGGGCAACTGCCAACGGGCTTTGATCCCAGCAATTACTACAGTGCCCGCAACCATCCGCGGGGCTTGCAATTATCAGTATTCGGGGCGTCCGATGCCCTGCAGTCGATGGGGGTCGATTGGGATACGGTGCGCGCCAGTGTCCACCCTGACCAAATATCTGTGTACGCCAGCTCGGCAATGGCGCAGCTCGATGATGCGGGCTTTGGCGGTCTGCTGGCCGCGCGTGCCAACGGTGGCCGCGTTAGCTCCAAGCAACTGGCACTGGGCTTAGCCGATATGCCCGCCGATTTTGTCAGTGCCTACGTGTTGGGGAATGTCGGTGGCACTGGGCCCAGCTTGGGAGCTTGTGCGACGTTTTTCTACAACCTGCGTCAGGCCGTGCAAGATATCCGCAGTGGTGCCGTGCGCGTTGCGGTGGTGGGGGCAGCAGAAGCGGGAATAGATCCGCGGGTGATGGATGGTTACGCCACCATGGGGGCCTTGGCCACGGATGCTGACTTGCTTAAGCTGGATGCCGGTTCGGGGCGTAGCGAAGCGGATTACCGCAGGGCAAGTCGACCGTTCAGCAGCAACTGCGGGTTTACCATTGCTGAGGCGAGTCAGTTCGTCGTGTTGTTTGACGACGCGCTGGCCCTTGAGTTGGGCGCGCAGGTGCATGCCGCGGTGCCCGAGGTCTTTGTAAATGCCGATGGCTATAAGAAGTCCATTTCATCGCCGGGCGTGGGGAATTACCTCACTGTTGCCAAGGCAACCTCAGCGGCAGGGGCGATTATTGGCGAGCACGCGCTGAAGACGCGCTCATTCGTTCAGGCGCATGGCACCAGCACGCCGCAAAACCGTGTGAGTGAATCGCATATCCTTAACGAAACCGCCAAGGCCTTCGGGATTGAGCGCTGGCCTGTCGCCGCGATTAAAGCCTACCTGGGTCACAGTATCGGCGCGGCCTCCGGCGATCAGTTAGTTTCCAGCCTGGGGATATGGCGCGACAATATCCTGCCGGGTATCACCACCATTGACCACATTGCCGACGATGTGCAGCGCAGCAACCTGCACTTGCCCATGTCGCACCTCGAACTTGAAGAAGACAGCATGGATGCGGCAATTCTTAATGCCAAAGGCTTTGGTGGTAACAACGCCAGTGTGTGCCTGTTGTCGCCGCAATTTACTGAGCGCCTATTGCGGGGGCGTCACGGCAGCCACGCCTGGAAAGGCTACTGCGAGCGCAGAGAAGAGTCTGTCGCTCAAGCGAATGCCTATGATGAGGCGGCGCTTCGCGGTGAGTTGTCGGTGCGTTACCAGTTTGGCGAGGGAGTGCTTGAATCTAATGACCTGGATATACAGGCCGATAGCATCGGCATTGCCGGCTGGCTGAAGCGCGTGGAACTGCCCAATACATCGCCCTACACATCCTGGCTGGCCAGTGAGGATGCGCAGTAAGAATCGTTACCCCTCGGATATCGGCTAAATACCCTCCGGCAACTACGGATGCTGCCGTGCGTTTTTTTCTGGCCAACTGACGGTGTAGAAATCGGCAGATAAAGGGGGAGCATGATGCGAGAGTATTTACGCCACCCAAGTAATATTCCGGTTGATGTCGAAGTTATCGAAGAGCCGGGCGTTTGTCCTGCTCAAGCATGCGATGTCAGTGTTGCGGGCCTGTGTTGCCAGGTGGAAACGCCGGTAAAGCCCGGTTGTGATATCCGGTTTCGCGTGCCGTCGCTGTCGTTTGACTACACCGGCTTGGGCCGCGTGGTGTGGTGTCGCCGTCGTGGCCAACAATACCAATTGGGTATTGAGTTCTGCTCGGGTCGCGACGCCTACCGGGCTCGCATGGTGGAACAGGTCTGTCAGATTGAGGCCTATCGCCAACAGGTTGCCGAAAATGAAGGGCGCACACTCACTGGTGAAGAGGCTGCTGCCGAGTGGATAGACCGTTTTGCGGCCGATTTCGATAAACGCTTTGCCATGGGCTGAGATCGTCCTCCCAGCCATTCCCCTAAAAACCCCTCCTATCGCCAGATGTCGTCAAGATATCGGTACATTTGTGTCGAGCAAGACAGAACGCGGGATTCATGATTGAATACTCGTCCCGTCAGGGATGCGAGAATAGAGGACGAGAATAGATGAATCACGAAGCGAGCTCTCGGGTGCTGATTAAACTGCCCAGAGATCGAGCCTGGGCGCTGCTGCAAGATCTGACGTTGGCCCATCACTATGTTCCCGGTGTGCTGCGCTGTGAGCTCCATGGTGAACAGCGGCATGGCGTCGGTGCTAGCCGTCGGGTACACCAAAAAATGGGCCGTTGGATGGATGAAACCGTTACCGAGTGGAGTGAAGGTAGTGGCTTTGTTATCCGCTTGCACCGCGAGAATAAAGGGCCTGCCGCGCCCTTTAAAAAAGCCCAGTTTCGCTATCGCCTCGAAGACGCCGGACATGGCCAAACCGCGCTGACGACCAGTCTCATGTTTGATATGCGGTGGGGAGGTTTTGGGCGACTCCTGTATCGTCGCCTGATGGCCGGCGCCTTTCGCGGAATCATCCGTACCATTAGCCTCAATATGAAAGCCTATTATGAATCCCGGGCTGACGAGCCGGTTAACCTCGCTGATACTCAGACAGTCGGAGAGGGGCAGTGATGGACGCGTTACAGTTGTTGCAACAGCGAAACTCTGCCAGCAAATTAGCTGAGCCGGCGCCGAGTGAAAGCGAAATGGCCGACGTGTTTGCCGCGGCGGCCCGTGCCCCGGATCACGCCCGCCTGCGGCCGTGGCGCTTCAGAGTGATAGAGGGTGATGCGCGCGCACGGCTTGGCGAGCTCTACGCCGATGCTGCCAAACGCCGAAACCCGACACTTGGCGAAGCGGATTTGCAGCGTTTTCGCCGCCAACCCCTACGTGCACCAATGATTCTGGTGGTATCGGCGCTCGTGCAAGCGCACCCAAAGGTGCCAAAAATTGAGCAATTACTTTCCGCTGGCTGCGCGGCACATGCGAGTTTGTTGGCGCTTGAGGCGCTGGGCTACGCGGCCATTTGGCGCACCGGCGACCACGCCTTCGACCCCCAGGTTATGGCTGGTCTGGGTATGCAAGAAAACGAAGAAGTCATTGGATTTTTATACGTCGGCAGTCGCGATGGCGCAGCCAAACCCTTGCCCGCAGTGGCGCTGAACGAATTTGTTGAGAAGTGGACTGGACTATGAATATTGTTGAACCCCCCGTATATGAAACCCTGGCGCTGCGTATGGAGCAGCATGTGGCGTGGGTTGCGCTAAACCGCCCCGACAAAGCCAACGCCATGAATGAGGCGATGTGGAACGAGCTTCAAGCGTGCTTTGAGTGGTGTGATGGTGAGAGCAGCGTTCGGGCTGTTGTATTGTGCGGCGAGGGCAAGAATTTCTGTGCGGGTATCGATCTGGGAATGTTTGCCGGTTTGGCTGAGGTCATGGCGAAACAGCCCGAGCTGGGTCGTCGCATCGAATGGTTTCGGCGCCATATCAAGTCCTTACAGGCCAATTTAACGGCCATTGAACTGTGTCGAAAGCCAGTAATTGCGGCGATTCAGGGGAACTGTGTCGGCGGCGGTATCGACATGGTCAGCGCCTGTGATATGCGCTTCTGTGCTGATAATGCACAGTTCTCTATCAAGGAAATCGATATCGGCATCGTTGCCGATGTAGGCACCTTGCAGCGTCTTCCCAAGCTCATTTCCCCCGGCCGTGTTAGCGAGTTGGCGCTGAGCGGTCGCAACGTGGGTGCGGCGGAAGCGGAGCGTATCGGGCTGGTCAATACCGCCTATAACTCCTACGAGGAAATGATCGAGGCGGTATCAGAGCTGGCGCAGAGTATTGCTCGCAAGTCACCCCTGGCCGTGCGGGGCACCAAGGAAATGATCCGTTACAGTCGCGACCACAGTGTCGAAGATGCCCTGAACTACGTCGCCACATGGAATGCGGGAATGCTCAGCCAAGAAGACGCGATGCTGGCAATCTCCGCGGCAAACGGCGAGTCGCCAGATTTTAAAGACTAGTCAGCCAAGATTACTATTCGTTTAGGAAAGGGGGATTTTGCTCGACCGAGCTTGTTCCCCTTTCTTCTGTTGGTAAACTACCTGTAACCTGCAGCGCCTTAGATGCTGCCTCGGTGATAATAATCAATGCAAAAAAATACGATTTTCAAGAGTGCGCTGATCCGCTTTTTTCTCCGGCCGTTTTTCAAGCTCACCACGCGTCTGTTGGGGTGGAAAATATTGGGTGAAAAGCCAGAGCACAAAAAATGTGTGCTGATCGCGGTGCCGCATACCAGTAACTGGGACTTTCCAACCATGATGGTGATCGCCTTCGTTCTGGGGCTGGATGTCCACTGGATGGGAAAACACACCCTGTTTCCCCGCGGCCCCCTCGGCGCCATTATGAAGTGGTTCGGTGGTATCGCCGTCGACCGTCGCAAAAACCACAATATGGTTGAGCAGATGGCTGAAGAATTCAGTCAGCGTGACGAGATGATGTTGATTATTACTCCGGAGGGCACACGCAGCGCGGTGAACCGCTGGAAAGGCGGCTTTTACCATATCGCGCAAGCCGCCGGTGTACCGGTGATCCTGGGCTATGTGGATAGCAATACAAAAACAATGGGCTTGGGCCCGGCATTTTTCCCTACCGGGGGTTACGATGCTGACTTGGCAGAAATTGCCAATTTTTATAAGGGAATGCGCGGGCTTAAAAAGCAGTAGACGCGAGCGTCACGGCCCCATTCTCGACATAAATCAATAATAAACGACAGTCACTGGGGCTCACTATGACAGATCGATATCGCTGGGCAGCGTTACTGCTGACCTTCGCTAGTATGGTAGTTGGTAGCTCGGCATTTGCCCTTACCGCCAAAGAGGTGGGTACCGCCGAGATCGCCAGCAATCCTGATGAAAACTGGCTCAGCTACGGCAAGGACTACCGAGAGCAACGCTACAGCGAACTTGCGCAGATTAACCGCGACAATGTCAGCGATCTCGGGCTCGCCTGGTCGTTTGACACAGAATACAACCGGGGCTTGGAAGCAACGCCCATCATTGTTGATGGCGTGATGTACGTAACAGGCAACTGGAGTGTGGTCTACGCGCTCGATGCGCGCAGTGGCGAGCTGCTGTGGAAGTACGACCCGAAAGTGCCTCGCGAATGGGCAAAAATGGCCTGCTGCGATGTCGTTAACCGAGGTGTTGCCGTTTACGAAGGTAAAGTCTTCGTAGGCAGTCTGGATGCGCGCTTGATCGCCTTGGACGCTGCCAGCGGCGAGGTGATTTGGGAGGTGCAAAGCGCCGATATCAAGGCCTACCCCTACACCGTTACCGGAGCGCCTCGCGTTGCGAAAGGCTTGGTATTTATTGGTAACGGCGGGGCTGAATATGGCGTGCGCGGATTTGTCAGTGCGTTTGATGCCGACAGCGGTGAGTTGCGCTGGCGCTTTTATACCGTTCCCGGCAACCCCGCCGATGGCTTTGAAAACGATGCAATGCGCAAAGCTGCCGAGAGCTGGACGGGCAAGTGGTGGGAGTACGGCGGTGGTGGCACCGTGTGGGACAGCATTGTCTACGACGATGAGTTAGATCAGCTCTACATTGGCGTGGGTAACGGCTCCCCCTGGAATCACCGCGTTCGCAGCCCCGAAGGGGGTGACAACCTCTACCTCTCGTCCATTGTTGCCCTGGACCCCGACAGTGGTGAATACCTCTGGCATTACCAAGAGACGCCTGCCGAAACATGGGACTACACGGCGACTCAGCACATTATGCTTGCCGATATGGAGGTGGATGGCGCAACGCGTAAAGTGATCTGGCACGCGCCGAAAAATGGCTTCTTCTTCGTGATTGATCGCGAGAATGGCCAATTACTCTCTGCCGAGCCCTATGCCGATGTGAATTGGGCAACGCATTACGATATGGCGACAGGGCGGCCGGTAGAAACCGACATTGCCCGCTACCCAGACGGCCCTGAATTGATTCGTCCCTCATCAATGGGGGCGCACAACTGGCAGCCAATGGCCTACAGCCCCGAGACGGGTTATGTGTATATCCCTGCGATCAGCAGCTTGTTCCAGTACGAAGACGTGCAGGACTACTTGCATCGCTGGGGACAGTGGAACCTCGGTATTCCCCTGCAACAGCCGCCGCTGCCGGACCCAATTTTGGCGCAGCTGATGACCACGAAAATGACGCGCGGCTCCCTGCTGGCGTGGGATCCGAAGACCCAAAGTGCGGCGTGGGAGCTACCTCATAAATTGACGTGGAACGGCGGATTGTTGGCGACCGCAGGCGGCCTTGTCTTCCAGGGCACTGCCGAGGGCGAGGTGATTGCCGTCGATGCTAAAACCGGTGACAAACTGTGGACCTTCGATGCGAAAACCGGCGTTATGGCGCCCCCGGTCAGCTACCAAATAGACGGTGAGCAGTACGTAACTATTTTGGTCGGATGGGGCGGTGCCTTCGGCTTGATTGCCGGCCTGGAAAGAGAACATGCGCCGCCACCGAGCCGGGTGCTTACGTTTAAGCTGGGCGCTTCGGGTGCCTTGCCCGACAATCCTGAAAAGCAGCTTCACGAGCCGCCGCCGAGACTGACCGAAGACGAGGCCGTATTAAACGAAGGCCGTGAACTCTATTACGCCTATTGCAGCGCGTGCCACGGCACAGAAGTTATTTCGAATGGCGCGATCCCTGATCTTCGTCACTTGCCTCGGGCATTTCATGACAATTTCAATGCCATCGTGCTTGATGGGGTAATGAGTAAGCTCGGGATGGTCGGCTTTGGCGATGTACTCAACGAGGAGCAGGCCTACGCCGTTCACGCGTATATTCTTGAACAGGCAAATATCAATAAAGAGCTTCGTGAGCAACCACAGTGGTGGCGCGATATTAAAGCCTGGTTCTTTTCTGGTTTGGCCTGGTTGGTTGGCTTACTGACGTAGCGTCGTTTAGCAAGCCCTTATGAAGAGGCCGAATGGCCTCTTTTTAGTTTGAGTGTCAGCGACAGGAGAAAAGGTATGTACCGGCGAGTGGAATTAACAGCCTTTGGTGGCCCGGAGAAACTGGTCATCAAAAGAGAAACGGCACTCCCTGAGCCCGGCGTCGGCGAATTACGCGTGAAAGTGCTGGCTGCTGGCACCGGCTTTACAGACACCATTATTCGCCAAGGGCAGTACGTTGGCGTGAAGGAGAAGCCGCCTTTTACACCCGGTTACGACTGGTTTGGTGTTGTTGATGCCGTTGGTGACGGGGTTAGCGACTTTGCGGTGGGCGATGCGGTGGCGGATATGCCAGTGATCGGCGGCTACACCGAGTATCTCTGTGTTCCCGCAAGCCAGGTCGTGCCCGCGCCGCCTAATTTAGATGCGGCGTCGGCAGTGTGCATGATCCTGTCATATACAACGGCCTACCAAATGTTGACCCGCGAGGCCAATATGCGCGAGGGGCAGAGCTGCCTTATTCACGCTGCCGGCGGTGCCGTGGGCACGGCGTTATTGGAGCTGGGGCGCCATATGGGGCTAAAAATGTATGGCACGGGCTCAGCGTCTAAAAAAGAGGTGATTGAGCGTTTTGGGGCAACCCATATTGATTACCGCAGCAGTGACTTTGAGGCGGAGATAAAGCGTTTAACCGGTGGCGAAGGCGTCGATGCGGTCTTTGACACCATCGGCGGCAAAAACTGGTCGCGCTCATACCGCTGCCTTAAGTCAGGGGGATGTCTGGTGGGCTTTGGCGCCCTGCAACTGACAACGGGAGAGGAGAGCGTGCCCAGTGTGATATTTGGCTTTGCCAAATTGCTGGGGCTGTGGAAGTTGCTGCCCGATGGCAAGAAAACGCGGTTCTACAATATTCAAACCCGGCGTGAGAAACAGCCCGATGATTTTATCGCCGATGTAAGCGCCTTGTTTGCCATGCTGGCTGCGGGGGAGTTGCAGCCGGTTATCGCCGAGCGCGCACGCTTGGATGACATTATTGAGATTCATCAGCGCCTTGACCGGGGTGAAATTGCCGGGAAAGTCGTGCTCGAGATGGCCTGATCCCCCCTCTATCATCGCCGGGGCCCCCGTCGCCCCGACTTATCCGTATTTACCCTTACATGCGCTGCCCATATAACAAATTTGTTGAATAAATTCGGGGCGCGCGATTGTGTCTAACGCATTTCCTATGGTAACGCCTGAAGTTTTGCACTGAGGTTACCAGTTTTCCACATAATCTGTGGATAAGTTAGTGGGTAAGTTGTCAGTTTGTGGCGCTAGGTACGATGGAATCGGCCTTGTAACAAATTGTTCAAAATTTAGCCATTATTACAAAAGTCAATAAAAACAATGGGTTGTGATGTTTTTGTGATTTTTTGTATGACTTTTGAGCGCTAAGCTTGTCACATTTGCTACAGCAGCTCTAACTGTGAATAAGTGTTACGTCAATAGTTGATTTATGTAACGTGTTACCAAACGCCACCATGTTGCAGTGTGGCGCACGGTAATGCTCATAGATGGTGCATTTCAGCGCGCGCCAGGGCCCGCATAGCTGCAACCGCTGGTGCAGGTTTCACGCATCTCGACCCGAAGTAGCGCAGGTAATTGCGGCTTGAGCTTCTGCCAAATCCAGATCGCCAGGTTTTCACTTGTCGGATTCTCTAGGCCGGGGATGTCGTTGAGATAGTAGTGATCCAATTGGTCGATAATCGGCTTAACGGCAGCTTTGATATCACCGAAGTCCATAATCCAGCCAGTGTGGCTATCAGGTTCCCCGCCGACCACTATGCGTAATAGAAAGCTGTGCCCATGCAGTCGTGCACATTTGTGTCCTTCGGGAACGTTGGGTAGGCGGTGAGCGGCTTCAAAAGTAAATTCTTTGAAAATTTCCACAGATTAATCTCTGGCTGAACGAGTGGGGCGGCTATGGTAATCAGCTGTGTATAAGCTGTACAGCATGCCGCTAAATCCAATTGTTCATTTGCTGTGCAGAATGAACAATTAATGAGCTTCCTTTTGTACGAAAAATAAGCGAAATCAGTTGGATAGCGTTTTTTTCATAAAATTTTAAAAAAACTTATCGGAGAGGTTTGACAAGAAAAGCGATTACTGTAGAATGCGCCTCACTCGATTGAGAGGGGTGATTAGCTCAGCTGGGAGAG